>JAFRSR010000404.1 GCA_017427485.1 Kiritimatiellia bacterium
CAACCGGGCAGTTCGGTTCGCACAGACCGCAGTTGGTGCATTTGCTTTCGTCGATCTTGTAAGCCAAAACTCTCACCTCCTTCCAATGTGGAATGGGCTACAAACTCCTTTATGCAACTTACTTTACTTTCGTACAGTTGTCCAGCTTTTACGAAAAAAATTGCCTGTGATCCCGAAAGTGGCAGGCGCTTGTTCCTGGCGCTCCTGGGCGGTATAGGCAAGGTGTGATTTTTGCATGGGGAATAAAAAAATAGAAAGGCGTTTTAATTTGTATGCACATGGGATTGTATGCTAATACTTTAGCTTTGTTTGCCTGCCGTGAATCGGGCGCATGAGAGTATGCTGTTGTGCAAAGGATGCAAAGTATGTAGCTGTGGCACTTGCGCTTCCTGAAGGGATCGAAAAGCCGATCGGTGCGGTTTGGAAGCCAACGGAGGTAACCAGGATGGATATTCTTGCGCTAAACTGTGGCAGTTCCTCGGTAAAATATCAGCTTTTTGACTGGGAAAAGAAACAGCTTTTAGCGCGCGGCGCGGTGGAACGAGTGGCGGTTTCCGATTCTTTTATCGTGCATGAGGTCCCGGGAAAGGAACCTGTCAGGAAGAATCACGACTGTCCGGATCATTGCGCGGCCATCAGTCTGGTGCTGGATATGCTGGCGCAGGAATCGTTCAACAAGGGAGGGAAGGGCGTCATTCCTGTGGACGCTGTAGGACACCGGGTTGTGGCCGGTGGTGAGCATTTTACACAGTCCATGCTGATCACCGACGAAGTTTTGCAGGGTATCCGCGATGTGCAGCATCTGGCCCCGCTGCACAATCCCCACCATGTTTCCGGTATTGAGGCAATTCGCACCTTGCTGCCCAACGTGCCGCAGGTGGCGGTTTTCGATACCGCCTTTCACCAAACGATGCCGGAATATGCCTACATCTATTCCCTGCCGTACGAGTGGTATCGCCGCTATGGCGTGCGGCGCTATGGCGCGCATGGCAGCAGTCATCTGTATGTGTCCAAACGGGCGGCCGTGCTGTTGAAGAAGGCTCCCAGGGACTGCAATCTCATTACGCTGCACATCGGCAACGGTTCCTCGTTCTGCGCGGTGCGCAATGGCGAGTCGGTGGATACCTCCATGGGCATGACGCCTCTGGAAGGCGCTATGATGGGTACCCGCTGCGGCGACATCGATCCGGCGATTCCCGGTTTCATGATGGATCGGGAAGGCTATACCGCCAAGGAAATGGACGCCATTCTGAATAAAAAATCGGGGGTTCTGGGTGTGACCGGCCGTTTTTCCGACCGCCGTGATGTGTTGTCGCATGCCGCGCGCGGCAACCGCCGCTGCATTTTGGCACTTCAGGGCCGCAGCGAGGACTGTTTTGCGCAGAACATGCGGATTCCCCGCACGCGGTTTTCCATCACGCGCGTTTCCTGTTGCCATGACTGTGTGCCTTTCTTTGGTTGTCATGGCGTATAGTATACAATTTTTCAGCGCCCTGCACGACCTCTAACTACGTTTTTCAAAAGGTTCCCTCACTTAAACAGCACTGTCAACCCGCTCGAATTCCTTCTAAGCGTGACTCGAATGGATGAGAGCACGGCATTGGTCCGGATGCTGAAACTCATGGGTCCCTCGACAAACTTGTCTGGGCAAACAGGTTTCGTAAAGTCAAAGACCGCCGCAGCCGCTGGGGATTGGTCGGGCAGACGAGAGATCGGAACGTCAAATGCGAGCTTGGTTTCGCCGCCCGCGTGAGGCGCAACGTTCTCATACCCGGCCGCCACCATGTCTGCGGCAAGCTCTTCCAGCGTCGCGGACATCGGAACCACCCCCAATTCAACGGTCATGCGCTTGAGGGAATTCGTCTTCACGGACGGCAACGGCAGATACCCGTTCGGACGCGAGTCAACCGGAATCGTCGCATTCGCCAGTATTGACTCGCTGCCGCCCACGGCCGCCTCGGCGCGCAACTGGGAACCCCAATCATACGAATTTGCAAAGCGGAACGTCTCCCAAAGCGTTTCATCCGGCACCGAGCCCAGGCTCAACACGCCCAACTTGTCTTTTGTCTGCAGCCGGAATAGCGCGAAACGATTCGTCACGACAATCTGGAATCCACCCTGTGGCCGAAGCGAATTGCGTCCGAACACGCGGTTCGAGCTTCTAAACGCCAACGGTCTCAGGCCTTTATGCGTAAACACATGATCCACAAGGCAATTCGACGCGCAGAGATTCTTGTTCCAATCGTCCGCCAGGGGGAATTCGTCAAAATTGGCCACCGCGTCACCTGTATGGCGAAGATAGAAAGGCTGTCCGTATGTTGAAACCTTGCCGCACGTCAACGCGCCGCCGTCCAGTTCGAGGCAAAAGAGCCCGCTGGAGCCAACCCCGACGTACAGGTCCGCCAAACTCACCGTTCCGCCCAGCATCCGAAGATAAAATGGCCTCACGGGCTTCAGGAACGCATTGGACGACGCGGCGTTGAGGAGTCTGACCGTTCCGTTGGAGACGATCAGCGAGTTCGCGATGTTCGTGGCCGGCGTATCGTATCCGAGGTCAAGGCCGGCCGTCAGATTGCCCTCGTCGGACACGACGACGGTGCCGTCGGACAAGAACTTCAGGAAACCGACCGTCGAACTGCCGCCCCTGAACTCCGCCACGCCGCGTTTCACCGCCAGAGCGTCCGCGACAAGGCGCCCGCCCGTCTGCCGCAACCGCGCGTTGCGGTACAGCGAAAGGACGTTGCCGTCCACAACCGCCAGCTCGCCGCCTGTGACATTGATCAACCCGGAATTGACGCTTGTCGCCGAATCCGTTCCCACGACGACCGGACAATGCGAAGTGACGGCGCCGCCTTCCACCGTCAGCATGCCACGGTTCAAATAGGTGGTGGTCGCTTTCGCGCCGATGGTGAATTGCCCTGTCACATCGAGCAGGCCGCCGCTGACCGTTGCAAAATATTCACTACCTCCCTCTCGCCACGCCTGGGATGACGGCAGGTGGAACCCTTCGCCGCCGTTGCCACGCCCCAGCCAAGCCTCGCCGCCGTTTACATGGAACCTTGACCCGGACGAACCCTGGTTGTGCCCGATGTAGGCGATGGCGTTGGTCAGCACGCCGCCGGCGTCGATGCGCACGCAGGAGGCCTTGTTCGAATTGATGTCAAGAACCAGCTTTTGAACGTCGCCCACAACGCCGACCGTGCCGTCGATGACAACGGTGCCGCCATTGTTCACATGGGCATTCTCGTTTACCGGCGTGCGCTGCCATGTTCCAGACCCGTTCGCCGCGGTGTTCCAATAGGAGCCGCCGGAACCGCCGACGGTGTTGTCGGACGCCGACCAGGAACGTTCCCCGTCGATCGGTCCCTGCCAATAAACCACCGCCGCCGCCATTTGGCCAACGGCACAGAGTGCGAGTGTCAGGGGCTTTTTCATGGCTGTGATTCCTTTTGGGCGTCTCCGGGGCTGCCGGACAGTTTCAGAGTCAGTTTCCCTGGGCCGCCGCGCAGAAGGTCGAACTCAAGGTTCTCCACGGCACCGGCAACGGATATGCGGGCGGCGTAGCGTCCGTAGAACCCGCGGAAGTCGACTTTGCCGTCCGCATTGGCGGTCAATCTCGCGCGCGTGCACCATTCGCGCCTGATCAGCTGGTAAAGCCGCTGGTACGCGGGTTTCTCGCGCATGTCGTCATCGATCAGGCCGCCCAGGACCCTGCCTTCGTTCTTCCATGCGGCGCCGTCGCTCAGATTCCACCAGGTGATGCCGGAGAAACCGGGATGCGCGAACCAGAGCCGGTAGAAATTCTCCGCCACCTCCGCCTGCAGCCCCTCGCCCACATTCGTGCCGCCCAAAGTCGAGGGGATGGTGATTTCAGTGATGTACAGGGGCACGCCCAGCGCCCACATCTCATCGTAGCATTTTTTGAGTCCGGCGGGCGTCCACTTCTTGAGGGCGAGGATTTTCGCCATGTCCCTTTCGGTGAAGGCGTGGAACTGCAATCCGACGCCGTCAAGCCGAATGCCGCGTTCCTTCAGCTTCCGGATGCGTCCGCGATAGATCTCCGCAACGCGGCCCGTCGAATTCACCGAGCTGATTTCGTTGATGCACATCCTGCACGCCGGAGGGAAGAGTTCCGCCGCCGTCATGAGTGCCCAGGCCTCAAACTCGTACTTGTCGTCGTAGAACGGAGCCTTTCGATGACAGAAGGCCTCGTTCACGACGTCGAACATGGCAAAGGATTCGCCGTAACGTTCGGCCACGCGCCTGAAGTAGTCGGAATAGATCGCCTTCGACTCGTCCAGCGAGCATTTCGCGGCCCAGTTCGGATGCCAGCTCCCCGCCATCAGCGGCTGCCCCTTGGCCTTGATGCCGTTGCGGCGGCAGAATTCAAGCACCCGGTCGGGCGGCGGCCGGCGCCAAACGTCCGCGCCGGGGCCTGCGTCCTCGAAGCGGAACACACCGCGCGACGGCTCGACCGCGCCCAGGCAGAACGTCGTGGTGGCCAGGTTGAAGAGCTTGAGGAACGCGGCCTCCCACGCGGCCTCCTTTTCCCCCATCTGGCCGAGGACGAGCGCATTGCATCCGAAAAGAAACTCGTGTTGGACGAGCTTGACATCGACCGTCGCACCCGGAACGGGACGCCCGTCGGCGTCCACGATGGAAACGCTGAGTCCGCCCATGCGGTTTGTCCGGATGGACTCGTCCAGTTCCGGGCGGACGGCCTGCCATGCCGTCCGATAGGCCTGAAGATCCGGCACCCTGACGGTGTCCGGGCCGTTTTTCGCGCCGAACGCGGCCGCTGCCAGCGCGCACCACAGCGCAACGTAGAACTTCTTCTTCATGTCATCATGTCCTTTCTGTTTTTTTGCAACACGCACAGCCCCGCCGCCAAGGCGAGGCCGAAAGCGGCCACTGCCGCGAGAGACGCCATGGCCGCCCCCAGCCCGAATCCCCCCTTCATCCAGGCCAACCCGACAGGGGCGAGCGCGCCGATGAGAAGTCCGAACGCGATCACCACGCCCTGACACGAACTGCGGTAGGCAGGGGCGATCATTTCAATGAGCGACGGGAAGAACGTGGCGTCGCATACGCCGCGGAAGAATCCGAAAAGGGCCAGGCCGGCCACGGCCACGGGCAGCGACCGGGCCAGGCCCGTGACGGTCAGGAACGGGATGCAGCCGGCGAAACCCGCGGCCAATACGCCCAGACGCCCCCGTGCGCTCCTCGCGCGAAGCCAGTCGCTGGCGCGTCCGCCCGCCATCACGCCGCCGATGGCGCACAGCACGTGCCACAGCATCGACGTGAAGCCGGCCGCCGCAAGCGACAGCCCGAACTTCTCGTGCAGCAGCGTGGGGATCCACGTGATGTAGCCGACGTTGCAGAACACGATGCAGCCGAATACCACGCCCATCGCGAGGATTCGCGCCTCCCCGAACACCCTTTTCGCGGCCTCGGACAGGGAAACGCGGGCCGCGGGCCGGTTGGCCGCGCGCGTTTCCGGCTCCTTCAGGCCGACGAGCAGCGCAAACGCCCACGCGACGCCGAGCGCGCCGAATATGAAGAACGGGCTGCGCCACCCGTACCGGACCCCCAGCCATCCCGCAACCGCCCCCGAACCGATCATGCCGCAGTAGAGCGCCGTCTGGTGTATGGCCATGGCGGTCCCCTTCGTCTTCTCGTGGCATTCGCCGATCAGCGAGTTCGCGGCAGGAAGGTAGAAGGCCTCTCCAAAGCTCAGCGAGGCCCCGCGGAACAGCACAAGGTGCAGCATGCCCGTTGAAAAGCCCGTGGCCAGCGTCGCGGCGCTCCAGGTGAGGATCGCCGTGAAAATGACGCGGCTGCGGCGGAAGGAATCGCCCGCGAAGCCGGCGACGGGGGCCAGGATCCCGTAGAACGCGTGGAACGTCGTCGCGACAAGGCCGAGCTGGACATCCGTCAGCCCCAGGTCCTCCCGCATGAGCGGCATGACGAAGCCAAACATCGCGCGGTCGGCCTGGTTCAGCAGGAACGCCACCCAGAGGAACGCGAGCATCCGCCATTTGTATTCCAGCTTCACCTGCCCCGCCCCCTCATTGCATCAGAAGCCCGCCGCTCACGTTCAGGCTTGCACCCGTCATGTACGTCTGCTCGGCCGCGAAAAGGACCGTCTCCGCACATTCCGCCATTGAGCCCGGGCGCCCCAGCGGAATCGCGGCGTTCACCGCCGCCAGCCGCTGCGCGCCTGCGCGCCGCATGAGATTCTCGGTCATGACGGCCCCGGGGAGCACGGCGTTGACGCGTATGCCCCTGGGGCCGCCCAGCGCCGCGAGCGAACGCGTCAGGCTGATTTGGCCGGCCTTGGCCATCCCGTATGGAATGCGCGCGCGGTCGTTGGGAATGATTCCCCGCACCGACGAGACATTGACGATTGCGCCGCCTGCCGGTGCCTGTTCGGACATGATCCTGAACGCCTCCAGGGCGCACAGGTACGAGCCGCGCAACGAGACCGCGATGTTGCGGTCGAACCATGACGCCTCGTCGTCTTCAGGCCGCCGCGACGAGGGGTCGAGCCGTGCATTGTTGACAAGGACGTCAAGACGGCCGATGTCCACAAACGCCTTTTGGATCGAGGCAGGGTCCGAGAGGTCGCAGGCGATCACCTTCCCCGGCCCCGGCAACACGACTTCGCCGCGGTGGGACGTTGCGTAGACATAGTACCCCCTGCGGGAGAACGCCGCGAGGATCTCCCTGCCGAGGCCTTGCGAGCCCCCCGTTATGAATGCTGTCTTCATGGCGTCACCACTGGAACTTCTTGGGGCACCAGTCCGCTCCGCGCCCCGGATCCTTCTCGTAGCCCTCGCGCAGGCCAGCCTTCCGATTCGCCTCGGCGTACCGCGCAAATTTGTCCATGTCCAGCGAAACCCCCAGCCCGGGCTTGTCGGGCGCGGCCATCGTTCCGTTGTCGAATTTCAACATGCCGCCATCAAGGATGTCGTCCGCAAGATGCGGGTAATGCGTGTCAATCGCATACGTCAGGTTGTGCGTGCATGTTGCCAGGTGCAGTTTAGCCGTTTCCGAAATCCCGAGTTCGGCCCCTGAATGAATGCACATCCCCCACAGCAGCGTGTCGCAGACATTCGCCAGCTTTTTCGAATAAGTGAAACCGCCCCATTTGTGCAAGTCTCCCAGAATCACGTCGACGGCATTCAGGCGGAATGCGACCGGAACCTGGTCGAAGTCGACCACGCACATGTTCGTCGCGAGCGGGATGTCGACGTCGCGCCGCAGCCGGGCCATGCCCTCAATGCCCCACGTCGGGTCTTCAATGTACTGGAGATCATAGGGTTCGAGCTTCTTGCAAATGTAAAGGGCCGTCTGCGGGCTCCACGTCCCGTTCGGATCGATCCGAATCTGCATCTTCGACCCAAAGGCCTCGCGGAACATGGCGATTGCGGCGATGTCCACGTCCGGCTCCGAGGCGCCGACCTTGAGCTTGATGCATCGGAAGCCTTCCTTTTTCACGAGTTCCTTCGTGTAGGCCAGCAGCTCTTCAGGGGTCGTCTCGCCGCCCTCGCCCGTCTCCGGATTGCGCGCGCGCGTGAAAACATAGCCCGAAATGTCGACCTTCTCCCGGAAACGGCCTCCCAGCAAGGCCCAGACGGGCTTGTTGAGGGCCTTGCCCATGATGTCCCAGCACGCCATCTCGATTCCGGCAATCAGGCCATATCCGGCATAGCCGAAGAAATACGGGCGTGGACGCAGGAAACCGAGGATGCGTTCAATGTCGAACGGGTTCTCCCCGATGATTTTCCTGGCCTCATACTCAATGGCGGCCGCGCCGACACGCCCCATCGTTTCGCCCAGACCCGTGATTCCCTCGTCGGTCTCGATCTGGACAATCAGGCGCGTCGTCTCATAACGCACCCCCCAGCTCCAACGAATGCCAGCCTTGAACGGCACGTTGACGGCAGTTGCTGTAACTTTTGTTATCTTCATGCAAATCCTTTTGTTTGTTGCAAAATGAGTATATCACATCGCCACTGTCCACATGTCTCTTTTCAGGCAAATATTACTATCAATTCAAGCATATTCCCGGTTGACAAAATCAAAATCCCCGTGTAGACTATCCTCCATGTCAATCGCGCGACGAAAATCTCATCGGCCTCGCTCGGTCCTGGTCGCCATCTTTACCAGTGGCATCACCGGCTGGAAAAAGAGGATTGGCGTCTTTCGCTACATCGGAGAAGGACGCCCCTGGAATGTGCGGATGGCGGTGAATCTGCAAGAGCTCCAAGCGGCATGGGGCAATCGAGGCGACTTGGACGGCATACTCGTCAACGCCCCTGGCGTCGATCCGACCATCTGCGGTTTTGCCGACATGGCAATCCCGATGGTTCTGTTCAACCACAACCTCCCCAGCTCTTCGCCCGTCTTTTCTCGGAGAAACGGCGTTTTCTTCCTGCATCAAGATTCATCGTCAATTGGAATGACGGCCGCGCAACACCTGCTTTCAATCGGAATCTACCGAAGTTTCGTCTTCCTCGCCCCCGAGGCCCCCACCTCCTGGTCGGAACAACGCGAACGCGCCTTTTCATCCGTGCTGCAGAAAAAAGGGTTCTCCTGTACCCGATTGACCGCCTCGCAGGGCCATCTCGAAAGTTCGGCCATTCTATCGTCTCTTCCCAGGCCAATCGGCCTGTTCGCCGCTTCTGATCGAACCGCCCTGCATGCGTTCGCCATTGCGCGCATGGCCAAGCTGCGCATTCCCGACGAACTCTCGATCATCGGGGTGGACAACGACGAATCCATCTGCGAATCAAGTACGCCCTTGCTCTCCAGCATCGCAACGGAGCCCGAGACGTTTGGCTATACGGCCGCCCGGCTCCTGGATCAACTCATGGAACATCCCGACAGGCCGTCAAAGGACGTTGTTTTGCGCTGCAAGCTCAACGTCGTCACGCGAAGGTCCACCCCGGAGGGTTCGCCGCATGGCCATCTTGTCACGAAAGCGCTCGCCTACATTTCATCGCACGCCATCGACGGCATCGGGCCAAACGACGTGGCGCAGCACCTTGGCATATCGAGGCGCCTGCTGGATCTTCGTTTTTCCCAGATCCAGCATGGTTCCGTCCTCGCGGCCATACAGGAACAAAGGCTGGCGCGTGTCAAGGAACACCTTCTCCATTCGTCAATGACAATTGAGCAAATAACTCAAGCCTGCGGGTTTGGATCCCTCAACCATCTGAAGAAGCTGTTCAAGGGAAGATTTGGCATGTCCATGAGACAGTGGCGGCAACTGCACCAACGCAGTCCTTAAAGGTCAAAAGTGACGAGGAAGGCGGCGGAGTAGGCGTCCGGCTTGGAGAGGGTGAACTTGCCGTCCTTCATCTTGACGGGGAACGGCTCGAGGTCCTTCTCGAAGCTCAGCACGCGCGCCGAGACCTTCTTCACGCCCTTCAGTCCCTTCACCGTCACGGGGATCTGCGTCCCGCGGCCGTAGTAGTCGGTGACGAGCAGGAAGGCCTTCTTGCCGTCGGCGCTCTTCGTGGCGAAGGCGGTCACGTCCTTCTCCGTGCTCGCGCTCGCGCAGATGTCCGCGCTGTCCTTCTTGATCTCGCCGAACGCCTTCAGCGCGTAGAAGGTCTTGTTGAGCTCCCTCGTCTCGTAGTTGTAGAAGCCCCAGTTGCCGTAGAAGCGGCAGCCGTAGATGTAGGCCTGGTCGTAGCGGGAGGTCTGGAGGCGGGAGAGCACGGTAAGGGTGTAGCAGGCGGAGTTGATGTCGTTCATGTTGTCGGGCGCACGGACCTTCGCGTTGCGGCCCCAGCCGGCCTTGCAGATGAAGTGCCACTCGTTGATGATGAACTCGAGGCCGTCGAATCCCTCCTCCTTGCACATCTTGTCCGCCTTGGCCGCCATCTCGAACATCCGGTCGGGGTCGTTGCCGTAGTAGTGCCACGAGAGGAAGTCGGGGCGGAGGCCCTCCGCCTTGCAGGCGCGGAGGATCGGACGGAACCAGTCCTCCTTCATGGAGCAGAGCGCGGGGCCGCCGACCTTGACATCCGGGAACTCGCTCTTCAGGCGCTTCAGCACCTTCACGAAGAACTTGACGAACAGCTCGCGGCGCTCGGCGTTGCGGTTGTTCTTCGGGTCGCGGTCGTTGACGCCGCCGTTGAAGCTCCACATGTTGTTGGAGCCGTCGGGCTCGTTCCAGATCTCCCAGTACTTGATCGGGCGGACCTTGCCGTCGGGCGTTCCCCAGCCCTTCTCGTAGTGGCGCACGATGCCCGCGAACACCTCGGCCATGTGGTCGAAGTCCTTCGGGATCTCGGCGGCGAAGTGGACGAGCCCCGTGTGCTCGATCGACGTGCCGAGGCGGTAGAACGGCTTCTGCCCGATGGCGTACTGGAGGTCCACCATGAAGTCGGTCGTGTCGAAGAAGTAGTTTTTGGGGTCCTTCGGATCGAGGTGCTTGAGCGGGAACACGTACTGCACGTCGAAGGCGCGGCAGCCGCAGTTGATGAGCCCGAGGTCGTGCGAGCGCACGTAGTCGAAGTTCATCTCCTTGAGCTGCTCGTCCCAGTGGGCCGCATGGGCGCGCTCGAAGTTCGGGGCGTAGCCCGAGGAGTGGAGCGCGGGACGGAACTTCGCGGTCGCCAGCGAGAAGTCCGCCGTCACGGCCGCCGACGCGGCGAGCGCCGCGCCGCACGCGGCAAACAGGATTGTCTTCTTCATGTCAATATGCCTTTCTTAGTTGCTGAAAACCTATTCGTGCGACATCTGGCACGACATCGCGTTGCCATTATACCATAATATCCGCCCCCATAGCGAATACCCATGAAATCTGGCAGAAATTACAAACTGACAGGACCTCTCTCCACCACCCCTCAGGACCGGACATTCGCTTCCACACGATAACCCATCATCGCAAGCGTGTAGATGCCGCTTTTGACCGAACTTTCGTCGTTGTGGACATATGCTTCGGACAAAGCGCCAAAATCGACCAGGCAGTTGTGCCACCGGTAATCATCGTCCTTTCTGGGCGTGCCGGGATGCGGCAGATACCCCATCAGCACGCGGTCGGCCATCCAGCGGTTGTGCTCGGCGCGCGCAAAGTCACGGAGGACGGGTCCGGACAGTCCCTTGATCACTGAAAGGCTGGCATGGACGTCGCGCCTGAAATCTTGTTCGTTCACGGACCGGACGGCCTTGAATCCGCGTTGCCGCAAAACGGTCGTGATGCTGTCGGCCGTATAGACGTTCGCCCATGCAAGGCTCATCTTGACTTCTTGGTAAAGGCCAAACGCCTCCTTTCGCATCGCGTCGAAATCAATGTCCTCTATCCGCTTTCCCCCCAGCTGGGCTTCCCACACCTCTTTGTACTTGTAGAACCAGAGGCCCGACAAGACCGAGAACCGCTGCAGGCACCAGGTCGGGACCCCCAGCTCCTGCCAGCCGAATGGCTGGACGTACGCATATCTTTTCTGGCACGCGGGGAACCGGTCCGTCCCCTTCCCGATGCCCTTCGGACCTCCATGGTCCTGCCGGAACAGAATCCTAGGAACCGCCGCGCGCGAAGGAGAGTCGTCCGAATCGGGATAAATCTCCCGCGGCATGTTCAAAGTCGTCTCAAGGGCCTTGTCCGGCGAATCGTCGCAGACCGCAACCGTCAGAAGACAGCAGGGGTTCTGCGCCTCTTGGGACAGAAGCTCCCTGACCGCCTCCGACTCGAGCGTCCCCTCGACGTACGAGATATCGATGTCGGGCAGCAGCGGCAGGCCGGGATAGGCGGCGGTGAACCGCGACCACAGGTGCGGCCGCGGATCGACGAGCGTAATGCGCGTCTTCCCGCCGTTGACGTAATGAGCCACCCGTATCGCCTCGATCGCAAGCGCGCGCCCGAAGTCCGACAGCCCACCGACGACCAGACGCACGTAGTCGTCCTTCCGCAGCGGACGGAAATCAAGGGGCTCGTACGGCGAATCCACATCGCCCCAGACCGCCCGGGCCCAGCCTTCGGAAAAGCTGAACGGAAGCAGCATCACCTTCTTCGCGTCAAAGCCGTAATCCATCTTCTTGACCAGGTCGAAGGAACAGGAGTCCTCCATCTGCACGTAAATCGGAAGGGGGAGCCCCTCCGGCAGCCGTTCGCGGAGATAGTCGGCCATCGCCACCGCGAAGTTCAAGTTGCGCAGCTCGCCGGCGCCGGCGTCGGCGGAGTCCCCGAGGACGAAGACGCGCCGCGCGTCCTTCAGGCACAGGCGCTCGCAGACGCGTTCGGGATTGCCGGAGACGTCCATCTCGCCCAAGACGAACTCGATGTTGCGGACGACGTCCTTCGGGAGCAGGTTCGACAGCGACTCGCGCACTTTGACGACATCGTCCGACGTGTACAGCAGCACTTTCCCGGGCGGCGACCTGTGCTTTCCGAGAAACGGCCTGTCCGGATACCAGTATTCGAAGTCTTCGCGGTCCTTCAGCACCCTTCTGATGAAATCGCTCGTGATCATGTTGTAGCCCACGATGACGGTATGGTGCGACAGCTTCCGGTACATCAAGCCGCGTTGCGTCATGTCGGAATACCGGTTCAGCAGGGTACACAGGAAGGACGTGATGACTCCGCCGATCAGGATCGCGCCAGACAGGCGGACGAAGGCCGAATATACGGCATAGAGAGGTTCCGTCTCGGGATTGCCGTCAATCGCCCCAAGGATGCAGAACGTGTATTCGAGGAGACTCACCGCATTGTCCTTGTACACCTTCGCGTCGATCCCGACCCCGAGGAACCAGAGCATGACGAAGAGCATCAACGCCACGAGCATCACCACGGCGAGCATCTTGATGCACCGATTGAACGAAACATCGTTCCAGAGAACCTTGAGATTCCTTGTAAACGTCATTTCCTTTTTCTCCTCCGAAATATCAGCGTTTCGACGGCTTTTGAAGTAGGTACTCGACGGCCCTGACGTATTCCTCGTGTTCCTTCTCCAAATTGCGCGTAGCGGCGCTTCCGTCCTTCTTCGCCACTTTCCGCGCCACGGCCAAGGCCTTTTTAAGCGAATTCCGCGCTTTTGAGTATTCTCCGAGCCGACGATAGGTGAAACCGAGTTCCCGATGGAGGTTCATGACGTGCCGCGAATCAAGCCCCGCCGTCCGGATCTGTATCTCCAACGCCTTTTTGAAGGAATCCACCGCCTTTCCGTATTGACTGGAATTAAAATACACCAAACCGAGGCCCCGCCAGGCTTTTGCGACGCCGACATGCGACTCCTTCCCATTGCGCAGATAGATCTGCAGCGCCTTGGAATAGGCCTTCTCCGCCAAATCGAACGACCGCTCCTTCGCATACAGATGCCCGAGGTTGCAGCAAACCACGGCAACCTCTACGTGGTCGTCCCCGAGTTCGGCCTGGCGAATCGCGAACGCCCGGTTGAGATACATCCGGGCTTTGGGCAGATCCGCGTCTCTATCCATGTAAAAGACGCCAAGGGCATTGCATACCAGTGCGATCTTCAGCGGATCCCGCTGGGGGGCGTTTTCATAGATGTCCAGGGCCTTTCGGGCAAAAGACGACGCCGAGACGGCGTCGGACATGTCCTTGAAGAAGCACCAGCTGGCGCAATACAGCGCATAAGCCGTTTCAGGGGAATCGGGGCGCCTGCGCTGATTCAACTCCAGCGCGGCAAACAGAAGGTTTGTCGCCTCGTGGAACAACCCCACATTGTGGAGCAGCGACCCCACCTGGCATCCCACGTCGGCACGGAGTTCCCATGGTTCAAGCCGCGCGATGTCCGGAATGCGGGCCTTGAGGATGTCGATCATCCTCAAGTCGTATTGTCCGGCATTCAGCGGATCGCTCATCTTGAACGTATCAACCATGAAGTCCAAGGATTGGGCGGCCAACTTCCGCTCTTTCTCGGCTTTCTCCGCATTGCATATCGCCAATTCGGCCTGGCGTTCAGCCTCTTTGGCGCTGGCCGTCGCCCTTTCAGACTGCAGAGCGGCCTCCCGCGCATTGTCGTCGGCCTTTTTCCGGCTTCTGTCCGCCTGGGCCTTGAAGACGAACAGGGCGATCGTTATGACGGAGAGCAGAACGACGGCCGCCATACAGACGCCCGCGATTATTCTAAACCGGCGCACCCGCTGCGAATTCAATCTCCTAAAAAGAGACTTCTGCTCATCGTCCTTCATGTGAAACAGATAGCACAGTATTCCCGCCACGGCTCCGTCAATGCCCATTTCGCGGCTTTCCCTGAAGCAAATCGGGATGTTTCGCCCCCGCATGGCCTCCAGGTCGATTCCGGGTGGCAGGTCGGGCGGCGTCTTGACCTGATCGAGCAGGACCGGGACGACCAGGCCGTAGTCGTTGCCGTGTTGCGAGAGGAAATAGGAAATCTCGTCATTGACGTTGTGCAACCCCTCCTCGTTCGGAACGGCAGAGTGCCTTGAGCAGATGACGATCAGGTATCGGCTCCGGGCAAGGGCCTGGCGAATCTCCTCGTGGAAATTCCCCTGCGTGAACCCGAGACTGGTGCGGTCGAGAAATATGTCCCTGACATATCTTGAATTCCCCGGCCTATACCGAGCCTCGACCCGCGAAGGATAGCGGAACGATTCCAGGCGCTGGCAGATCGCCATCGCCACGTCAAGATCCTTGCGCGAGTAACTGATGAAAGCGTAGTATTTCTCCGTATCCATCATCCGTCCCTTCATCCCGGCAAGCCCATCGCGCTACAGGCCGCGCGCCTCCTTGATCAGGTCCCACGCGGCATTCACCCTGGCCATCATCTCGGTGGCGTCCTTCACCTGGGATTCGGAACGGCCCTTCGCCCTGAGCAGATCGGGATGATAGCGCTTCGCCGCGTTGCTGTAGGCGCGCCTCACCACGTCGTTCGGATCCGAGCGGCGGCAGCCGAGAAGCTCGTACGCCTCGTCCAAGGATGTCTTTGGCGGAGGAGGCGGCGCCTGACGCCGTTGCCCCGACCGACTCCCCTGCTGCTGGGAGGTCTTGCCCCGAGACGACGGGCCGCGTCTGGTCCGCCGACGTTGTTCAGCCTGGTCCTGTTCCTCCCGCGTCTCCTCTTCCGACACTTCGCGGACGGTCGATCTGCGGCGCCGGAAGAAGAACGTGAAGTAATTCGGAGGCAGGCCGAGCGGGGCGCACACCTTCCGCAACGCCTCCTTGTGCACGGGCCTCAGCACGCCCTTCGCGCAGGCGATGTCCCACAGCAGCTCGTAGACGGCCAGACAATCCTCCGGTTTGGCCCACTTCGCGGCGAATTCGGCGGCAAGGCGTTCAAGCGAGGTGCGGCTGTTCTTCGCAGTGTTGAACACCCCCGCACAGAACTTGCGCCGGGCGTCCGCGCGCGGGAAGCGGACGAACGCCCCCTCCGCCGCGTGCGTCTCCCATGCATCGACCTTGCCGTCCGCCTTCGCCATCTTCGCGAGGATGCCGAACAGCCGCCGCAGGAACATGTCCTCGCGGCGTCTGATGCGCCTTTTAATGTTTTCCGCGTTTCTTCTCAAGTCTCCGCCCTTCCGTCATTGGCCTCGCCGGCAATATGGGCTACCACTTCTTCAGACGGCGGACATTGTACCATTTCGGAGCGGTTGGCGCAACAAGTCCGAGTCCATGGCAGGCCCCCGATCATCATTCCTTTGCTGGCACATGGTTATGAGCGAAAAACAGCGCCCTGACGATTTCCGCGAAGGCCATAGCAGGTCGTCCACCGCCCTGGTGGATGTACGGAATATCCTCAATGCGTTTGGTCTCAAAACAAACGACCAGAACGTATTTGGGCGATTCCACAGGGAAGAATCCCGCGAAGCTCGCAACGAATTTATCAGTTTCAAACTCATACCCGTTGGTCTTCATTCGATGAGGTGTTGCGGTCTTGCCAGCGACGCGGACCCCCTCGACCGCTGCGCGACGCCCCGTCGCTCTTCGCGGAACAAGGCTTTTGGCTATATCAGGAGGGTCCTCGTCCTTGAGGCCGTCAAACCCTTTGAGGTCATCGGCCTTAACCGCCCCTTCGAGGATGGCGCACGTGCTGTCCGCCGCCTTGCGAGACACGGCCTGCACCGTGTTTGTGGATGCAGCATGTGCGTACAACGTCGCGCCGGATGCATCAGTTATCCTCTTGACGACATACGGGTCGACGCGCAGCCCGTGATTCGCCAATGTCGCATAGGCGCGGGCAATCTGGATGGAGGTTATTTCCACGCCCTGTCCAATCGGGATTCTCGTTCTGTGCAGCCTGCACCATCGGTCAGAAGGCAGCAGACGTCCCAGCCTCTCGCCTGCAAAGCCAATCCCCGACCTGACGCCAATGCCGAACTTTTTCAGTATGTCGTATTCCCTGTCCCGCCCGACGAGTATCCCTAATTTTGCCAGCACCACGTTGGACGAGTACACGAGCGCATTGGAGACCGTCAGCGTGGACTCCCATATGTGCCCTCCATCGCTTGGCAAGTTGTAATCACAGTAGTATGCCTCCAGCGAGTTTGTGAACAACTTTGTATTCGGCGTGGCAATGTCCGCGTCAATGGCCGCAGCGACAGTCAACGTCGACAGCAGATGCCCTGGCATGAACGTCCTTGTTAGGGCAAAGGGACGGGGCGCATCGGCATCGCCGCCGCAATCGGCGAGAGCGAGAACCGCCCCGTCCCTGACGGACACGAGCACCGCCCATGCGATTCCCGTGTCGTTCGTATCGGCATGGCGCACCAACGTCTCCGACACGATCCGCTGCACCGCCGGCTCTATCGTCAGCTCGGTAACATATCCGTCCGGCGCGCCGATGACATGCCGATTGGTGGCCCAACTCGACAAAACAGCGGCCTTCAGCGCGGACACGTCCACGGCATGGGCAGGCGCGTCGCCCTCGACCGCCGCATCCCGTGCGTTCCAGTATCCACATCCCGCCACGGCCATCAATCCAATGGCGGAAACTAATACTGCATTTATTCCTGTTGTCTTGATGTTCATGATTGGCTCCTTTTCCTTTCACTCATCGACGTCCCCCTCCTCCCATTCAGCGTCATCCCCATGGCACGCAGCGTCCTCCCCTGCAGCGGCAACTGGAATCATGGACAGCGCATCATGGTAAACGGGGACGTTGAAGCGCACGTCCTGGATCATCGAGAGGCTCCTGTACACGCCCGTCGGCTGGTCATAGAGTTTTGACGCGACGGGGGCTTCCTCCGGGTCGAAAGAGACCTTGACGAACGATCCGAAATGCGGCATGAACCAGAGTTCGTCCTTGCTCTTCCCAAAAAGGAAAGCGACTTCCCCCGCTTGTACATCGAGGTCCGCCATGTCTGCGTCCAGCATGATGCCAACCTCCCCGTCCAACGAATACGCGTTGAAGGAAATATCCTCCCGAACCTCAATCGGGTGTTCCTTCCTAAACCAGGCGGGGTCGCTCTCGCACTCAGTTGACATATTTCGCTCCTTTCTTGACCAACGCCTTCTTGAGCGTCCGGAGATCGTCGTGAAACAGCGTCCTGCGCTCAACGAGCATCTTCGCGAAACTGCTCAACAGAGGTTTCGAGCCGCGCAGGAGGTCGCTGACCTTTCTATAGCGCTCTTCGAGGAGTTTCCGCGCGGCTGACTTCATCTGCTCGTCAGCCTCTTCGAGGAACAAGAGCCCGCACTCGGGGCTAAACCCGTTCTGAATGTAGCTGAAGGCAAATCGTGTCGCGTTCCTCAGGTCCGACTCGGAGCCGGATGGCGGCAGGCCCATGACCTCCTGCCCCGCGCGTCCGGCGAGGGCGATGTCGATGCTTTCGAGAATCGACGCGCTCGAGCAGCACGTCTTGTCGGAAGATTCGACATAACCCAAGCGAGACGAGCCGTCCTCGACAATGGAAGCCTGGACAAAGTCGCGGTTCACCGCATCGCAGACAATGGCGTGGGACGCTTCGTGAACGGCCACGTCAAATAGCTGGTCGCCGTCGAGCTTTACAGATGTCGTGCTTTCGCCCTGAACGACGACCTGACGCGCTTTTGCATACATCTCGCGGGTCAGGCGTCCGGATTCCGCGACGGACATGGCAAGCTCCCGAACGATGGCCTTCAGCATGGCGCCCGACATGTCTTCAGTTGTGCGGACCATGAATTCAAGCAGTTTGGGATCCGGTGCGGGGGAGATGCCGCATTCCGCCATCTCCATCGTCAGCAGTTTGCGCCGGCTTTCTGCGTTCAGGCCACGAAAGTTAATCACGTGTCCAAGACGCCCGTCGCGCATGATCGCGGCGTCGAGCGAACTTGACCTGTTCGTGGCGCCAATATACAGGATCTTGCTCTGTGGATCGTTTTTGAAGCCGTCAATCTGCTCCAATAACAAGTTGAGCCTCTCCACGTATCCTGGAGATTTGTCATCGTCGCGGTCGCCGGCGACGGCGTCAAGTTCATCGAGGAAGACGACAAGACCGTCCCTCCCGTACCGCCTAAACGCGGCAAACACGTTCATGATCGCCTCTGCAGATGACAGTTCGGTGCAATTCAAGACAGCGTAAGGCCGCTTGATTTCCCCTGCAAGGCATCTGACGAAGCTGGTTTTCCCCGTCCCCGGGCGGCCGCAAAGGACCATGCCGTCCGGACGAATGGCGCTCTTGCCCTCAAAATAGCTTATCCAGCGCCGCGCGTACTCGATCGCGGAATCCAGGCCGACCAGCTGGTCGAACGTGTCGCCCGCCTTGGGGGGCTCTATTTTGATTATGCCGTCGCACACGGCCGGAAGAAGCGCGTAGTCGCCCGATTTGACGCGGAGGACAAGTCGGGACCTGTCAAGAACGGCCTCTGCGGAGATCAGACGCCGCTTGCGCATCGCAAGGTTTGAAGTCACGACGTCTAAGTCAATCCCGTCGCTTGAATCGATTTCAACCGCGATCGACTTGACTCCGGCCCCGTTGGCCTCCATGATCGCCTTTCGGATTGGATCGCCGACATGGACTTTGACCATTGGCGCGACTTCGCTTGGATTCAGCGAACTGACCCCCTCGATGAGAACATCGGCAAGGCGATGTGCGTCGATGACGACCTTCTTTGAGATGGTTTTCTTGATGGAGCAGATTTCGTCCTCGATCGCGCGGATGAAAACCTGGCGCAGTTCATGGACGGTCAGCTCCCTCAGCATCACGACCTCATTCGACACCCCCGCAAGCGAGGTGACGTTGTCCCGGCGGTTCTGGTCGGAGATCCCGCTTGTCAGTTCCTCAACGATGCGGGCTCGCGTCTTGTCGGCATTCGAGTCGTCAAAATATGCACCGTCGCAACCGGCCGACGTCAGCAAGATCAGCGTTGCCTTCCGAAATGAAACCTCGCGGCCTGCCATGTCGTCCTTGAGACGTCCGGTCGTTATGGCCCTCATAACGTGGCTGCGTGCGATTGGGTGGAGCAAATCGAAGTTCTCGATGATGATTACGGCAGCGGGGTTGTCTATCACGGGGCCGGTGAGCGTGCCCGTACGGGCGCCGCCTTTCCAGCTTGAGTCGTACCCAATCACGTCATGTGACGTGTTTTCAGATGCAAAAAGGCCGCCATTCACAACCGTAACGGAACCATCGCGGTTCTGGGCGATGGCCTCCGAAAGAATCGTGGCGGCAAGCGTCTTGCCCGATCCGCTCTTTCCGACAAAAGTAAAGACGAGCGGCGTCGTGCGGTCTTCCGGAGGCAGCAGCCAATTGCCGAGAAGAGAGTCGCAAATCGTCGAGATCGCAGCCTCCTGCCCCACAACGCCATCCTGCATTCGCTGGCGGATGTTGGCCACGGCACGGTAGACCTGACGCTGCCAGCCCTTCTTCAGGCCGTTTCCGCCGATGCGTCTGAGCGCATCCATGACGGCAGTCCTGTTGACGGATATCCCGTTCGCGCCGAGCAGTTCATGGACGGGGCTGTCAGGGTCGTCATCCACCAGCAAGGCCGCCCCGACATGATGCAGGTCCACCAACGTGGCGTCGGTAGCCTCGACGATCTTTCCCAAAACTCCGCCATAGAGGCTCAAAACGCGGTAGGATTCTCGCGAAAATGCCATTTTACACGGTTCGGGGCTACTGCCCACCTCCTCAAGAGGGAGTTCGCTGACAAAAAACAGCCGATCACGCCCCACCAGGCGATTGAGAAGCCTGGGCGCCATCGCGCAAAGGGCGGTCAGAAGATGCCGGCGTTCTATCAAGTCGCCACCTTCGTGCCTGGCGATGGCCGCCGCCCGGTTGAGCAACGCCGTATAACGCATCGAGAATCTTGGTCTGTTCATAGGTCCTCCTACTGTCATAAACGCGCCCGGGCGACAATTATGGCAGTTCCGGCATCTTTTTCACGCCCTTCACGGCGCCATGCCCCTCTCAAGTGACAAACCGCATAAGTTCCCCTGCAATCAAAATGCGCAGCAGGACGATGATCTCACGCGAGATGTCGAGGCGCCCCAGGATCTACACCCATGTCATCTCGTAGGCAGCGAGCACCGCGTGTGGCGGTGCGTATCTGCGGAGATGATGCCAGATGTAGCCATCATAGTCAAAGCGATGCGACTTCTTGAAGATGGTTAGCCAGACGTCATCGCTTGTCCGCGCCCCCTCAACAATATCGCGCATCGTATCGTTCGTCATCCGCAGCCGGGAGGCCATGCGCATCCCAGGCTTCATGTCGGGTTTTCCTTGCCTTTTTATCACTCATCATGAAATTCTCATGACTGATCTTGTTGCCCGACGGAACGCTGCCCACATACACCGGATCGTCAAAAGTGACGTCGACATGATACCATCGCCCCGCGATCCGAACATAATTCCAGATGTGATCGGAAGAGGTGACCACATCCGAGACAATCCCGGCCGCGTTCAAAAGATGACGATAGGCCATCGCATACCCCTCACAGACTGCCTTGCCCCGAACCAAAGCGCTATAAGCCGTCCTTGCCTCGGGTGAAGGATCGTGCTTCTCCTTCGCCCTGACGTCATACTCGCACACGCGGACAAGGTAGTCATGTAACCGCAACGCCTTCTCCACCTCGTCGACAACGCCGTTTATGCAGGACAACGCTTTGACGACCGCTGCGTCGAACCTTCGCTTGCATTTGCCATATTCTGAGGCGGTCGGCTTGTACCCAAGACCTATCAAAGCGACTCTGGTGACCACTTTCTTCGTCTTCGTCGCCCGCCCGAATACCTTCAGTTCGGTTTTCGCCCTCCGGTCGACGTAGAACATTGCCGGATGATTGTAGTAAGTGCTCGTCATATAGGACAGAATCCGAGCCGGACTCCATCGCGTCTTCGCGGCAAACGCCGTGAGGTCAATCTCAGGGGCAAAGGACTTCCATCCAGCGGCAATGATGCTCTGTAGCTCGGCCTCTTCCGGCGTAAGCCCCACGACCAGCGGCGGCACATTCAACCCGCCCTCGGCGACTTCCGGCTTGAACGAAAGGCGCATAGCCGTTCTGCCGTTGCTGCGACGCCCCACCAGCCCGATCACGTCGCCCGATTTAAGCGCATGGCGGCCGAGGGGAAGCGCATGCCCGTTGACTGCAGTCAAATTTGTGGCGCGCGGGTTCCCCTCAATGTACCACAAACCGTTCACGGGCATAAGGAGGAACTGGTATCCTTTGTCGGCAAAACGCGCTTCAGATGAAATGCGGCACAGCACGCTCTGATTGAACCGACATCCCTTCCGAATCACCACTGAAGCGATGTCGCCTTTGATCCTGCACCCAAATACGGCCATGCTCAAACCATCCCTACTTCATGCTCCAGCGTTTAATGGAAACATCAGTCACAATGCATGAATATTGAAAGTAGCTTCAACTTTCTTGCCAGATGGCTCACTCGCCTCAACTTCCAGAATACCCTCGGCATTAAGGCACATTCGACAGCTTAGGTTAAGACTCTTGGACGAATTCGGAGGAAGCATCAATTTCACAGTCCCGACGAAACGTTTGTTGGGATTGACTGCATCATATTTATCATCCTGAAATTCTGATTCATATATATCTGAGACAACAGATTCCTGTCCATCCTTTACAGGCCAATAGGATCTCGTACACATTGCTGGAAGCCTTGTTCCCCGTTTAATAACGTTGAAAATCATCATCCTATCATCGTCAAAACCATAATGACTATGAAGTTCTAGCCCATATGAGAAACTAGCCACATCTCCCACATTCTCTGGAGACATACTAGCATAAATGGCCGCGCCGTTTACCACCGCGTGTTCCGGCTCATACAATCTAATCGTGCACTTCGGGAACAGTTTTGACAATCCCTCTTCCACCTGAAGCATATTGGAACTTCCGCCAACGCAGATGATCTCATCAATCTTGCATGATGACGCATTACGGTCATAAACGTCTTGCAGGCAGTCGAATGTCCGTCGAAGCAAATGCAAGGTTATTTC
>JAFRSR010000405.1 GCA_017427485.1 Kiritimatiellia bacterium
GGTTCCTGTTTTCCGTCGAAAGGAGCATCCACTGCGCGGCGGCGCCCTCGATGTGGTCGTACACCGTGTCCTTCACCTGCGCCTTCGCAGCGACCTTCTCGCCGTCCACCCAGAGCGACAGCTCGTCGCCCCGGCGCACGATCGCGAGATGGTGCCAGCGTCCGTCCGCCACCGACGCGCCGCCCGAAACGGTCGTCCGCGCCAGCGTGGCCGCGAACCGTCCCTCGGCCGTCAGGAACACCGACATCTTCGGGTTGCGCGCGAGCTGCTGTCCACCCGTGAACGGCGGCACAAAACCCGCGTAGAAGGAGAAGGTGAAGTCGCCCCGCGCCGGCAGGATCACGGCGGAAGGAAGGCGGATCGACGCGCCGGGCGCGCACCAGAGCGCCTGCCCCTCCACGCCCGCCACGCCCACGATCACGCCGGGATGCAGCTCCGCCACGCGCACGGGATGGTACGGCGTGGTGAACTTCGCCTCCATGGGGTCTGTCCCCGCCGGAATGTCGAAGCTCCACCGGTCGCCGACGCGGTCAAACGCCTTCGAGAAACCGAGCGCAGTGAGACCGGCAACCAGCGCGGCACCGCAGACGGCAACATCCCTCATCATCAGGCGTGTTCCTTCACAGGCCCCAGCCGTTGAAGTGCGGCACCTCCAGGAGCGCGTTCGCCTCGGCGGCGTGCGCGCCCGTGAACGTCTCGGCCTTCGGGTCCCACGTGAGGGAAGAGAGGCGCAGGCGTTCGCAGATGTTCGCGATGTGGCAGGCGGAGATGGAGCGGTGGCCGATCTCGCAGTCGGTCGCGATGGCGCGTCGCTCGTAGATGCCGTCGATGAAGTCGGACTCGTGCGGGTGCCCGTTCGCCGCGCGGTAGAGGCGGACGTCGGTGTCCTTGAGGTCGCGCTTCTCGTTCCACTTAGCGAGAAACGCGGGACGCTCCAGCTTGCCCGGGTAGCAGAAGCAGTCGCCCTTCGAGCCGTGGAACGTGAGGCCGCAGCGCGCCTCGGAGGAGACGTGCGCGCGGAAGCCGTTCGCGTAGACGAGGTCGAATGAATACTTGTCGGCCCAGTCGAACACCTCGTCGTCCCCGAGGTTCGTGGACATGTTCTCGACGGCCACGGGACCCGTGCGCTCCGCGTCGATGGCCCAGTGGAGGATGTCGATCCAGTGCGCGCCCCAGTCCGTGATCATGCCGCCGCCCGTGCGGGAGTTCCAGCGCCAGCACATCGGCTCGTGGATGCCGGGGATGAACGCGTCGTCCGGCCAGTGCTTCGACGGGCCGAGCCACATGCTCCACGACGAGGCCGGCGAGAAGTACGCCGGCGCGGCGCGGCGGGTCGCGTCGCGTCCGTGCCCCCACATGCCGCCGTTCGCGCCCGGCAGGCCCACCGTGCACGTCCTGCAGTCGCCCAGCATGCCGTTGCGCACGAACTCGGCGGCGACGCGGAACGCGGAGTTGCCGCGGTGCTGCGACCCCACCTGGAACGTCACGCCCGTCTCCTTCGCCACGCGCACCATCACGCGCCCCTCCGAGACGCCGAGCGTCATCGGCTTCTGGCAGTAGACGTGCTTGCCGGCGCGCATGGCGGCCACGGCGATCGGCGCGTGCCAGTGGTCGGGCGCGGTGATCAGCACGGCGTCGACCGCCGGGTCGGAGACGACCTCGCGCCAGTCCGCCGTCATGCGGCAGGACGCGTCGCCGTAGAACTTGTCGACGATCTCCTTGAACGCGGCGCGCCCGCCCGGCGCCTTCGAGTTGTAGCTGTAGCCGCCGGCGGAGAGGACGGGGTCGCACACCGTCACGATCCGCACGCGCGGGTCCTGCAGGAATGTCGGCACGTTCGCGTGCGCCTGCGTGCCGCAGCCGATCACGCCGAGGGCGACGCGTTCCGACGGCGCGGGGCGTCGCGGCGACGGCTTCGCGGACACGGAGCCGGAAATGAAGAAAGGCGCGGCGAGAGCCGACGCCCCGAGGAACGATCGTCGTGTCAGTTTCATGTTCTATTCCACTTTCCTTTGCGCCCGCGGGCGCGCGGTTCACTGCAACGACCAGCCCGGACGGTAGGTCGTCTTGAGATAGGCGTTTGCGGACTCGTCGTTCGTGATCCGCGTGCCGTCCCAGAAGAGCTTCTTCTTCCCGGCGCGCGCGGCCACGTTGCCGAGCAGCACGGTCTGCGCGAGCGGGATCGAGTAGTCGAAGCCCGTGTTCGCCTCGCGCGCCTCGCGCACGGCGTTCAGGAACTCCATCACGTGCTCGTTCGCCTGGTAGCCGGCCTTGTTCTTGATGAAGTCCTTGCCGATCCCCTTCGGGAAAAAGCGGAGCGAGCTGTGGAAGCAGTGCCAGATCGCGCCCTTCGTGCCGATGAACACCGAACCCATGAACGCAAGCGGCGCCTTCTCGAGGTTGTACTTCTTCTCGAACTCGAGGAGCGCGGGCGGGAAGTTGAGGTCCGTGCGCTTCTTGAGGATGTTGTAGCAGCGCTCCATGTGGCTCACCGCGATCGGCACGCCGTCGCGGATGCCGTCGTACCAGTGCAGCGTGACGGGCGGCAGGTTGCCGCGCGCCGGGTATTTGAAGTCGATCGTGTCGCGGTACGCCCACGCGCCGGGGCATCCCCACGCCACCTCCTTCGCCTCGACGCTCTCGGGGCCCGTCTTTCCCAGGTCGAGCGCCCAGAACGGTGCGTCCATGATGTGCGTACCCATGTTGCCGATCGAGCCGTTGCCGTAGCCGATCCAGCTGTGCCAATCGTGGGGGTGGAGGCCGGTGCGGCCCTCATGCGGGCCGTAGAACTCGCACACCGGCGCGGGACCGCACCAGATGTCCCAGTCCATGCCCTTCGGCGGCGGCGCGGCCGGGGGACGGAAGAACATCGAGTTCACGCGGTCAGAGTAGCTGTACACCTCCGTCACGTCGCCGATCACGCCGTTCTTCACGGCGTCCACGCACATCTTCATCGCCTTGGTGGAGTGTCCGTAGTTACCCACCTGCGTGACGACGCCGTACTTCTTCGCCTCGCGCGCGAGAAGGGACACCTCCTCCAGCGTGAGCGCGAGCGGCTTCTCCACGTACACGTGGATGCCGCGGCGAATGGCCATCAGGGCGGGGATCGCGTGGTGGTGGTTGGGCGTGGCGATGAACGCCGCGTCGATGCGGTCGCCCACCTTCTCGAACATCTCGCGGTAGTCCGCGCCCTCCCACGCGCCCGTGAATTCGAACGAGCCGTAGAACTTCTTCGCGGACGCCTTGACGGCCGCGATGCCGGACGGCAGCGGGTCGACGAGCGCGACGACCTGCACGTTCTGGTCGCCGCCCATGCGGCGGATGAGCCCCGTCATCTGCGCACCGCAGCCGATCAACGCCACGCGGATCTTCCCGCCCTGTGCGATGCGCCGCGCGAGCGGCGCGGCGAGCAGGGTGCCGATGTTGAACGCGGGCACGCCCGCGGCGGCCAGCTTCAGGAATGCCCTTCGCTTCATCCGGTTTCTCCTTTCTCCGCGCGCGTCAGGCGAGCGCGGCGACGGTCGCGTCAAGCGCCGCCAGGTCCGAGACGTTCGTTGTCACGAGCGCCGCGTCGATCTTCTTGATGAGGCCGCTCAGCACCTTGCCGGGGCCGAACTCGACGAACCGCGTGCAGCCGAGGGCCTTCGCGGCCTCGACGTCCGCCGCCCAGTTCGTGGTCTGCGTGACCTGCTCGAGCATGAGCGCCTTGATTGCAACGGGGTCGGAGGAATGGGGCTGGCCCGTGACGTTGGAAAGGACGGGGAACTGCGGCACGTGGAATGCGATCGCGTCGAGGACGGGCGCGAGCTTCTCGCGCGCGGGCGCCATGAACGGGGAGTGGAACGCGCCGGCCGTCTGGAGCGGGATCGCGCGCTTGATGCCGAGCTCCTTCGCGATAGCGGCGGCCTGCACCACGGCGTCCTTCGAGCCAGACAACACCTGCTGCGCGGCGGAGTTGATGTTGGCGACCGTGCAGCCGGTCTTCTCGCAGAGCGCCTTGAGCTGGTCGGCGGACGCGCCCACGATGGCGATCATGGCGGACGGCGTGGCCGCGCAGGCCTCCTGCATGAAGCGGCCGCGCGCCTCCAGGACGGTGAGCGTGGCGTCAAAGTCGAGCACGCCGGCGGCGCAGAGCGCGCCCCATTCGCCGAGGGAGAGGCCCGCCGCGCAGGCGAAGGACGTGGGGCGTTTCTTCTGGAACGCGCGGTAGGCCGCGTAGCTCGTCACGAAGATGGCCGGCTGGCAGACATTCGACTTCGTGAGCTCCTCGGCGGGTCCCTCGAAGCAGATTTTCTTCAAGTCGAAGCCCAGAACGGCGTTCGCCTTGTCGAACAGCGCCATCGCCTCGGCGTCGGCCTCGGCGAAATCCTTGCCCATGCCGGGCACCTGTGCGCCCTGGCCGGCGAAAATGCAGCAATCAGACATTTCTCTATCCTCTCTTGAAGGTCAAACAATTGCAAGTATGATATCATATCCCCTCGTTTTACGCAATCCGCTAAACGTTTGCCCGACTTGCGGACAACGAATGTGGTATACTATACGCCATGAAAACGACCCTCACCTGCTGCGCGGCGCTCGCCGCCCTCTCGCTCCCGGCCGCCTTTTCGCTGGACGCGCCCGGACACGTGTACACCGACAAGGAGACGCCCACCGCGCGCGGCGGCGCGCCTGGCGCGTCCTGGACGATCACGGACTGGCGCGGACGCGCCGTGGACGGGGGCGGCCCGCTCGGCGAGCGGGCCCTACCAGGCGGGTCGGGCGTGTGGGAGAAGGATGGCACGGCGAAGCTGCCGCAGCTGCCCACGGGCTACTACCACCTGAAGAGCGGGAACGAGGACGCCACGTTCGCCGTCGTGCCCATGCCCGAGAGCCGTGTGTTCGACCACAACTCCTTCTACGGCATCGACTCCGCGCAGAGCTGGGTGTCGCGCAGGGGCAGCTTCGTCTGCCCCTGGAACGGCGGCGACACCTACCGCACCGTGAGCGACCTCCTCTGGCGCTCCGGCCTCCCGCACGTGCGCGAACGCCTGAACTGGGGCGAAGTCAATCCACGGCCCGGCACACTCGACTACAAGTACTACATGTACAACGCGGACATGCTCCGCGCGCGCGGAATCCTCGTGTCGGGCATGTTCCACGACTGCCCCACGTGGGCCGGCAAGCTGAAGAAGCTTCCCTCCGACCTCAACGCCGTCTACACGTTCTGCGCCCAGACGGCCGCCGCGTTCGGCGACCGCATGGGCGACTGGGAGTTCTGGAACGAGCAGGACATCGGCTTCGCCCCGGAGCCGGTCTGGGACTACGCCGCCGCGCTGAAGGCCGCCTACCTCGGCTTCAAGGCGGGCCGCCCGGACACCGTCGCGCTCCCGGGCGCGCTCTGCCAGTCGCCCGGCAGCCCCTACGCGCACGCCCTCTACGAGAACGACGCCGCCAAGTTCGGCGACGTGTACAACTACCACACTTACGACGCGCCCGCGGCTTACCCCAAGAAGTTCGCCACGCTCCGGAAGTTCATGGAGCGCTACGGCATCGCCGACCGCGCCATCTGGATGACCGAGTCCGGCACGAACCTGGAGGGACACTCCAAGAAGCCCGGCGCGAAGAAAGGCCTGATGGCCCACTCGCCCGAGCAGGAACTCGTGAAGGCGGAGTTCTACCCCAAGTCGCAGATAGCCTTCCAGATGGCGGGCGTGGCGCGCAACTACTACTTCGTGTTCGGCGCGTACAACGAGGCGAACGGCGCGAAGGACTGGGGCGTGATGCGGCGCGACGGCACGGTGAAGCCCGAGTACGCGGCCATCAGCGCAATGACGCGTGAGCTCGTCTCCGCCCGCCTCGCGGGCGAGATGGGGATCGGCGAGGGCGTGCGCGCGTACCTCTTCGAACAGCCGGACGGCTCGCAGACCATCGCGTACTGGTCCGTTTCGCCCGTGGACACGCAGTCGAGCGGCTCCATGAACAACTCGCACGACTACGCAAAGAAGCTTGCGATCCCCGTCGCGAACGGCACCTACCGTCTCTCCGACCTCTGCGGCGCGCGTTCCACCGTGACGGTCACGAACGGCGTGCTCGCGCTGGAGTCCACGCGCTTCCCCGCCTACGTGGCGGGCCTGCGCGGACTCGCGGCGAAGACGCCGCCCCAGCCTGCGGGCCGGGTGAAGCCGTACGTGCCGGCGGCGGACGAAGACCTCTCCGTCATCATCCGCGTCGATCTGAACACGAACGACTTCGAAGTCGCGAGCCAGAAGACGCGCGCCATCCTCAAGGGCGAGACTGGACGCCTGCGCGTACAGGTGTGGAACATGGGCGACAGCGCCAAGACGGGCCTTGTCAAGGTCGCGGGCGGCACGTTCGAGGGACTGCCCGGCACGATCGCCCTCGGCCCGCGCGGCACGCCGCCCGCCACGTTCGACTGCACGTTCGTGCCGACGCCCGGCAGCGACTTCTACCAGAAGCTCGTCCTCACCGGCCTCTTCAACGGCAAGCGGTCGAGCCGCCTCTACCTGCCCGTGCGTCTCGAAAAGCAGTTCCTCGCCACCTGCACGACCGCGACGCTCGACTGGAAGGACCCGAAGAACTGGGCGCGCAACACGTCCGCCCAGAAGTATTCCGCCACCTGGGACGAGGCGGAGCAGGCCATGCGCTTCGACTTCACCTGGAACGACCCCCACACTGACCGCTGGTTCTATCCCGTCTACAAGCTTAAACTGCCCGAGGAGAGCCTCGCGGGCGCGCAGCTGTTCCAGTTCGAGGTGAAGAGCGCGCAGAACAAGGTGGAGAACGACTTCGCCACCCAGAACCTGATGCTCCTCTTCGGCAAGACGCGGTCCGACCTGTTCATCCCCTACGCCGCCCCACTCGGCGCGTGGGAGAAGCGCTTCGTGGAACTCGCCGACGTCGAGTCCCTCGACGCCGTCCACTCCTTCCGCCTCGGCGCGAACCCGAAAGGCACGCAGTGCACCTTCTGGATCCGCAACCTCACGGTCCTCCGCCGCCGGTAGCAAATGTCCGGTTGCAGGCGAGGTTAAAGAGACTTGATCTTGATGTTGCGGAAGGAGACGGGGTCATCGTGATCCTGCAGGAGGATGCGCCCTTCCGGCGCCTCGCCCCAGGTTCCGCCCACCAAGAAGTTCGGCTTGTTCCACTTAGTCTTCGTGAAGGCCGCGCGGAACTTCTCGTCGCCGCGCGTGTACTCCAGCACCTTCACGCCGTTCAGCCAGTGTTCGACATGCTGCCCTTTGGAGATGATCTCGGCCGTGTTCCATTCGCCGCACGGTTTCAGAAGCGAGGCGGCGGTGGGCGCGGGATAGAAGAAGTAGAGGGCGCCGAGGCGCTTGCTGGCGAACGCCTCCGCCGTCACGTTCGGCGGCGCGGGATGCGCGGGGTCGAGGAGCTGGTACTCCGTGGTCGTGCCGGCGTTGCGGTCGGGGTTGTAGAAGTACTTGATGCCGGAGTTGGCCGCGCGCGGAAGCTGGAAATCGACCTTCAGGTGGAAGTCGCGGAAACTCTCCCGCGTGCAGATGTCCATGCCGCCCTTCGCGCGCGCGCCGGGAATCGGATTCCATTTCCACTGGCCGTCGCCGGCCCACGTGCGCCGAGCCTGGATGGACAGCACGCCGTCCTTGATTTCCCAGCCTTCGCCGGCGGGCGTCTTTCCGTCCGCGCGCACCCAACCGTCGAAACTTGTGCCGTCCCAGAGGAGACGCCACCCCTCCGCCCGTTCCGCTGCCGAAAGCCGATTGGCCTCTTCAGCCATGCACGCGCTTCCCGCGAGCAATACCGCCATGCAGATTGTCGTGATTCTCATTGTCAGTCTCTCCTTGTCTTTTCTGGTTGAAAGGTCTTTTCCGTCAGGAACAGATTCGCCTTAAATTCGTCGCGCATGGCCTGGGTGACGGGCTTGCCGAGCAGCCAGCCCATCACGTTCTCCAGCAGCGCCGCGTTGTCCGCCTCGTTGATGCGGAACGGCTGGAACGCCATCGCGTCCGCCGACACGAACACGCGCCCCTTCCCGACCTGCACGGCGGCCATTGCGCACGCCCCCGCGCAGCTTTCCGCGTCGGCGGGAATCGTCACCACCGGCTTCGCGTCGCCCTTCAGACCCAGCGTGCACATCCGGTAGAGCTGCACGTTCCTGACGCCTTCCGTGAGCGGCGATCCGGACACGGCCTCGCCGATGATCTGCCCGGGGTCGCCGAGCCCGGCGTGGCACGACGCGCGCGGCGTCTCCCACCGTTTCGCGATTCCGAACTCCGGCGTCACCGCCTGCAGGAGATTCGCGTAGTTGTTCACCGCCCACGCCGTGTGCACGAGGAAGAGGATCGAGCCGCCGTTCGTCACGTAGTCGGAGAGCATCTTGCGGAACGGCTTCCATTCCTGCGCGGACTTGCGGTAGAACGGCTGTGTGTTCGTCTCGGGCAGCACCACGAGCGGACACTTCGCCAGCAGTTCCGGCGTCCATTCGCCGATCGGCACGGACATCGGTTCGCATCCGAACGCCGCGACGCGGTCAAGGACGTACGGATAAAGTTCCTTGCCCACTGGAATGTACGGCTTGGGATGGATGGGGAAAAGGGCCTTCGGCTTGCCCGTGTCACGCTCCTCGTTGAGCTCCGCGTTGCGGTCCACCGCCGCCCGCCACGCGGGAGAGATGTCCGTCTCCGCGCGCGCCGTCACGGACGGCGCCTCCAGGAGGACGGCCGCGACGTCCTGAGACGGCACCTTCACCTTGAACGCGCCGGTTGCGTCGCGTGCGAATTCTCCTTCGAGCGACGTCATCCGCCAGTCGCCGAAGCCGTCGGGGATGCGCACGGTCAGGTCATGGTCGCATCCGCCCCAGTTGGCGAGATAGAGCACCTTGCGCGTGGCCGAGCCCGCGAACACGCGCTCGATGAGCGGCGGCTCGCGCGTCTCCGCACTTGTCACGACGATCTGCGCAGGCGGCAGGTAGGGCTTGAGGATCGCCATCAGCTCCTCCATTTCGGGATGTCCCGCCACGTACACGACCCGTCCCGCGCCGCGCCGCGTCTCCGTTACCTTCCGCCCCGCCGCCGCGTCGATGCCCGCGAACGCGCGGATGTCCGTCTCGCGGTAGCGCGTGAACGTCCGTTCCAGCGAACCGTCCGTCACCACGGCCGTGCCGCCTTCCAGGACGTACCGCTTGAACGCCGCGTACGTCTCGTCCGCCACGTACTTCGTGAACGGCACGACGAGGAGACGGTAGCGCTTCGGGTCGATCTCCTTCACGAAGTGCCGCTCGCCGAACACGTCCGGGCGCACGCCGCTGAATTCAATCGCGTCGTACCAATTGAGGTAGTCCACGTGGTTCTCCATGATCGTGCACGGGAGACCGCGTCCGCTGAGGAAGCCATAGAGGTAGGCGACTTCGCCGCGCCGGTGCCGCAGGTCGGGCAGCACGACCTCCGCGGCGACTTCGAGCTTCTTCACGAGCGACGGGAAGTAGGGACGCGTGTAGTCGTCGTGCCAGCTCCACACCCAGCAGCCGATCGTCCCCTGCATGAGGTAGGGCCAGAGCATCAGACGGTACTGCTTCGCGCCGAACCGCTCCTCTTGGCTGGTCTTGTCGTTCGCGGGGATGCGGCGGCGCGGCACGAACTCGTCCTTCCCCATCAGCGCATGGTGCCCCGCGATGTCGTTCGCCTCCATCGCCGCGGCGTCGATGCCGGGCATGCCGACCTTTGAGATGATGTCCTCGGAGTTGAAAATCGGCTTCTCCGTGTTCGTGCGGAAGAAGTTGTAGCTGAAGAACGGGAACGAGGTCTGGTCGAGAAGCGTGGACAGGTGGTAACGCCTGCCGCGGCCGTAGGTGTAGGCGTGCGCGCCGAAGTGGATGGAGAAGAGGTCCATGAGCGGGTCGATGCGCTCAGGGTCGAGCACGCAGTAGGCGTCGTTCTCGATGGCATGGCCGCGCACGTCGATCGTGACGGGAAGCGCGGGAAAGCGCGCGCGGAGCTCCTCGCGCTCGGCCTTCACGCACGCGGTGTAGTCGTCCTGCAGGTACTGGAGCCAGTCGTAGTGCATCTCCGGGAAGTCCGCCTTTTCCTTGCGCCTCAGCGCGACGCGCGCCCGGTAGCCATACGCCTCGCATTCCTCAAGGGGCATCGGCAGCACGTCATCCCACGTGGCGTAGGTGCGCCGCCAGACGCGGCACGCCTCCTCCAGCGTGCCGTACTTGCGCCGGGCCCATTCGCGGAACCCGCGCTTCGCGCGCGCGTTCGACGGCGCCGGGCCCGGCTCGCGGCAGAGCTCCATCTCGGCGACGCCGGGTACGTCGGCCACGTGGCGGAAGTACGTCTCGCGCTTGGCCGTCTGGAGGGCGAGTCCCAGCGGATGTCCGGTGTCCATGTTGATGTAGTGCCCGTGGTCGTAGTGGATCTCGCCGAAGTCGGGATGGGCTTCGGCGAACTTCTTGAGCGGGGACCACTTGTACACCCCGTTGCCGAAGTGGTCGACGTAGAACCCCAGCCGCGCGGTCTCGCGGAAGTGGGAGACGCCCGTGAGGTTGACCGTCGCGCGCAGCGTCGCGTTCGTGCCGTCGTCCTTCACGAGCGAAAGTCCGCCGTGCGGGTCGAGCGAGACGACCGTGTAGCCGAGCAGCTTCGCCGCCCACAGTCCGACCGGCGTCGCCTGCGACGCGCCGAGATCGCATCCGGTGCCCACCCAGAAGAACGGCTTGCCGCCGCGCAGGAGCAGTCCGTCGGAAATCGTCGCGCCCGGCTTCCACAGGAACGGCACGGGGCCGAACCCCTCGTCCTTCGGCGCCACCTCCAGCGTGATGTTCACGGGCGGCGGCGCGGGAGGCGTCATGACCGGAACCGCCTCCACCTTCACGTCGCACACGTCCAGCGTACGCGGCTCGTTCCCGCCCCACACGTCGAACTTCACCGAGACGGCGTTCGCCCCGTCCACAAGGCGCGCGGGCACGCTGACCGTCTGGACGTGGCGCGTCCAGTTCGTCGCGCCCGTGAACGGCACGTATTCCGCGAAGTCGTGCCCGGCGCTGTTCTTGACGGGCTCGTAACGTCCTTTGCCGTTGCGCCGCTCCAGCCGCCAGCGGAAGGCGCCGTCCGCGCCGCGATGCGAGAAGGACACCTCGAACCGGCGCGCGGCGCCGATCACGGCCGGGTTCCGCGAGATGATCTGCGTTGCGCCCGGCCCTCGCTCTTTCTCAAGGCGCGCATACGCGTTTGTGCCGTCCTGCTCGAAGGAGATGCGCCCCGGCCCGCCGCCGTAAGGCCCGCCGAACCACTCGGCCGACCCCATCGCGAACGCGACCAATGCAACAGCAGCCGTCATGCGTCCGCCCCCTACCGGATGATGATACACACGCCGGGCGGCACGAGCGCGAGCTGCCCGTTGGAACACGTCACCTTGTACTTGCTCGGCGCGCCGTCCACGGCGACCGCCCACGTCTTCAGGTTCGCCGTCCCGCCGAACCCGTCAACCGTCAGCGGCAACGCGTCCGACAGGTTGAAGCCGGACGACGCCACGTTCGTCAGCGCGAGCGTGCCGCCCTCCGCGGCCGTGCCGCCGTAGATCGTGCCGCCGCCGGCCGAAAGGTCGATGGCGATGCGGTTGATCGGCTGGCCGTCCGTGAACGCACGAATATCCAGCGTCGCGTCCCGGTCCACCTGCACCGAAAGAGGCTCGGCGAGCGCCGAGAGTCCATCGTTCCTGTAGCCGTCGAAGTGGAAAAACTCCAACGGCTTCCCGCGCACCTGGACGGGGGAATTGCCGGTGGTGAGATAACCTGCCTCGCCGTCAAAGAAGTAATAGTTGCCCGAGGGATGCGCATGTGTCACGTCCGATCGCGTCTCGACCGTCGTCCACGCCGCGCCGTCGTCCGACGCCTCCACCGTCCATGACATGGGATAGTCGTTCGGCAACACAGCCATGATGTTGTAGCCCGTCACAGGCAGGGCGGCGTCCGCCAAACGCAATTCCAGCGCGAGGTGGGATGCTGGATTCTCGGGATCGATTACCGGCGAAATCAGATTCGCAAAATTGTTCAGGCTGCTGAAGAAATCCGTCCTGAAGTTCGCTCGCACGTACGATGGCGACTGCCAATAGGCCGTGGTCGCCGCGATTGCAATGTTCGTGCTTGGGTCGAACTTCCACCGACACGTTCCTGCAGTCAGCGCTTGGTTTGGTTCCTTGTAGGCCAGTCCGGCGGCGGCATGTCCGCCATCCGTGTCGAATATCCAGAACCGTCCAAAATGCGCCGGCGCGGGGCCGTTGTAGACCTTGGTGAACGTCCAGCGCCAGTACTTCTGCGCGAAACCGTACTTGGAGAACACCATGGAACCGCTCGCCACATGCAGTCCGCCGCTGATCGTGCCCGGATCGTACGCGGCGGTACGGCCTGCACCCGCCTTCACGAACGTGCCGCCGTTGGCCGTCTCAAGCGCAAGTCCCTTCAAGCGCGCCTCGCCGGTGACGGACACGACACAACCATCTGCGATCAGCGTGGCGCCTGCCGCGCCGAAGAGGTTCGAGATCACGCAGTCCGACGTGATGCGGACGACGCCTTCCAGCACGTTCAGCGTCGGGATGTTCGTCGTTGAGGAGATCGTCGCCTCGTAAGAGCCGGTCTTTTCGATGGTCAAACTGTTTTCGTACGTGCTGGTCACGTTTGAGATCATGCGCGAATACGTGATGGGCATGTGCGCGCGGAACGTGCGCGCCGCCGTCGAGGCGTCGATGCGGATCGCGCCAGTACCGACCAGCATGTCGTGCCTTCCCGACCGCACGAAATCAACGTTCGGCACGGCGAGCGTGACCGGGGTGGGAACGCTCAACGCAATGTCGTCGGACCCCACCGGGCAGATCTGCGTGATGTTCGGACCGATCACGTTGCTGTCCTGGAATTCAAAGAATCCCGAGCCCCATGCCCCCGTGAACGACAGAGTTCCGGAATTGTTCAAGACGGCACCTTTCCTGAACATCGGATAATGCGGATTCGACTTGTTGAACTGATGGCGAAAGATAATATTCCCTGTCCCCGTCACCGAGACAGGAATTCCGTTCTCGTTAAACGCGCCGAGCTGATTACCGAGCTCGACGGTCAACTGCGCACCATCTTGAAGGTCAATCACAGCAGGGCCACGCACGAAGATGCCTTCGCCGTAAGAATATCCGCCGCCTTTCGACAGCCAGCCCGTTCCAGCCACCGTGATTCGCCCCGTCAGGGACGAATAGTTTTCAAACCGGCGGATGGCAACACAGGCGTTCTCGATGGACAGCACATCGGCGAAGCCGTCCGTCCCCGCCACGTCGGCGGCGTTCGTGGCGATCTTGAAGAACTTCGTCGCAAAGTTGTGGCGATTGTCCTTGATTGGGCCCGTATACGTTCCGTTCCGGGCGATCACCTTCCCGTACACGCCGTCTGCCGCGTTCGTGACCGTAAGGGTTGTCGGGGTGTCGTTATTGCTGTGCCCCGAACCGATCGACGCCTTCGCGCCGTCGACCGTCAGCGTGCCGCCGTCGAGGTTCAGCGTGGGCGTTTTGATCCACCCGTCGCCGGTGATTTCCAGCGAGCCAGCGACCGTCATGGAAGTGAAATTCGTCACCGTACCGCCCGCAAAGGCGAACGCGTCCGTTTCGCCGGCCGCCAGCACGTAGTCGTCGGCCCGCGCGGACGCCGCCGCGCAGATTGCCGCGCATCCCAGAACCGCGCGCGCCAGCCGCCGCGTCCGCACACCCATCTGCAAGTCGTCAGACATACGCTTCTCCTGTCTTTTTGTCATCTCATTTTTTCACAAGGCCAGCCAACCGGCGTTCCACGCGGCGATCTCGGGCAGCGTCACGCACGTCTCGCCCCCCTCGCGCCGCAGCGGAAGCGTGACGGCCGGCTGACGGAATGCCCGCCACGTCGCTTGCGTCACGTCGGGCGGCACGCCGCGCAGGGCGAGCGTCACGGGCTTCTGCGCGTCGATCCGCGCGTTGAGCATCATCACGCTCTTCAGCCGCCCGTCCTTCGTCACGCGCGGCACGACGAGCGCAACTGACGGATCGCGAACGACGACGGGCAGCTTCCAGCCCGTGCGCTCGTCAGCCCGGCGCCGAATGTCGCGGAGGTTGGCGGACGTGAGCCCGGAGAGGTTGATCTTCACGTCCTCGGCCGTCACGGCACCGTACGTCTTCCCGATGCCAGGCACAACCGGCACACCCGTGAGCGCATAGCGGTACAGCGCCGCCGACGCCGCGCCCGACTCGTCCGCCAGCCCCGCCGGCACCGTGTCACGGTTCCAGTTGCGGTAGTCCTCCAGCACCGCACGTTCCGCCGCCAACGGAGCGAGCAGGTTCTCGGCGTACCATTCATCCGTCTCCGACCGCGTGTCCATGATCAGCAGGCTCACGGCGTTCATGCCGTATGCGAGGCTCGTGATGCTCTCCACAAGAATCCCCTGCGCCGTGCGGCTCGCGAAGGCGCGCGGATACGTCTCCACCTCCGGGCACCAGCAGCCGATCCAGTCCGGCGCGCCCAGCATCTTCATCTGCCGCGCCGACGTAATCGCCTTCACGGGCTGTCCGTTCGGGTCCTGGTCGTAGTACGCACCGCCGCCCGGGCGCGACCCCACGGACAGGCCCGTCGCCTCGTGCAGCGCCTTGAAGATCGCAAGCTGCACGTTGTTTCTCCACGGGCCATGCTGGTACGCGAAGCGCGTTTCCGGCGACACCTCGTGCATCGCCGCCGCGATGACGCGCGCCACCTCGGCGATGCCCGCGAAGCTGAAGCGCTCCCAGGCGTCGTAGAGCGCGGGGTCCTTCGCGATGGCCTTTGCCAGCGCAACGCGTGTCCAGCTTCCGCCCGTCTCGGCGTTGAACGCCGCAAGGCACACCGGGCACCAGCATCCTATGTCATTCTTCGTCGAGGCTGGCCGATGGTTGTTGATGCGCAGGTCGTCGTCGATCCACACCCACGCCGGCCTGAACGCGGCGTAGAGCCGCGCCATCTCGCGGACGTAGGCGAGAAAAGCAGGCTGGCGCGGGCAGTTGCAGGCCTTGCATTCCACGCCCGCGCTTCCGGTGAATCCGCCCCATGTCTTGCCCGCGATGCCCTCTTGCAAAGTCAGGTCGTCGCTGTGGCCCAGCGTGGCCTGGAACTGGAGGCTCGGCACGATGCCAGCGCCCCGAAGCTGCTCCGCGTAACGCGCGAGGCGCGCGGCGTGTGCACGGTGCCAGTCCATCTGAGGGAAGCCGATGCCAGTGGAGAACCACACTTCGTCGCAGGCCGCGCGGTTCGCCGCCAGCGCCTTGAACGTCTTCGCCCACTGCGCGTCGTCCGCCGTGTGCGGGCCGCGCAGACGCATCAGCATCAAAGATTCGTCCGCGGCCGCCGCAACAAACGCCATTGCGAGGATCGTTCCAATCAGAGTTCTCATTTCTCATTTCCTTCCTCAAACACGGAGATACTGATAGTTGTGCTCTAATGGCGTGTCCTTCACCGGAAAATGACCTGGAAACCCATGGGACCCTTGGCGACGCGGAGGACGCCCGTGCCGGAAATGAACGGCGTCACGCGCGCAGATGCGGGCCCGCCCACGCCCGTGTAGTCGCCGGGCGACGCCCCGTCGCCGTTGCGGAACAGACGCTGCACCGGCACCACGAGGCCCTCCGGAATCTCCAGCGTCGCCCCCGTCTCAACCTGCACGACCGTGTCCGCGCCCGTGCCGAACGGCGTCGCGGCCGTCGCGGCGAATCGGAAGGTGCCGCCCGCCGTGACCGTGACGTTCGTCACGGACGGAAGCGCATTCGCCTCCGTCGTCGCGAGGTCGAACGTGCCGCCGTCCGCGATCACCTCCGGCACGTTGGGCAGGGTGGACGCGCCCGAGAACCGGAGCGTGCCCCGCTTCGCGCGCATCGTGCCGTAGGTGATGTTCGTGCGGCCGTTGAAGGTCTGCACGAAGTCGTCGTGCCCCGCGTCCACCGTCACGGAGAGCTTCACCTTCTGGCCCGCGCTCTGGATCTCGCCCAGCCTCGCCTCGCACCAGGCGGACGCCGTGCCGCCGGTGAGCGTAAGCGTCGCCACGGAATAGTTCCAATAGTTGACGCACTTGTTGACGTTGGAGCAGACCACGTACGCGGCCGTCTGGTCATAGCCGTCAAGGGCGATGTAGCCGCGCTGGGCTTCGCTGTTGGTGCCGGCGAACTGCAGGACCGCGCCCCCGAACGCATTCGTGCCGCGCGCATGGATGCTGACGTAATCGCAGACGATCTTTCCGAATTCGTTTGACGGCGAATAAAGGAAATGCGACCCCGTCCGTTTCCAGGTCGTGATGGACGAGAAGGTCTTCGCCTTCACCGGCTTTAGCCAGTAGCCGCCCCCGCCCGTGATGTGCGAGAGCGTGCCGTCGACCGTCACCGGACAGTCGAAGTCGATGTAGCGGGCGCCGTTGAAGCTGTCGTCCGTGTCCGCGATGTAGAAGTCGCACGGCGCCGTGAAGGAGCCGGTGAAGGTGATCAGCTTCTTGGCCGTGAGGTCGCAGGTCATCGCCGGGTAGGTCGACGAGCTCTTCTCCTCGAGCGAGAACGCGTTCGGGAACGTCCCGTCGGCAAGCATCGGTCCGAAGAACACGCGGCACGGCACGATGTTGCCGCCGCGGATCACCACGGGGCCGTCGCCGAACGCGTTGCCGGCGACTGCCCGGAGCGTGCCGCTCACCACGTACGTGCCGCCCGCGTACGTGTTCGCGTTCGTGAAGACGAGCGTGCCGAGGCCGGCCTTGACCAGACGGCCGCTTCCGCCGATCGCCGTCGTGTTCGTCACCATCGCGCCTTCCTCGACGTAGACGTAGCAGTCGCCGGCGAGCTGTCCGATCGCCGCCTCGTCGCCCTTCCCGTAGATCAGGTCAGGCGCGACCACCGTCAGGTTCTCCGGCAGCACCGGACAGGTCGCGTGCGTGAAGGTGCCGCTCATCGGCGTCCCGTCCACGATGAAGTTCCGCACGCGCAGCACCGTGTCCGCCGGCACGTCGACTGTCGCGCCCGTCTCCAGCACAAGGTCCAGCACGTGGTCGGAACGGAACGCGTCCGGCGCGTCGACCACGAGCGCGCCCGTGCTTGAAACCGTGATGTTCGTGAGCAGGGCAAGCGCCTGCGCCTGCGCCGTGTGGAGCTCGAACGCGCCGCTCTCCGCCCGAATGTAGCCGGCCTTCGCGAGCGTCGTCGTGTCGCCGCCGAAGACGAGGCGTCCGCCCTTCACGACGAAGCCGCCCGTCATCGTGTGGACGCGGTTGCTGATCGTCTGCACATACGAAGGGTCAAGCGGATCGTACACGATCGAGAGCCCGTTGCGCAGCTTGCAGCACGCCGCGTTGCTCTCGCGCGCCCTGAGCGTGAGCGTCTCCGTCTTTCCGGGTTCCGTGCCGATGGCGAAGCCCTGGACGCTTGCCGCCCGCACAGGCGTGGAGAGCGAGCTGACCGTCTGGTCGTAACCGTCGAGGACGAGCGGGCCGCGGGAATCTTCCGTGCTCTCTGCGTACCAGGTGACGATCGCGTTCTCGGACAGGGCGCCGGCCACGCCGCAGAAGAGCGTCGAATAGCCCATGTCGATCCGGTCGAAGACATTCTGGTTGGACGAAAGCTTCAAGCAGCCCAGACCTTCCGGCCATCCGATCCGCTGCGAAATCGTCCCGCAGACAACCGGCTTCTTGAAGTTTATGGCCTTGTAGTGGTTGTACACCCCGCCACCCACCTTGCGTCCGGTCGCCGTCACCGGCGCGTCGATCGTGATATCAGGGCACCCGGACACGTCGCCGAGGAAATAGAGATCGCATTCGGACGTGATGGCGCCCGTCAGCGTGACCGCCTTGGTGAAGCGGAGCTGCGCCTGGTCTTTGGTCCCGCCCGTGCCGGTCACGGAGATGGTGTTCGCGAACGTCCCGGCCACCGTGAAGCGGATGTTGCCCGAACCGGACGAGCCCGTCGATGTAATCGCCACAGACCCCGAAGCGAGCGCCCCGGTCGCCGCAACCTCCACGCGCCCCGCCTCGATCGAAATGCCGCCGGTGAACGTGTTCGCGCCGCTCAGGACGAGCGTGCCCGCGCCCGTCTTGCGGATCGAGCCGCTGCCCGTGATCGCCTCCGAGATGGTCTGCGAAGTACCCGACGCCACATCGACGTCGTAGACGCCGCTGATCTCCAGCGCGCCCGCGCTTCCCGCGAGCAACACCACCGCGCAAATTGTCCGTATCTTCATCGCCAACCGCTCCTTCTTTGAAAGTTGAATGATTTTACCACATTCCCCGCGCTCGCGTCAAACCTCGCGGACGCGGTCGAGGACGCGAAGAACGCGTTCCTGCGAGGGGAGGTCGATGGGGACGCCCGCGGCGAGTTCCTGCGCCGTGAAGGTGCCGATCACGCGCTGCGAAAGAGGATCCGTCAGACGGAAGGCAGCGCCCTTCTCTGCGACAAAGAGCCGGAGCGTGGCGCGCCGCGTGGCCTGGTCGCCCATGTTGACGCAGCAGACGAACTTGAAATCGCCGCGGTCGACGACCTGCACGTCGGAGGCTGCGAGCGGACGCGACGGATCGTCGGACGGCACGAGCTGCGCGTACCGGCGCACCTTGCGCGCGTCCAGCATATCCGCCGCGGCCGCCGGCGTCGCAACGCGCGTGAACGCAGGCGGCGCGTCGAGCGACTTCAGGTATTCGTCACACGCGAGCGCCCCTTCGGCCGCGAGTACGAGCCCGCCGCGCCGCGCGAACGCCTCCGCCGCGCGGACCACCTGCGGCGGCACGGCCGCGCAGCCGCCGGGGAACACGAGCGCCTGCACCTCGTCGCCAAGGAGCGCCACGTCCTCGTCGAACACGATCTTCAGCGGATAGTGCCGGTGGAGGAGGCCCGTGTACCAGTCGGACGTCACCTGCGCGAACGCCACGTGTTTCTGTCCACCGCCCGGCAACAGATGCCGCGCCTGGACCATCGACGGGTACGAGAAATACACCGCCACGGACGCCGGGCGCACCCGCGGCATCGGCAGCAGCTTCTCCCCGTAGGGCGCGAGCTCGGCGCGGAACGTCTTGAACGCGTCGAGGTCCTCGGGCTTCACGTTGAAGGGATTCAGGAGCGACGACGACTTGTAGGACGGCTTCGCCACGTTCGCGTACGCCTGCTCCATCGTCCGCGCCTCGTAGTGCCGCTTGTCGAGGACGTAGGTGAAGTCGGAGGAGACGCCGTGCATCACCTCCAGCCAGAGCGAGGTGATGTAGTCCGTCTTCTTCGACGGCACGCGCGTGCCGTTCTCGAAGCGCGTGCAGTAGTGCTCGTTGTTCGAGATCGGCTTCCCGTCCTTCGCGAGCGCGCGGAAGAACGCCAGGTTGAAGTAGTGCTTGGAGCCGCCCGTGGCCACAACCGTCTCCATCGCGTCCTTCGCCTTGAACGCCGTCTTGAACCCGTACTGCCAGCCGCCCTCGATGGTCAGCACGTCCACCGCGTCCGCCACCAGCCGGTAGTCCATGCCGGGATGCGCGGGCGGCGTGCCGTGCGCCTGTTCGGTGAAGTAGACGTTGCGCCGACGGTCCACCTGGCGAATCGTCTCCTGTCCCGCACGGAGGATCGCCGCGTAGCGCCGCGCCGTGAACGCGCACCAGTCGTACCACACGCCCGGATACGCCGCCCAGTCGCCGGCGAACGCCATCTCCTCGAAGGAATCGAAATCCGTGCGCCACGTCGCGTTCGCCGCCGTGATCGTCCCGTAGCGCGTCCGCGCCTTGTCGAGGAACGCCCGCCGGTTCCACGGACACTGGCAGTTGTAGCTCGACTCGTTGAACAGCTCGTAGAGGAACGCGTTCATGCCGTTCTTCAGCGCCGCGCGCGTCCCCGCGAGAAAGTAGTCGCGGTAGTACGCCCATCCCTCCGGATGCTCGGGGCAGAACGGGATGAACGCGTGCCAGGCGTCCATGTACTGGTTGAGGTCGCGCGCGAGGTCGGACGGATACTGCTTGTTGTAGCCGAAGGCGAAGTCCATCGCCATCGGCACGTCGCCGAACCGCGCGAAGTACTCCGCCATGTCGCGTTCGTCCGCTTTCCAGTCGGACGGTTTCCCGAGGCGGCGGAGCTTCCGCTCGGGCAGTCCGCGCAGCACCTCGCCCGGACGGAACGGCGCGCCGGATATCTGCGACGAGTTGAAGCCGAGCGCGTCGAAGACCTCGCGTCCCGGCGGCGTGGTGTAGGCGATGTGGTCGATGCCGAGCGGATTGTGTCCCGGCCCCCAGTCGATAATCGACCGCGGATAGATCCAGGCGCCGAGGAAGAACGTGGGCCGTCCGTTGAAGTACCAGGTGCCGTTCTTGATCTCGGGACGCGCGCGGCCATCCTCCTCGAACGGCTTCATGTCGCGGTACGTCGCGCGGTAGGCGGCGTATTCGGGCGTGTCGTGCGGGTCGGGCAGACGCAGCTCCGCATGGCCCAGCTCGTCGGGCGGCGGCAAGACGATCGGCGGCAGTTCGGCGGGGTCCGTCGTGAGGATCAGGTCCTTGAACGTCGCCTCGCCCGTCTGCCAGAAACCGTGCGCGCAGCGGATCGCGAGACGCACGACGTCCGCATCGTCCGGCACCTGCACCTTCGCCCGCAGCACGAGCCAGGGCGTCGCGCCGCGCACGCCCGTGGCGGAAACGGATTCCCGGCTCGTCTTTCCGTCCTTCGAGCGCGTGGAGATGAAGAGGCTCACGGCGCTGATGCCGGATGCGTCGACCTGCTTCACGCGCCCGCCGAAGTACAGTGCCTTCCCGCGCACGTCCTTCAGCACGGCGTTCGGCACGCGCCAGTAGAGGTTGCTATTCGACGCGCCCGTGTCCCGGTCGACGAGATGCAGCTCGCGTCCCACCCAGTCGGACCGCAGAAGGTTCGCGCCGCACGCACGCCCCGGCATGATGCCCGCCAGCACGGCGAGAACAAAGATGCCTGTCAGATTTCGCATGCGCGACCTCATCCTATCTCAGGATCATCACGGTTCCGACGACCGGCGAGAGCATGAGCGCATTGCCTTTCACGAAGAGAGACCACTTGCCGCCGCCGGGGAGACCCGTGAGCGTCGCGGACGACAGATTCGCCGTCCCCGTGAATCCCCTATCCGCCTCGGCGATCACGACCGGCCTGCCGTGCGGGTCAAGTCCCGAAGCGTTCGTGAACGCGTAGGCGGTCACGCCGTTCAGGTCGACCGAGCTGTCCAGGAAGGTCATGTGCCGGTCCGCCGTGAAGTCCCCGGCGTCGAACGTCCACGTGCCGGACGCAACGACGGCCGCGTTGGACACGCTGCCCGCGCCCGCGAGGTTCGGGAGGGAGATGGCCGTGGACGAATGGAAGTCAACCGACGCCCCCGCCGCGATCGTCACGCCCGCGTCCCCGAGCGGCGCGCCGCCCGTGTTGTCGAGCGTCGTCGTAAACAGCGACCCGTCTCCCGGGTCGACGGGAATGGTGTAGAGCGTGCCGTCGAAGGTGTCGCGTCCCTCGAAGTCGATTGCGAAGCCAATGGGCGTCGTGTTCTTCGCCGTCCACTGGCGCATGGCCCCATCGGTGGAGGGACCGGCACCGCCGGTATTTTCGCCGAGGCGCACCTCGAACTTGTGCGCGCCCGGCGAGAGCGTGACGTTGGCCTTGGTGACGGCGTTCCACATGGCGTTGTACAGCACCTGGACGCCGTCGATGTAGACGTTTATCGCGTCATCGAAATCCTCGACAAGCGTCCAGGTCACGTCCGCGTCCGTGCGGTTCCAGATGTAACCGGAGTAGACGACGGTCGTGTGCTCCTTCCAGCCATTTCTCGTGTTTGCCTGGAGCGTGGAGTTGACGATGTTATTTTCCATCGGCGTGCCGTTCCAGTTCGCGTAACCGTCGAGGACGCCCTCCAGAAGACCCGGACCGCCGTTGATGACCCGGAGGCGGCCGCCGCTGACAGTCACGGGAGACGACGGGTTGAGCGTCACGTCCTGCAGCGTCAGGACGCCGTCGCCCGTCTTGGTGAAGGACGTGCAGGAGAGCGTCACGTCGCTCACGGTGCCGCTGGTCGCCGAAACCGCGCCCAGGTCGAGCGGCACCGACGAGGCGAGCGCGCCGCCCGTGAGCAAAAGGTCCGCGCCGGACGGGATCGCGTTCGTGCAGAGGGCGCAGAGTCTGCCCTCCTCGACCGTGACGGGACCGCCGAAGGTGTTGGTCGCGGCGAGGTAGAGAATGCCGCTGCCGCGCTTCGTGACGCCGCCCGACGCCGAGTTTGCCGCAAGCGTCGCCGTGCCCGTGTAGCGGTTCGTGGCGCAGATGCCGCCCTCGAATGTCACCGTGGGCGCGCTCGTGTAGCCAGTGCCCGGACTCGTCACCTTCACGCCCGTGACCCTTCGCGCCGTCGAGTCGTAGAGGCAGATCGCCGTCGCGCCGCGGCCGCCGCCGCCGCTGATGCGCACGAGGGGCGGACCGATCAGCTGCGTCTGGGCCAGCAGGGCGTCGGGCATGGAGACGCTCGCCACGCCGCTGCCCTCGGGACGCTCCAGCGGGACGTTCACCGTGAGGCCGTAGGCGTCCGTGTCGAACACCGCGCCGCCGGGATAGACGGTCAAGGCGTCGGGTTGCTTGGCGGCGTCGGCGCGGAACATCGTCAGCGTGGCGGGGGTCTTGTACACGCCGCCGTCGAAGTTCAGCAGGGCCGTGATGGAGGCGCGGTCGCCCGCGAAGTTGTCGCTCGTGGCGAAAATGCCCGTCCGGAGAACGCCGCCGTTGTTGAGGTTGATCACGGCCGTGTGGTTCGTGCGGTTGCCGAGCCACGTCACCTTGTTGCCGAAGTTCGCGAGCGCGCCCTCGCCGTCGATCGTCATGGTCGAGAACGAGTTCGGCCCGATGGTGGGGTTGTCGAGCTCGCCGAGCGCCAGCATGCCGCTCGAGGCCGTGAAGTCGACCGTGCCGCCGTCCATGTACAGCAGGCCGCAGCCGCCGCGGGAGAGGGCGAGCCGCACGGCCGTCTTGGGCACGTAGTTGAACGTGCCGCCGTGCAGGTACATCGCGCCGCGGGCGTTCTCGTTCGGCCCGCCGATGGTGCCGTATCCCCACCAGGTGTGCGTGCCGCCGTTCAGCTCCACGTACCCGTAGCCGGCGTTCCCGTAGCGGATGTCGTTCACCGCGCCGCCCTGGTTCTCGACGACGCCGCCGTTCTGGATGATCGCGCCGCCGCCGTTCTTGTTGCCCTCGCCGAGCATGATCTTGTGGCGGACCGTTCCGCCGTTGACGGTCAGGATGCCGAAGCCCCCGTCGCTGTGGCCGAGCGACAGGGCCTTTGTCGCGACGTTGGTCGCGCATTCCGGGGACGCGGCGAACGTGGAGCCCGCCTCGACGAACATCCGCGCGGGGTTGGCCTGCGTTCCGGCCAGCGTGCTGCTGTTGGCCGCCGAACCCACCAGCAGCGTCGCACCGTTCGTGAGCACGAGCGAGGTGCTGGTCGAGCCGCTGTAGCGGGAGGAGATGGGAGAGGTGAACGCGCCGTCGAAGACGAGGGTGGTGCCGTCGCGCACTTCGAGCGCCCCCTGGTTCAGCGTGATTGGCTGGGTGACGCGCAACGTGCCGCCGTCGTACATGGACATGCTCCCCAGAGGGAACGTCAGCGCACGGTCCAGCGTCGCCTCGTTCGTGACGGACAGTCCGAGGAAGGACGTTTCGCTGAACAGCATCCCCTTGTCCGAAAATGCCTGGACGTCTGCGGAGGACCACTTGCCGTCGGCGTAGTTCACGATGAGCGTGCCGTTGGAGACGCTGAGCGTGTCCGCGCTGTCGTATCCCGGCAGCGACCCGTGGCTGTCCGCGTAGAGGTCGCCGCCGCAGACGACCGTGCCGCCGGAATACGTGTTCGCCCCGTTCATGAGCGAGAGGCGGCCAGCGCTGCCGCTGTTCAGGAACAGCTTGCCTTCGCCGGACACCACGCCGTTCATGGTCGTCTGCTTGCTGGCCCCCACCGCGACGATGGCCGTGCCGCCCGCCAGGCAGACCGGTCCGTTCAGGACGTTCTTCGCCGAGGCGGTGCTGTTGCGGATCCTGTAGGTCGCGCCGTCGCGCAGGTTGAGCGTCCACGTGAAGGGAGCGGATAGGTTGTAGAGGTCAAAAAACGCGCCGCCGTAGACGTCCATCACGTTGCCGGCGCCGCCGGAGTAGCCGGTCGTCGTCTCGCTGCTCCAGTAACCCTCCTTCACGTCGATTCGGACAGTGCCGCCCTCGTTGAGCGCAATTCCCGTGAGGCAGACCATGTTCGAACCGACCTTCTCGATGTTGTGTCCGTTCATCGCCAGCGACCCGGTGCGGAAATCCCAGCGCCCGGCGGATTCGCTCAGCTTCGCCCCTCCGCCGCCGAACGTGACGTCGCCCGAGAGCGAGCCATGCGCCAGCGCGTTGTACTGCGACGACGCGCTCGTGTTGACGATCGCGCCCTTCCCGTCCGGGCCCGATCCCTCCACCACGACAGTCCGGTTCGCGACACGCACCGTGTCTGCGGCAGGCCCGCCGCCCGAGACGTCGAGCGCGCCGCGCTCCTTCACGACGATCCGGCCGGCCTCGCCGGCGAAAGGCGCGGTGACGTTGAACCGCAGCGCGCCGTCCCGCACGACCACGTCGCCGGAGTGGTTGGGGTTCGGCTGCGCGACGACGAGCGCGCCCTCGCCCGCCTTCTCGAACGTGGACGCGCCGCTGAGGACCGGCGCCGTGGCGGCCGCGGCATTCGAGACCGACAGCGTCCCGGCGTTCAGGATGAAC
>JAFRSR010000406.1 GCA_017427485.1 Kiritimatiellia bacterium
CTGATTGCAAAGCAAATCCCAGCCCAATCCGGCTCCAAAACCTTGGACACATCTTCGGCGAGCGCCGAGAATGCGACGGACGCGGCAAGGCAAACCACGTTTAACTTCTTCATCACTGCTCCTTTCATTCGGTCGGCCAGACCCTGACCGTCAGTTCGAGTTCTGGCGACGGACAGTCACCGACTTGGACGGCAAAAACAGTTGTATCGGCTCCCACCCGCGCCTTGACGTTTCTGCCCGCATTCCCTTCGGGGAACGAGGCGGACCCGGACTTGCAACGCCAGACGATGTCGGCGTCTGGGAACTGCGGCGGCAATACAAGAACACTCAGATAGACGTCGCTGTTTGTATTCACGCAGCTTGGGTTCACGACAGCGAACGGCGACACCTCGAACGTCAGTTCGTCGGTTATCGGCTCCGCCGTCCTTTCCACGACGGTAAAGTTCTTCGACAAAAGCGTTCGAACGCCGTAATCATCCTTCCACTGCAACCCCACAATCCCATTGTTGTGGCCGGGGCTCGGCGCAAGGCCTTTCAGGTAAAAGGTTCTCGTCAGGGATGTGCAATTCGTAACGCCGATCTCCTCTTGCTGCCCGGCCTCATCGGACAGGGCGGCATCCCGCCATACGCCTACCTCTTCGACTGACGCCCAGAGAAGAGACAGAACGCCGTTTGTCGGAGTTGGACTTGTGAACGAAAGAGAAACCGGCAAGGCCACCTCTCCCGGTCGCGCTACGTCAACCACCGACGGCCAGTCAAGCGACGCGGCTATGTCGCCTTGCGGCTCAGGTGTCGCACAGGAACATTCCCCGCCGCACACATCCAAGGAATACCCCCCATACAAGTACGCCCCCCACGCCTGTCTTCCAGCGCATGAGCATCCGTTTGTGCATGAAAAGCCGAAAACAAGACCGCTACCGACGACAGGACAACAACAGTTCGTGTTCCACTCGAACACACCTCCGAGGTTGCCTGGCGAAACAGACATCGTAAACGGATTGCCGCCGCTGGATGTAATCGTCACAGGGCGGCGCACGTAAGTCTGGTGCGCCGCGCCGCGCATCTGCCAGACTTCCGTATCTGGATCGGACACGCCAACTACGGCAAATGGCCAGTCTGAGGAAATGGCGTATGTCTTGCCTATCAGGATCACCACCTCGTTAGTGACGCCAGATTTCGCCACAAAGCGCGGATCGGGATAGTTGCTGGGCTTGTCGCCCGCAAATGCCACAAGAGCGTCTGGGCCTGTGGCCACGAGTGAAACGGTGCAGTAGGCGTTCGTGTTCGCCCCTTCGGGCAGAACATTTGCCGGGCCGAAGAAGTCGCCGTCACAGACAGTGGGATTGACGTCCTCATCATTGGGGATTCCGTCGTCATCCCAATCGTCGGGGTTGACGCGGCGATACGCGGTTTCCACCTCGTTGGAACGAGTGATGAAATCGCCATTGGGTCGGAGAATGATCTGCGCGTTGACAGGCGCGTTTGTGTCTCCGCCGATGAAGAAGTTTTCCCATGTGAGAATGCGGCTACCATCGTCACCGTCAAGCCGCCACAGTCGGCTTTGGCCTGGAACGGCAGACATTGGAACGCCAACGGCGCAGATTTCGCGCACCGCGTCCTTCGGCATCGGCCTGATGCGACCGTCGATGAAACACCAGAACGACGAAAACGTCGCGCTGTTTGTGCCGAGGGGAAAACGCCAGTCGCCGAAGTCGATGCGGTTGTTCCCGAACGACGACGCCGCGCCGTGAATATGCCAGTTGCCCGCATAAACGGCGTTCGTCGGCATTGCATACGAAACCGTCGCGTTAGTCGTGACGCTCTCGACGCGCCAACCGCGAGCGATGTCGCACACTTCAACAGTCTCGCCCATCATCCCCCGCCACAGGAATCCTCCTATCACTCGTAGCAGCTGGTTTGTCTTTTGCGCGTCAAGAGAAGTCCCAAAGGCGAGAATCGAAAGTGCAAGCAGATGCGATAGCGAAAGCTTCCGGAGGGCGCGACAATTGACCTTGGCAAGCCAAGCCAGAAAGGCGACGCACTCCGCAATCGCGACGCAGTAGCCGATATAGAACCAGTCCACCATCACCGAATCCTTATGTCGAACCGGACGCGCTCCTCGTCCTTTTCAACCGATTCGCCGATCTCGCCAAAACCGCGCCTCACAACCTTGAGGCGATTCCAAGCCGGGTCGAACTGCCTCTTACCGATGACCAGCGCATTCGTCGTCGCAGTCTCGATCTCGCCCGTGCGAAGGTCGGCGCGATACCATGCGCCGCAGTCGCAGCCAAACACAATGTCGGCCTCGTCAACCGAAAGATCACCATCCAAGTCTGCATCCGCGCCTATGGCGACAAGCACCTCGTTAGTCACGCACGATTCAAACTCCACAGAAAGCGTCAGCGTCTGTAGCCGCGCCGCATTGACATTCAGCGCGATGTTGGTGCTTACTTCTGCATCAGGCGAAGCCGCCTCTGGCAACGACGGCACAACGGCCCGCGACGCCGCGAGAGCCGAGGTAGCGAGAAAAGCAAGGAGGATAGCCACATCAAACTTCATGCTGCACACCTTTTACTTCATTACACGCCTTCATTCCTGTCGCTTCCCATTCCTTATCCTATCCAGCCCACGCCGCCATTGGTAATCTGTCCATGAATCCTGCGCAACATGCTTGACTTCAAGATATATTTTCATGCCATCTGTCTTTGAGACATGCAACGCCAGCTCTATCCAAACGCTTCTGCTCTTGTCAATCCACTTTAAGGCGCAGAAGTCGCGCTCTGCCCAGCAATTCCCCTCTGGCTCATAAAAATCCTGAATTTCCTGAGCCATGCCAATAGACTCTTCATAGTAATCGTCAATCCCATGCGAGAGCAAGAACTCTCGTGCCACTTTGTATTTCTCAAGAGCTTGCTCCGCACGCGCCATGATGTCAGATGCAAGGACAATCCTCGAAACTCGCCCGATGGAATTGGTCACTATGCCAATCCGAGAAAACACCCCCAGGAATTTCTCGGACAGCCGTGTATTGGTTTCCCGCACGTAAAAGACGCTCTTGCCAAATCGTTCAGCAAACTCAGCCGGAGGTATTAGCTCGCCCAGAAAATGGCCAGCGATCTTGAAGTCATCTGGCAGCAACGCTCTATCTTGGTTCTTTTTATATTCTGGCGAACTTTTAAACGCACACTCTTGGCACCATTCGGAAAAAGTCTTGCCGTCATGGTTTTTCTTGAAATCTTCTTCAAACTCCCGTTGACTCTCGGCTGCCAAAGCGTCATCCCTCACAGCAATTGACATGTTGAAATGATCAAATGCGACAACACCAAGCTTCACATTGACAAAGACACCGCCAATTCTCGTATTGGACACCGCAAATACATTCTTTGACGTTGCCCATTGGTTCTCATCAGCCACAAAAAGATCTGGGAGCGGCCCGCTCCATAAACCACACGGCCAATACGGCCAATCCGGAGCCTCGTACTTGAACGGCGCCAACTGATGGCCTAGCATTTTCCCAAGACTTTCAAGTACTGACGCACCTTCCTTCATGAGCTCCTCGCGGCCAGAGAAATTACTACGACACAACGACATCGAGTAAAGCCGTTTGCTTATCGGCGCAAGGCTGCAAGAAAGCATGTCCATGCCATGAAACTTCTCGGCTA
>JAFRSR010000407.1 GCA_017427485.1 Kiritimatiellia bacterium
CGTGCGTGGCAACCATGCTGGAGTGCTTGAAGACCAGGAAGCGGTAACAGCTTCTTTTTTAGCCAATCATTTAGCAAACCAACTAAACGACAACAAGAAAGGACCAACAGAAATGCTAGAAGCATTCACTCATTTAGCCGATTGGCTAACCTATAACGTTCTCGGCCTTGCCGCCGGAACGAAACTTGCAGACGCCGTACACTTCTTCATCGAGGACACGTCCAAGATTTTTGTACTGCTCGCCACGATGATATTCGTCATCGGCTTCCTGCGGGCGGGGTTGGACACAAACCGCATCCGTACGTTTCTCTCCGGGAGGAGTCGTCTGGTCTGCTACATCCTCGCGGCGGTGCTCGGCGCGGTGACGCCGTTCTGTTCCTGCTCTTCGATACCACTCTTCCTTGGTTTCACGACGGCGCGGATTCCGCTCGGCATCACGATGGCTTTCCTCATCACGTCGCCGTCGGTGAATGAGGCGGCTGTCGCGATGTTCGCAGGGGCTCTGGGATGGGGACTCACCTCGCTCTATGTCGGGCTTGGACTTCTCTCCGGCATCGTGGGCGGCATGTTTTTTGACGCAATCCGCGCCGACAGGTTCCTGTCCGTGTGCGAGCCGCCGACCGCGCCCTGCAAATGCTCGTGCGCGGGGAAAGGTTGTGCCGCCTACGTCCGCCTCACATTCCGCGTACGCCTTTCGTTCGCCGTAGCCGAGACTCGCGACATCTTCAAACGAATATGGCTTTGGGTGCTTGTCGGGATCGCACTGGGGGCGGGGTTGCACGGCTTCGTGCCAGACGGCTTCATTGCGTCAAACCTTGGCGGAGAGCAGTGGTGGACGGTTCCCCTTGCCGTCGTGATCGGCATACCTACATACGCAAACGTGACGTCAGTCATCCCCATCACGGGGGAACTCATAAACAAGGGGCTGCCCGTCGGCACGGCATTCGCGTTCATGCTTTCCACGGCAGCGGCATCCGTCCCTGAGTTCATCATGCTCAAAAAGGTCATGACGGGAAAGCTCCTCGCACTTTTCGCCGCCTACCTGTTCGCGTATTTCGTCATCTGCGGATGGACACTCAACCTCTTTTACTGAAAAAGAAAGGAACAAACCATGAAAGAGCAAACGAAACTTTCCTTCTTCGACCGACACCTCTCCATCTGGGTTGTCCTGTGCATGGCGGTGGGTACCCTTGTCGGGAAATGCCTTCCCGCCGTTCCAGCCGCGTTGGGCCGACTTGAAGTGGCGCACATCTCGCTGCCTATAGCCTTCTTGATTTGGCTGATGATCTTTCCGATGATGCTCAAGGTCGATTTCGCCAGCATCCGAAACGTCGGGCGCGAACCGCGCGGCCTCTTTGTGACGTGGGGCGTGAACTGGATCGTCAAACCGTTTACGATGTTCGCGGTCGCGTGGTTCTTCTTCCACGTTGCGTTCCGCCCATGGATTCCCGCCAACCTTGCAGGCGACTACCTTGCGGGCGCGGTCCTCTTGGGCGCGGCACCCTGCACGGCGATGGTGTTCGTGTGGTCGCAGCTGACGAAAGGCGACGCCGCCTACACCGTCGTGCAAGTGGCGACGAACGACCTCATCATCATTTTCGCCTTTGCCCCGATCGTCAAGTTACTGCTGGGCGTGGGCGGTGTCGCCGTGCCGTGGGGAACGCTTCTCTCCTCCGTGGGTCTGTTCGTCGTTGTGCCGCTTTCCCTCGGCGTGGTCGTGCGCCGCACGGTCGTGCGGCGGTACGGCGAAACGTTTTTCCGCGAACGATTTCTACCGAAGTTCTCTCCGCTGACGATGGGTGGGCTCCTTGCGACGCTCATTCTCGTCTTTACGTTCCAGGGATGCGTCATCCTCGACAGCCCGCTTCACATCGCCCTGATTGCCGTGCCGCTCGTGGTGCAGACGTTTCTCGTCTTCTTCCTGTCGTGGGAGATCTGCCGCCGACTCGCGCTACCGAGGGAAATCATGGCTCCCGCCGCGATGATCGGGGCGTCCAATTTCTTCGAATTGTCCGTGGCGGTCGCCGTCTCTCTCTTCGGCACGTCCTCGCCCGTCGCGCTTGCGACCGTCGTGGGCGTTCTTGTAGAAGTCCCCGTCATGCTCATCCTCGTCAATATCCTCAATCATGGAAAACACAGATGAAAGGAACAAACCAAATGAACATCAAAATCTATGGTACGGGATGCCCGAAGTGCAAGACGCTCGCCGCCAACGTCGCCGCCGCGCTTGCGGAAGCCGGCCTTGCGGCGGAAGTCGAAAAGGTGACGGACATCGACGCAATCGTAGCGCGTGGAATACTCTCGACGCCCGCCCTTGAAATCGACGGCGAGATCGTCGCGTCTGGTCGCGTTCTTTCGCCGGAGGAAGTACGTCGTATCATCAATCCTGAAGCTGCCCAAACAACCACTTCGACGCCAAGGCGCAAAACCTCCGCCTTGCGGCGGATCGCGGGCGCAGCACTTGTCGCATTTGCGCTCGTTGGATTGGCCTGGCCTTTTCTAC
>JAFRSR010000050.1 GCA_017427485.1 Kiritimatiellia bacterium
CAGCAAGTTCGTCGCCTGCCGCAACCACCGCATGGTGCTCCAGATGCACATGCTCTTCGGCGACGTCGAGACGGACCTCGAGGGCTTCGCGCTCCAAAGCCAGTGCGCGCAGGCGGAGGGCATGAAGTTCATCGTCGAGCATTGCCGCTCGCGGAAGTTCGAGAAGAAGACCGGCATGACCTGGTGGAACATGCGTGACGGCTGGCCGATCATCTCCGATTCCGTGGTGGACTACTACGGCCGGCGCAAGCTCGCGTACGAGTACATCAAGCGCGCCCAGCAGAACGTGCTCGTGATGGTGGACGAGAACGGCGACGTGCTCGTGGTGAACGACCTCCTCCGTCCCGTGAAGGGGCACGCCACGCTCACCGACGCCGAGACGGGCAAGGCCTTCTTCGACGGCGACTTCGCCTGCGGCGAGAACGCCGTCGCGAAGGCCGGCGCGATCAAGCTCACCGGCCAGGGCGTCGTGAAGATCCGCTACACGGTGGACGGCAAGGAGTACGCGAGCCACTACCTCTACGGCGGCCCCACGCAGAAGTACGTGGGCGAGAAGAAAATCAAGTTCAGCGACTACCGCCGCTGGATGGGATTGTAAGAAAAAAGTCGAGAATGCGATGAAGCGGGAGGGTCGCAACTTGTTGCGACCGCTCAATCCTAAATGTCTCCCGTGCGGAGACGTTTTCAGGCGTTGCTTGTGGTATACTTTCCGCCGTACCTATGTTAGAAGATCCGCAAAACCACAGACGCATCACCGTCCAGGTGCCAGTCCCCTACTGGACGGCATCCTCGCCGGACGCGATCCATTCGGTCGTCACGCCGATTCGTGAAGCGGCAGCACGCGGCGACGCCCAGAACGGCGAACTCGTGCGCCGTGCCGGCGCCGACGCATCCGACGAGCGCATCTACATTGAGCTGCTGCTGCACCTGTGGGAGGAGGAGAGGTGGCACCCGGCGTTTGACGCGCTGCAGGAACGCCTCCGCAGGGCCGGCAGGTCGAACATGGACCTTTCGGATCTCGGGGACGAGGTCGAGCACGCGGACGTCGTGCGCGTTACGTCCGAGGAATTTCTGCTGCAGGGTCTTCCCGAGGGTGCTGTCGTGCCGCCGCAGACGACCCGTGACGGACACAAGGCCCCCGACCTGCGCCGCGCCAATCCCTCGTTCTCCGCGCTGCTTCTCACGTACATCCGCGACAGGTTCGGCGGCGACGCCCCGTCTATCTACCACGCCGCGCACGTGAGCCGCAAGACGTACTCGGCCATCGTCGGGAACGAGCTGCGTCCCGTGTCGAAGCGCACGGCGGTGGCGTTCGCGCTGGCGTTGCATCTTGTACCGAGCGAGGCGGACGCCCTCCTGCGCGCCGCCGGGTTCGCGCTGTCCGACGCGCTTCTCGAGGACATCGTCTTCCGCGCGTGCCTGATGGCCTCGATCTACGACCTCGACCGCGTGAACGTGATCTTGGAGACGCACGGCGTCCCGCCGTTCCCGTCCGAGGGAGACTAAGATTTCAAGGGGTGCCGCTCTTTTCGCCCCGATGCGGTACATTCCACTAAAACAAGAACAAGGGGCGGGAAAAGGAAATTGACATGCAGCCGATGAAAATGCCGCGTACGGCAATGGGCGGTCTTATTGCCGTGGCAATATTGACCACGACGCAAGTTTTTGCGAAGTATTATTCTGCATATCCAGCGCCAACCGTACACGTAACTGAGGTAACTGAGTATGTTACGGAGGTGACGCAAGTGCTGCCACCGCCGAAGTACGCGCTCTGGGAAGGAGTCGATGCCGCCGTCAAGGCCTTGTTGAAAAGGGGTGTACCCATTACGTTCGACAATGTCAACGAGGAACTGTACGTGATGCACAAGAACAATGATATTCACCTCCCGTACGACCCTTATTGGCGTGGACACATGAAGCGTCCCCTGACGAAGAAGAAGCGCGAGAAAGTCACATTTGAGAATGAACTCCGCAAGCGCATTGAAGTCATCTGCAGGTCATGTGCCGAAAAAGGGATAAACGTGGGGGATCCTACGCCGCAGCCAAGCCAGTTCTCCTCAAAAGAGAGGTTTGTCAGTGCATATATTGCGTTCAAGATGGAAATGGTTGACGACGAGATACGCGCACGTTACCGGAGAAAACTCGGCGGCATGGCCGACTACAGGCGCGACATGCAGAGCGAAGCCGCAAAGCTCTGGGCAGATAGCCGCGGAAGATAACCCGTCACCGTTCCCCGGCGAGAGGGGTGCCGGTGGGGGGAACGGCGGGCGCAACAAGTTGCGCCCCTCCCGGCGAGAGGGGCGCCGGGGATCAGGGGCGGCGGGCAGCGGCCACCTGGTCGATTGCGCGCATGTTCTGCGCCTCGAACTTCGGCAGCGTGAACACCCACGGGGCGGTGAGGTAGCCGAGTAGGCGCTCCTTGGAGAGGTGCTTCTCGCAGAACTCGACCGTGCGTCCGAAGTTCACGTCGTTGGACCAGTTCGAGCCGGTCGGGATTTGGTCGAAGCCCGCCTTGTCGAGGTCGATGTACGCCTGCACGCGCGGACGCTGCTTGTTGGAGTCGTCGAGCGCGAAGGCGTCGCCATAGTACCAGTTGCTCTGCAGCACGCTCTTCGGCATGCGGGACATGAACTCCTCCGGGTGGTGCCAGTAGAAGTCGCTCCAGATCCACGGACGGACGCCAGCGGACTCCACGGTTTTCACGAAGAAAAGGAAGTCGTGCCACCAGAGGTCGCCCTGCCGCACCACGGAATAGAGGTACTTCCGCTGATGGCCGTGCGTCTCCTCGTCATAGCCGAGGTGGAAGAAGCGGGGTTTGTCGAAGATGTCGATCACCTCGCGGACGAGGTCGGCGCAGACTTTGTAGTAGGTCGGCGTGGAGATCATGTGGCTGTAGTCCTTGAGCCACGCGTCGTGCGCCGTGGAGAAGTTGAGCTTCGGGATCGGCTCGAGGCCCATCTTGCGCAGGCGCGCGAGCTCGGCGCGGAAACGGTCGATCTCCCACGAGCCCTTGACGGCGATTTCGGGGTGGCTCGCGTACTTGAGCGCCTCGCCGAGGTCGATGACGACGAGGTTCATGCCGGCCTCGACCATGTGGGCGGTGAGGCGCTGCCAGACGCCTTCGTCGAAGCGGAGGAAGTCCTTCTGGCAGACGAGTTCGAGGTCCTCGCCCGTGTAGGGGCCCCAGGAATCGACGGGCTGGTCGCTCCACATGTTCACGCCCATGTGGAAGAGCCCCGCCCAGATCATGCCGTCGTCTTTCCTGTCCATCTCGATGTCTCCTTTCTCGGTGCAGCCGCCTGCGGCGTTCAGCGCGGAA
>JAFRSR010000408.1 GCA_017427485.1 Kiritimatiellia bacterium
CGGTTCGCGGTTCGCGGTTCGCGGTTCGTGGTTCGCGGTTCGTGGTTCGTGGTTCGCGGTTCGTGGTTCGTGGTTCGCGGTTCGCGGTTCGTTATACCACAATCCACCGTCAGAACAGATAGCCGGCGAGGTGGCCGAAGACGACGCCGAAGACGTAGACGACGGCGAGGATCAGCAGGTTGTCCTTCAGACGGCGGTGCGTGCGGAAGAGAACCAACAGGCCCAGTCCGGAACCGGCAAGCGACCCGGCCATCAGCGCCCCCGCGCTCATGCCGCCCTCCGCGTACAGTTGGGCGAACGCCACCGACACGGCGCAGTTCGGCACCATCCCCGCCAATCCCGCAAGCAACTCGCCCAGGACGGGCTTGTTGAGGACGAAGCTCTTCAGCACGTCCTCCCCGGCAAAGTGGAGAGCCAGCTCCAGGAGGCCGGAGACGACAAGGATGAAGAAGAAGATTTCCGCCGTGTGGATGAGCGCAGGCACGACGATTCCCCTGTGCTCCGTACAGCCGCACCGGCTGTGCGCGCAGAGTTCCTCCACATGCGGCGCGGGCGTCTTCGCCCCCCGCGCGCGCAGGAACGCGTCGACCGCCAGCCCCGCAATCAGGCCAAATGCGATCTTCAACCCCACGATCTTCACGAGGAGTGCAATGGGCATTTTCTTTGAGACGAGCACGGGAATCAACTCGTCGGAGGTGGACAGAAAAACCGCCACCAGCGTGCCGACCGTAATCACGCCGCCCGCGTACAGCGACGCGGCGGCGGCGGAGAAGCCACATTGGGGAACGGCGCCTGACAGCGATCCGACGAGCGGACCCCAGCGGCGGGCACGGCCGAGCGTCCGCTCCAGCACACCGCCAGCATGGGCCTCGATCGCCTCCAGCACCAGATAGGTGGGGAAGAGGAAGGGAAGCAGAAGAAGGTTGTCGACCAGGATGTCGACCAGCATTTCAAGCATGGAGGCCCCTCCGTTACGGCGCCGACGGCGTCACCACGTCGCCCGGGGCGACCTTGTGCGTGCCGTCGATCACCACGCGTTCGCCCACGGACAGTCCCTCCTTGACGAAAAGCTGGTCGCCCGTCATCCGCCCGCGCACGACATGCCGCTTCTCGGCCTTGCCGGAGGCGTCCAGAACCCACACGTACGGGCCCTGCACGTCCTGCATCACCGCGCTCGGCGGCACGGACGGCTTCAACACGCCGTCGCGGTTTCTCACCGTCACGCCCACCGTGCCGCCGGGACGCAGCACGCGTTCGGCGTTGGGGAAGCGCGCGTAGACGCGGAGCGTGTCGGTGGATTCATCGGCGAGGTTCTCCGTGTAGTCAATCTCGCCCTTCTCACCGAAGGTACTGCCGTCGGCGAGGATCACCTCAACCTCGGCCTTCTCCTTGATGTTCCCGGAGCGTCCCTGGAACATCGTCAGGAAGTCCGCGTTTGAAATCGAGAAGCGCACGCGGATCGGCGTGATCTGGGTGATGGTCACGAGCGCGCCCTTCTCCGGCGAGGCGTAGTTGCCCTTCGTGAGGCGCACCGTTCCCACCTTGCCGGCGATTGGCGCCCTCACCTCGCAGTGCGAGAGGTTGTACTCCGCCACGGCCAACTCCGCCTCGGCGGCCTCAAGGGCGCTCGCGGCCACGTCGCGGTCGGAGCGCGCCTTGTCCACGGCGTCCTGCGACACGCCCTTCGTCTTCTCGTGCCGGGCGAAGTTCGAGTCGGCGTAGAGCTTCCTCGACTTGCACTCGGCCACCTTGGCCTGGGCGTTCTTGAGGTTGGACTTGTACTTGATCGGGTTGAGGCGGAAGAGGACCTCGCCCGCCTTCACGAGCGCGCCGTCGGCGCAGCACACCTCAAGGATCTCGCCGCTGACCTCGGGCGCGAGGTCGACACGCTGCATGGCGACGACCTTCGCGGGGAAGGTCTTCGCCTGGTCGTCGGCCGAGCCCTTCACCTCGGCGACGGGCAACGTCAAGGCCGCGCCGAACGCGGCCTGCGCGGCCAGCCACGCGGCCACCGCCGCCTGCATCCGCCCCGTCATCGGCTCAACTCGCGTACGACGACGTTCGCGAAATCGCGCACGGCCTTCGACGTGCATGCCGAAGCGACGACCTGGATGGCGCCCGCGTGCTTCTTGCACCCGCACCAGCGCAGCTGCTCGAGATACGCCATGCGCACGCCGTCGTCCGTCGCGGCCTGAAACGACTTGAACAGGGCCTCCGTCCAGATTCCGCGCGCGTGTTCCCAGCCGGGACGCATCACGAACTGCGAAACCGCCGCGACCTGGCTCGCCTTCAGGGGATCGGTGGCGTAATTCGGCTTCACCTCCGCGAGAAGCGCGCGGGCCGAGGCGACGTCGCGCACGAAGCAGATAAGCTCCGCGTCGCTCGTCGCCTTCGCGAGCGCGTCCTTGTTGGCCGCCTGCCACTCCGCGGCCGACGGGTCTCCGGCCTTCGTCGCCGTTCCCGGGCCGTAGCTCGCGTAGGCGTTGGGGTCTACGTACTTCTTCTCCGCTGGCTTCGCCGCCGCAGGTTTCGCCGCCGCCGCAGGTTTCGCGGGAGCCGCCGCCGTCGCCGCGAGAGCGAGGCACGCCGCCAGTCCGAAGGACATCAGACGATAGATGTTGGATTTCATGATGAGATTCTCCTTGACTTAAAGTTGGCAAATGGGAGCTGGAAGGACAAAAGACAGAAGACGAAAGACAAAGGGGAGCAATTCCATCCTTTGTCCTCTGTCCTTTGTCCTCCGTCCTTCATCTCCCTCACCTCTCAACTCTTAAACTTTTCAACTTCCCCTTCAGCCCCACATCTCCCGGTCCCACGGCGAGCGCATGGACTGGTAGAGGAAGCGGTCGGCCGCCGGGTCGTTCTTCGCGTGGAGCGTGACGGGGTCGAACTCGAACCCGCGCCCGAGACGCTCGGCGGCGATGCCGAGGTTGAACATCGTGCAGGAACGGAAACCGTTCGACTCGTTGAGCGCGAACGTCTTGCGGTTCTTGCAGCTGTCGATGAAGTCCGTCTGCTGCGGCGCCGGCTTCGGCAGCTCGGCGAGGATCTTCTCCGCGTCCAGCTCCTTGCCGTCCTTGTCCACGAGGCGGAGCGTCTTGCCGCCCTTCGCCTTGGGATAGACGCACATGCCGTTCGCGCCGCGCAGGAGCGGCTCGCCCGTCAGCGTCTCGTCGCCGTCGAGGTCCACGGTCGTGCCGTCGTCGTACGTGAGCGTGATGCGGTCGAACCGGCCCACGCACTCGGGGTGCTGCTTCGGGCCCTTGTAGTCGATCTTCACGGGGCTCGTGTCGTCCTTGCAGAGAAGGTACTGCAGCGGGTCGAGGTAGTGCTGCGCCATGTCGCCGAGCCCGCCCGAGTCGTAGTCCCAGTAGCCGCGGAACGACGTGCCGGCGCGGTGCGCGGTGTAGGGCTTCCACGGCGCGGGGCCGAGCCACATGTCCCAGTCGAGCCCGGCGGGCACCGGCTCCGGCGCGGCGTTGACGCGGCCCGACCAGCCGAACTTCCAGCCGAAGCCCTGGCCGGCGCCGAACGTGCACTTCATCGGACCCTTGCCGAGCAGGCCGTTCTCCACCACCTGGCGGATCGGCTCCACCGTGGTGCCGAACCCGTAGAACGTCCCCTGGAAGCGGAACCAGGTGTTGAGGCGGAACATGCGCTTCTTCGCCTTCACCACCTCCATCACGCGCTTGCCCTCGCCGACCGTGCGCGTCATCGGCTTCTCGCACCAGATGTCCTTGCCGGCGTTCGCCGCCATCACGCTCATGCAGCCGTGCCAGTGCGGCGGCGTGCAGATATGGACGATGTCCACGTCCTTGTCCGCCAGGAGCGCCATGAAGTTCCTGTACGCCTTCACTTTGCCCCAGCCCGACTTCTCGGCGCAGGCGAGGCCGTGCTGTTCGCGCTCCTTCCACGGGTCGCACAGGCCGATCAGGCGCGAGCCCTTGAACGGCAGGTGGTTCGCCGAGTGCGCGATGCAGCCGAAGCCGATCAGCGCGCGCGTGAGCTGGTTGGACGGCGCCGTGTCGCCCCACAGGACGCGCGCCGGCGCGATCGAGAACAGCGAGGCGGCGCCCGCCGCCTGCAGGAATCCTCTACGAGTTGCTTTCATTTGATGTTCCTTTCAGTGGTGACAGGAGGACAAAAGACAGAAGACAGAAGACAAAGGATGGTCAATCATCCTCTGTCCTTCGTCTTTTGTCTTCTGTCCTCCATGATTTCAAAACTCAACTCCGTCCGAGCAGTCGCTTCGCGGCGAGGGCGATGTCGCCCGCGCGGTCGTTGCCGCCCTCGCGCTCGATCGCGAAGTTGCCCTTGTATCCGGCCGCCTTCAGTTCCGTGAGGAAACGCGGCGCGTCCACCTCGCCGTCGCCCCACGGCACCTCTGTGCCCCAGGTGCCGGGCTTCTTCGTGAGCACGGCGTCCTTGAGGTGGACGTGGCGGATCCACGGCGCGAGCGTACGCACCGCCTCCACGGGGTTGCCCTTCGCATAGAGGATCATGTTCGCGGGGTCGAAGTTGACGCCCGCGCCCGGGACGGTCGGCATGAACTTCGCGAGATCCGCCGCCGTCTCCTGGCCCGTCTCGAACGCCACGGGCACGCCCGCCTCGCCGCACGTGTCGACGATGAACTTCACGCGGTCCGTGTACTTCTTCAGCGCGGCGGGGTCGCTTTCGTCGAGAAAGCCCGCATGCAGCGTGAGCACGGGGGACTTCAGCTCGGCGGAGAGCTTCGCGCCGGCGATGACGATCTTCTTGTTCGCCTCCCACGCGTCGTCCGGCACCACGCCGCCCGTTTTCTTGATCGTGTCGAGCGTGGAGTAGTCCTCCTGCGGGAACCCGATCATCGTGGCGGAAAGCTTCCACTCGCCGGAGGCGAGGCGCGCCTTCACGCGGTCAAGCGCGGCCGCGCCCTCCGCCGCGCCGTGGCGCGAGCCGCCCTCGAGGAACGGCTGGAGCGCGAGGTGGATGCGCTTGAGGCCGAGCTTCTTCATCTCGGCCGCGACGGCGTCGAGCGGCTTCTGGAAGCTCCAGCTGCACACGCCGAGGTTCTCGGCCGTCACGTAGGGGCCGTCCGCGCGACAGCAAGTCGCGCAACAGCCCGAAAGACCGGCGGCCGCCGCGCTGGCCGCCGCAGTTTGCAGGAATTCTCTTCTGCTGATCATTTACATGCTCCGGTTGTGAGGAGGAGGAAATGTCTACATTTTCTCACAACCGGGGCATTTTCGCAAGTCCAAACCGTCAAGAAGTGACGGATCGACGGCTCCTTGGACGCTTCGGACGCCATCACTTGAAGTTCCGTATGACTTCACAATCCGTCGCGGGATAGTTGCCGGGATCGACGCACTCCATCACGATGCCGGACGCGCCGCACCGGACGGCGATGTCCATCAGGCGGCGGATCGCCTCGGGCGGACTTATCCCCGCCCACTGCGCGAGCTGCTCGTAGGACGGCTGGTTCTTCGAGAAGTTGTAGGCGCGGATCGGGAAGTACACCTTGCACCGTCCGTTCACGTACTTCATGACGTGGCGGAAGATGCGCTCGGTGGAACCGAACGGATCTTTCTCGTCAGCGGAAATGGACACCACGGCGAGACCATCCACCAACCCGTCGTCCACCACCTTCCGCCAATCGAAACCGCACCCCGCGTAGTTCCAGTCGGGACCCTCCTGGATGCGCACGTTGCCGATCGTGAGGACAAACGGGACTTTTCGTCCCGTGGCGCGTATCTCCTCCCGTATCGCGCGGTAGTAGGCGTAGTGGCCGCGCGCGACGACCTCCAGCCAGCGCGGGTCGTGGAAATCCGCCGGCGCCGGTTCGCCCGGATGCCGCCGCGCCCATTCGTCGAGGTTCGGCTTCACGTAGTCGTCGCGCGGACCGTATCCGCCGTTGCGCGTGGTGTCGAGGTAGATCATCTGCGCGCCGCGCGCGAGGATCTCACGCACGATCGCCCGCCGATGCGCGATCACCTCCGGGTACGCGAAGGACGCATGGTGCATCCCCATCTTGCCGTCCGCCGACCGGCACCAGTACTGCGGATGGTCGAGCGTCCAGCTGTCAAGGCTCCAGTAGCGCCCGCCATGCGCGTCCTCCTGCAGCAGATGCGCCCCCGCGCACTTCACCTGCAGCAGGTCGGCGCACAGACCAAACACCGTCCGCAGCGCGTCCGGCTCGCACCGCTGGTAACGTACCCAGCCGCGCACGGGCAGCGTGAGCGGCACGCGGCGCTTGTCGAGCGGCGTTTCCACGACCGAGAGGTCCATCGCCTCGCTCGCATAACGCGGAACGGAGCCGGAATGCGTGCGCCAGAGAATTGTGTCCGCCCCCGTCTCCAGCACCCGTTCCAGAACCTTGCGCATTCCGTCCGTGGTTTCCGTGTCCATCTCCGGCGCGTAGTCGAAACCGTCCACGAGCGCGATCTTCTCGAACGCGCACGCCGTTCCTGCCGCCAAGGCAAGGAACAGACAAGTCGTCCATCTCTTCATCGCGTCACCTCCCGGCGATAGACCTTTCCGTCACGGTCGTAGATGATCGACTTTCCGTCAGGCGCGAACGACGGGTTGCGCCCATCGGCGATCCGCTGCGTCACGACGCCCTCGGACGGCATCATGTAGACGCCCCAGCCCGTGTCGCCGTCGCGGAAGCCGGTGTAGGCGATCAGTTTCCCGTCCGGACTCCACGTCGGCGCGTACGCCGCCTCATAGAGCGAGGTGAGGTACGTGCGCTGTTCGGGATGGTCGAGCGGCGAGACGACAAGCCGCCACGTTTCGCGGAACTTCGCAAGCTCGGCGCGAAGGAGCAATTTGCCATTAGGTGAAATGCGCGGTTGGCTGCAGGCGGAATTGCTTTGCGGCAACACGCAGACCGTGCGCTGCGCGCCGTGTCCGTCCAGCGGCACGGCGGCAATGCCCGCGCGGCTGATCGCGTTGGGATCCGCCGCCTGTCCTACCTGAATGTCTGCGACACGGTCGCACGAAAAATAGACGGTCTGGCCGTCTGGCGCGAACGAGGCCGCGTAGGCCCGCTGGCGTCCGTGCGTCAGTTGCCGCCGCTCGCCACCCTTCCACAGCCACAGGTTCCAGCCCGTTTCGTCGTTGCGCGCGGCGAAACCGGTCTTCGTCTCGTTGCCGTACGTATAGAGCACGCTTCCGTCGAGACCCCACGCCGGATGGCACGCCTGCCCTTCCGCAGGCGAAATCGTTGTCTCTTGCCCGGTCGCCAGGTCGCGCACGATCACGGCGTGCCGTTCATTTGTTCGGCGCTGGAACAGCAGTTTTCCATGAACAAGCGACGCCTCCTCGCCCGTGCAGACAACTTCCTCGCCGCCCACCTTCACAAGCCGTCCCAGCGCCAACGGCGCGTCGGCCTTCTCCGCAAAGCACTCTGCGAACCGCTCGAAGAGACGTCCAAGCGCCCAAAACGCGAACGGACGCGTGTGCTTCGACATCCCCTCTGTCTCGCCGCGCACCTCCGTGTATTCGTGGGCGATGTGGCGCTTGGTCAGCAGTTCGTGCAGGTCGCGGTTCGGCTTCAGGAAAAAGTCCTCGGTCCCAACGATGGAGAAGAGGCGCAAGGCCCCCGGCCTCAGCTTAACGGCCTCTGAAAGTACGGAAAACTCATGCCAACGCGCCTTGTTTTCCTCATACGGCCCGAGCAGACGCTGCAAGTCCTTCCGATTGGGAAACGAGCAAATGTCCACGCCGCCCATCACGTTTCCGACGACGCCGAATACATCCGCATGGCGCATGCCAAGGCGCATCGCGCCCTGTCCGCCCATCGAATGGCCTGCGACCGCCCTTCTCTGGCGCTGCGGCAGCGTGCGGAATTCGGCGTCGACCCACGGCACGAGCTCGTTCACCACAAACGTCTCGCGCCGCACCTTCGGCAGCAACGGGGAGTCCATCCACCAGTCGAGCTTCCCGTCTGGGATGACGGCGATGAACCGCCATTTGTCGACGCCGTCCAAGAGGAACGGCTGGAGGTAGGTCGTGTGGTCGTTGCCCGCGCCGTGGAGCAGGTAGACGACGGGGTAGCGTGAGATGCCGTCCGCGCCATACGCCGCCGGCGTCACCACGCTCACCTTCACCGTCTCGCCCATCGCCGCGCTCGGCACGTCGAACGTCTTCACGTCCGCGCCGTTCGCAGCGATGAACACGTGCGCCGCGACGGCGCAGACCGTCGCTATTCGTCCCGTACGCATGTCATGTCCTCGCTGAGGCGCGTGCGGCGGCCAGCAACGCGATCTTGTCGGCCCCGGCCGCGAAATCCGCGTATTCCGCCTCGGTGTAGGCTTCGTACGGATGGCGGAACTGTCCGCAGTCCAGCCCGATGTAGCGCATCGCGGCCTTGCGCAGGCTCTGCTTCGGGGAGGTATGGCAGACGAACTCCACCACGCGGTTCACTTCCTCCTGCACCTTGGCGGCAGCCAGCACGTCGTTCGCGCGCATCAGCTGGAATATCTTCACGAACGCCGCCGGCACCACGTTCTGCACGGTTCCGATCGACCCCGAAAACACGTCCGCGAACGCCATCGCCGCCACCATGTGCTGGTCGCTGCCGGAAAAGAAGATCGCCTCCTTGCCGAGGCGGCGCTTCAGGCGCTGCACGTCGTAGAATGTCGTGCCCGTGTACTTCATCCCCTTCACGTTGGGGAGGTCGAAGTACCGCACGTCGCGCGCCGGGTCCACGTTCCCGCCGTTGGCCGCGTAGATGAGGAACGGCAGATCGGTGGCGGACGAGATGAGCTTGTAGTGGTTGTACACGTCGTCGGGCTTCTGCCCGTAGTACACGGGCGGCACGGACGACACCCAGTCGCACCCCGCCTTCGCCGCCAAGCGCGCCAGCGCCACCGCGTCGTCCGTGTTCACGCACCCCACGTGCGCGATCAGCTTCGCGCGCCCCCGTGCCGCCTTCGCCGCGCGCGCATACACGCGCGCCCGCTCCTCCACCGACATCAGCAGCCCCTCGCCCGTGCCACCCGTCAGGTAGAACCCGCGCACGCCGTTGGCGATGCCGAACTCCACCAGCCGCTCGACCATCTCCTCGTTGACGCTCAGGTCGGGCTTGAACGGCGTGAAGAGCGCCGTGTACACGCCTTCCATTCCGGCGAACGCGGGATCGGCAGGCACACGCGCCGCTTCACGCACTTCCTTTGCCGCCGACACGGCCGCCACGCCCGTGGCCGCCGCTCCGGCGATGAATCCTCTTCTGTTGATTTCCACTTTGTTTCTGCCTTTCAACGGAGCTTCCATTTCGTCGCCATGATGCACGGCTTGCCGCCGGTCGGCGGCTTCTGGTAGTAGACCGTCAGGATCACGCCCCTCTCCAACTCCACCGACGCCGGATAGCCAAGGTCGTTGTTCTTCGCGCCGGAAAGCTTCACCTCGAAGTCCCACGTCCTGCCGCCGTCGGACGAGACGGACGCATACTCGCCAAAGCCGCCGCGCGTCCGCGTGCGGCGTCCGTACGTGGCCAGAAGCCGTCCGTCCTCCAGCACGAGCAGGTGCGGAGGAAGTCCCGAAAGCGTGCTGGGCGTCATCGGCGTCCACGTACGCCCGCCGTCCGTGGAGCGGGTCTGGCGCATGAGCATGTCTTTCGCCTTGCCGCAGCGGACGAGCGCGAACAGTTCACCGTTCGGCAGCTCGGCCACGTGCGGCTCGTGCATCCAGTGCTTGTTGCGGTCGTTCTCGCCCGTCGCGTCCGCGATCTCGTCGCAGAGCGTCGTCCACGTGCGCCCGCCGTCCGTGGAGCGTTCGGCCATGATGGACGTGTGCTCGAAGTAATGCGGCGTGAACATGCGCTTGAGGTCGTCCTGGAAACGTCGCCCGAACTGCATCAGCGAGCCGTCCTTCAGGAGAACCGGGCCGTGCGGGGTCTGGGAGCGGAGCGTGACGAGCTTTTCGGGCGCAGTCCACGTCGCGCCGCCGTCCGCCGACCAGATGCCGTAGTAGCCCCAGTTCGCGCGCTTCTCGGCGTCCGACATCGACCGGTCGAACTTCTGCCACTTCGCCTTGGCCGAGCCAGGCGGGTAGTTGGTCGTGTCCAGGTCGAATTTGGTGCGGTAGGCGACGGAGTTGAACCACGTCACGAAAAGCCGTCCGTCGGGGAGCGTCACGATGCCGGCGTCGCGGTCGTCAAGCTTCGTCTTGCCGATCGTGCGCGGCGCGCTCCACGTCTCGCCGCCGTCCGCCGACTTCACCATCTGCACCTTGCCCCACGGGCAGACGTGCGCCTCGCGGTCGCCGGAGAAAACGGCCACGAGCGAACCGTCCTTCGCCTTGGCGACTGTGGGCCACGCGCACATCCGCCCCTTTTCGGACGCGATGACCTTCGTCCAGAGGACTTCGGCCGGCTCGGACGCGCACGCCGCCAGGGCGACGGACGACAGCAGCAGAAAAAGACTTCTCATGGCAGGGACCTCAGCGGAAGATGATCATCGTGCCGTTCAGGTATCCAAGCGTGATTTCACGTTCCTTCACGGCCAGGCACCACAGCTCCTCCTTCTCGTCGCTCCCGTCCGCGAACGCCAGCGACACCATGCCGTTCGCCGTAATGGTCTTTCCGCACGCCACGACCGCCGCGGGCTTGCTGTCGCGGTACTTCGCCAGGTTTTCGGGGTCGGTGACGACGATCTTCACGCCGTCGGCGAGGAACAGGTTCTGGTTCACGGTCAGGTGCTTTCCGGCAAACACCTCGTCCGCCGTGCATTCAATGCGATTCGTGACGGTGAACGTGCCGTATGAGGTCGTGCCGCAACCGGCGAGAAACGGCACCGTGACGGGAGTGCTTCCGTTCGGGAACGTGAGAATCGCACCTTCCTTGACCGTCGCGCCGGCGCCTTCCGGCATGCCGCCCTGCGCGGCTTCTTCATTCAAGAAGCCGAGGATTCCCTCCTCGACCGTGATGTCGCCCTTGAACGTGTTTGCGCCCAGCATGTTGAGCCGCTGCGCGCCACGCTTCGTGAAACACTTCCACCCGTCCGTCGGCTGGGGTTCGAGCGTCACGGCGCACGAGTAGGCGTTTGCCAGGCCGCCGGCGGAAAGCGTGGCCGTCGCCTCCGTGTAGCCCCAGCCGGGGCTTGTCACGACGATGTTGGTGAGCGTGTGGTTCACGTCGTCGAACAGGGCGAATGCGGACGCGCCCGCGCCGTCGCCCGTGATCGTCACCCTCGGCGAGCCGATCAACTTCTCGGAGGCGAAGCCCGCATCCGTCGGCAACGCGATCGACTTCACGCGCAAACCCCCTTCCGGCGGCGCGGCAAACGAAAGGTGCATGGTCGCCGTGTCGTAGGCGGAACGGTTCTCGTTCATGGTGTCCGACGTGTCGATCGCAAATCCCTTCTCGTAGACGGTCGTGCGCGTGGGGCGATGCGCTTCATCGTCGATGCCGCCGGAGAAAATGGCAAAGGAACGGCGCGGCTTGAGGATGCCGCCGTTGAGGTTGAAGTACCACGGGCAGTCGACGCTCGTCTTGTTCATGTAGCGCGCCGCAAGCGTCCCGCCGTCGTTGAGGTTCACCGCGACGTGGTTCAGGGCGTTCGTGTACCGGAAGTTCATGTTGAGCCAGACCTCGAGTTCGCTGCCGGGACCGGCGACCGTCAGCTCGACGCCGTCCGAACACGCCGCCCCGGTCTCGGAACCGAAGTAGAGATGCTGGTCAAACGCGTTTTTCCTCCCGTTGTCCTGATAGTAGACGAACGAGGAGCCGGACGCAGCTCCGTGCATGACCTTGGCGCTTTTCGCGACCTTCAGGCTTCCGCCGTCGCGGACTGCGACGACGACGGTGCCCGTCCGCCCGAAGATGACGCCGCCGGCGGTTGACGCGAAGTTGCCGGCATCCAGCGTGAACGCGCCGCCGATCCCGTAGTAGGCGTACGAGTTTGTCGCGTCCGCCACGACGTCGCCGCTGCGGGGTGGCCAGAATACGGTTCCGCCGGTCTGGTAGAGGGCGCCATTCCCCGCCGAGCCGAGATTGACCATCACGTTCGAGACGACCGCCCCCGCATGGACCTCGAGCGTTCCGTACCGTCCCGCGTTGCGCCCTGCGTACAGGCGGGCCGCCGCGCCGTTGTTGCCGCCGAGGTCGTGGCTCGCCAGGACGGCATTCGTTCCCACGATGAGCCGGGGCGTCTTGCTCGCGTCCTCGATCGTCACAAGCGTCATCCTCTCGTAGTCCAGGAAGAACTCGGCGTTGCTCACCGCCAGCGTGCCGCCGGAAGACACCGTGACCACGCCGTGGGCGACCGTCATCCCGCCCGTGACGCACAGCGTGCCGCCGCTCGCCGTGACCGCATTGACGTCGTTGCTGCCGGAGAGCGTGGTCTGTCCTTTGGAACTGCTGTCCATGACGACGTTGCAGTTGTTCGAGATGTTGCCCGCGATGGTGAAGAACGTGTTCTGGGCCTTGGGGAAGAGCGTCAACTGGCCGCCAAGTTCCACCGGCCCGTCCCACGTTTTTGCCATCTCGGGATTGTTGCCGACGCTGTCCGCCGTGAACGTGACGGTCCCCTCCGTGACGATCTTCCATTTCGGCTTGGTGGACAGGTCGCGGAAACGGAGCGACGTGCCGTTCTTCAGCGTCAGGACGTTGTCCCCGGTGCATTCGCCAAACGAATAGCGCGGGAAGAACGTGCCGGAGAGGATGGTCAGTCCGCCGGATGCCGCCGCGCCGTTGTCCTTGAACAACGTGCCTGGGCAGTAGAAAACGGAAGTTCCGGCGTGGACGGAGAGCGTGTGCCCGTTGAGGTTCACAATCCCCGTGCTGTCCACAAAGCCGATCTGCGGAACGTGTTTGATGAGGGCGTCACCGGCGAGCGTGACGGTGCCGAGCAGGCCGTTGATGTTGCCGCCGGACGTCCGGCAAATCGCGCCCGCGCCGTTGACGCCCGTGCCCGAGATGACGATTTCGGCCTTGTTGAGGTTGCCTGCGGCGCTTTCGCTCCAGGAGATGTCCAGCGTCGCGCCGCTGGAGACGGTGATCTTCGTGGGGCTGCCGAAGTTCAGCGGGTACTGCGCCACGGCGAGCGTCCCTTCCCGCACCTCGATCTCCTTGTTGAAGGAGGACGTCACATTGCCGAAGCTGAGCGTCGTCTTGCCCGTGCCGGTCTTGATGATCCTGTCGGCACGCGCGTAGGAGACGTTGTTGCTGTACGTGTTGTCGTTCGCGCCGTCGCCCACGTCCACCTCGGTGGCGTGGACGGAAAGGAATAGGGCGGTCATCAGACAACTTGCGGATATCTGTCTTATCGTGTTCATTTGTCATGTCCTTCCTGTTGATTGCCCTGCGGAACGATGCGCAAGGCGAAGTCGTTGAACGTGGCGCCCTTCCCGGCGGTCTGCGGGAACGTCACCGAGAAGTCGTTCGCGCCGGGCTTCAGCGCGTCGGCGGGGAGCGGGCAGTCGAACACGCCCGGGCGGAACTCGCGCATGTCGAACGGACGCCCGTTGCAGGCGAACGCGACCTTCTCGCCGGCCTTCAGGCTCGTCAGCACCTTGGCCGTCGCCTTCGTCGCCCCGGCGAGCGAGTCCCCTGCAACGAACATCTCGAACGCGCATGTTTCGTCCGGCTTCACACGCCGCGGCTCGCCGGGGTCGATCTTCGGCAGGTTGATGAAGCGCCCGCCGTCCTTGAGGTAGCGCCACGGACGATACCCGCCCGAGCCGCGGTCGGCCGCGAAGCGGATGGTCTCGCGCCCCGTCGTGCGGAGCGGGTCGATGTTTCCAATCTGGTGCAGGGAATCCCCCTCGAGGTTGAACACGTACACGCCGTCGCAGCCGGACGCCATCGCGTCCGCGAACCGCGCCGCGTAGAACGGCAGCGTCATGCGACCCTCCAGGAACGGAAGCCGCTTCCTCGCGGCACTTCTGGGAATGCGCGTCTCGTCCATCGAGGCGTAGAACTTCACGCCGTGGCGGTGCGCGAAATCGGCGGATGCCTTCCACGGGTTGAGGCAGAAGTAGCCGCCGCCGATCCAGATGTCCACGAGCCTTTCGTCGAACCAGCGCGCGAGGTCGATGCCCACGGCGCGGCAGTACTCGACGGAATCGGGCGCGCGCATGACGGCGAGGATCGGACGGTTCATCTTCCGTCCGGCCTCCTCGGTGATCGCGCGCAGCTCGCGCATGAACGCGGTCATGAGGTCCAGCTCCGCCTGCGAGGCCTCGCCGCCCATCGCCACGGACTTGAACAGCTGCGTATGGCGGTTGAAGTCGTACTCAATGCCGTCGATGTCGTAGTTCTCCGCCAACTCGCGCACGAACTTCCGCATGTGCGCGCGCACCTTCTCGTGCGAGAAGTCGACGGCGCTCCAGTTGCAGAACGGCGGGCGCTTCCCCTTCTCGGGACGCCCCATCAGGCAGTCGGGATTGTTTTTCTTGAAGTCGGGGAAGAGCGGATCCGGCCTCTCGAACGTGCCGGCGGCGTCGTGCGTGTCGTTCACGCGGAGCGACACGAAGATCTCCAGCCCGTTCGTGCGGCAGAACTGCGACGCGAGTTCAAGGGGGTCAGTCCCCATCGCGAAGAGATCGGCCGAGACGTGCCGCTTCCCGCGATGCGACTTCACGCAGTAGGCCTCGCCGGCCTTGCGGCAGGTGAGGCGTCCGAACCCGGAGCTGAGCGGACAGTACGAGACGGTGGTGATCCGCGTGCCGAGCGCATGGACGAGCCGCCGTCCCGTGAAGTTCCCGACCGTCACCGGCAGGTTCGACGGCCAGTTGTGCGCGTCGTTGCCGTCCGTGTTGTATACGAACGCGCGCGGCCGCGCCAGCGCCTCGGCGCGCCGCGCGGCCCAGACGTCGTCAGGAGAGGAATTGCAGAAGCCGAACGGCCCCGCCAGAACGGTAAAAGCGGAGGCAACTGCGACCAAATAGACATTTCGCGCAACGTTCATGGCGCGGATTATACCATAGCAGCACGAACGGAATGTTTGAAAAAGCCGCTAAATCTATTTTGAACGTTTGCGCCAAGCCCTCGGGGAGATGCCTGTTTCGGCCTTGAAGACCGTGGCGAAATACTGGGCGCTGGAGAACTTGAGCTTCAGTGCCGTTGCAAGAACGCTTGAACCCGCATCCAGCATATTCGCCGCCATCTTCACGCGACAGGTGCGCAGGTACGCCTGGGGCGGCAGCCCCGCCACGCTCTTGAACGCCTTGATGAAGGTCGATTCAGAAAGCCCAGTCTCCGCCAGCATCTGGTCGAGCGGATAATCCTCCGCCGGCGCGCATTCCATGCGCTTGACGATGGACGCCACCTTCGGGAAGTCGCCGCAGCGCGTTCCCTTCTCGGCGGCGTCAACGCACGCCACCAGGACGTCCAGCGCGCGGCGGCGCAGTTCCAGGCGGCGGCGATCCTGATCGGCGGTCCGCGCCGCGTAGGCCGTGAACAGGCGCTCAAACGACTCGCGCAGCTCTGGACGGGACACGAAGAAAAGACGCGGCAGGGCGAGAATGCGCGCGCGGAGCCAGGCGGAATCGTCGGGCGCCAGGCCGTCAAAGCACCTCCGTGCGGCGGGGAGGGCCACAAGCACGCGGTAGACGAAAAGGCCCTTGGGGTTGGAGGTCATCCGGTGCGGTTCGTCTTCACGGCTCGTGAACACGCATCCGGGGAGGAACTTGTACTCGCGTTCGGGCGTCTGGAACGCGAGCGACCCGCGCAGACAGTAGCAGATCTCCACCATGCCGGGATGGACGTGCATCTGCGGCGCGGAGGTGCGGACGCATCCGGTTCGCCTCGAGGCGACCGGCATGTAGCTCACCCCCTCCTTCCGCATGTCGACGACGAGCCGTCCCCGCTCGTTGTAGTACCGGAGCGGCTCCTGCCTGCACGGCAATGCCTGTTCGGGGCCCCTCACGTCTGGTGGAATTGATTTCGGCATGTCGAATTTCATCTCGCCGCCGGGACGATGCGCAGGGCGAAGTCGTTGAACATGGTGCCTTTCCCGGCGGTCTGCGGGAACGTCACCGAGAAAGCGTTCGCACCGGACTTCAGCGCGTCCGCAGGGAGCGGGCAGATGAACACGCCCGGACGGAACTCGGCCATTTCGAACGGACGCCCGTTGCAGGTGAATGCGACCGTCTCGCCCGCCTTCAGGCTCGTCAGGACCTTGGCCGTCGCGTTCGGCGCGCCGACGAGCGAGTCGCCCGCCACGAACACCTCGAACGCGCATGTTTCGCCCGGCTTCACGCGCAACGGCTCGCCGGGGTCGATCTTCGGCAGGTTGTTGAAGCGTCCGCCGTCCTTGAGGTACTTCCACGGACGGTACCCGCCCGAGCCGCGGTCGGCCGCGAAACGGACGGTCTCGCGCCCCTTCGTGCGGAGCGGGTCGATGCCGGCCACCTGGTGAAGGAAGTTCCCTTCGATGTTGAACACGTACACGCCGTCGCAACCGGACGCCATCGCGTCCGCGAACCGCGCCGCGTAGAACGGGACCGACATGCGTCCCTTCAAGGGCGGGTTCGGCCGCCGCGCCGCCGCGCCGGGGATGCGCGTCTCGTCCATCGAGGCGTAGAACTTCACGCCGTGGCGGTGCGCGAAATCGGCGGAGACCTTCCACGGGTTGAGGCAGAAGTAGCCACCGCCGATCCAGATGTCGACGAGCCTCTCGTCGAACCAGCGCGCGAGGTCGATGCCCACGGCGCGGCAATAGTCCGCCGAATCGGGCGCGCGCATGACGACAAGGATCGGATGGTTCTTTTTCCGTCCGACCTCCTCGGTGATCGCGCGCAGCTCGCGCATGAACGCGGTCATGAGGTCCAGCTCCGCCTGCGAGGCCTCGCCGCCCATCGCCACGGACTTGAACAGCTGCATGTGGCGGTTGAAGTCGTACTCGATGCCGTCGAGGTCGTAGTTCTCCACGAGGTCGCGCACGAACTTCCGCATGTGCGCGCGCACCTTCTCGTGCGAGAAGTCGACTGCGCTCCAGTTGCAGAACGGCGGGCGTTTTCCCCTCTCGGGACGCCCCATCAGGCAGTCGGGATTGTTCTTCTTGAAGTCGGGGAAGAGCGGATCCGGCTTCTCGAACGTGCCGGCGGCGTCATGCGTGTCGTTCACGCGGATCGACACGAAAATCTCCAGCCCGTTCGTGCGGCAGAACTGCGCCGCAAGCTCAAGGGGGTCTGTCCCCATCGCGAAGAGGTCGGCCGTCGCATGCTTCAAACCCCTGTGCGAGCGCACGCAGTAGGGTTCGCCCGCCTTGCGGCAGGTGAGGCGCCCGAACCCGGAGCTGAGCGGACAGTATGAGACAGTGGTGATCCGCGTGCCGAGCGCGTGGACGAGCCGACGCCCCGTAAAGTTCTCGACCGTCACCGGCAGATTCGACGGCCAGTTGTGCGCATCGTTGCCGTCCGTGTTGTACACGAACGTGCGCGGCCGCGCGAGCGCGGCTGCGCGAAGTTCTTCCCAAGATGCGTCACCCTGTGCAAGGCCCTTCATGGCAAAGACAGTGCACGCACTCACGGCAACAATGAATGCCCGAACCGCCATGTGGATGAGATAGCGACTGTTCATACCTGTCCTTCTTCGTTTAGTAGAGGAAACCAAAGAGCCAAAGCGGGATTTTGTTGCCGAAGCCGGTCTCAATGTCGTCACTCACGACAAAGCTGTCGGGGATATCGGCAATCTGTCCAAACCGCTTGCCGTGTCCGCCTACTTCAAACGTCCATTTGCCGTCCACGAAGAAATCGCCCTGTCCGGAGAAGACAACCTCATGGTCTTTCCTAAGTTGGTTGCAGAAGAACGTCTCGCGTAACGTACCCGTATTTGCGTTCTGAACCAGGGCATGCATGAGATTCGTGTTGTCGCAGTAGATTTTTTCCGGCTTGGACAAGTTCTTGAGCGTCTCGCCCTTGGGCGGGAGAAGCGCGAGAAGCCCGGCGCGTTCAAGCGCGGAAAGCATTTTGAGCCCCTGCGCCCTCTCCGTTCCTAGTTGACGGTAGAGTTCGGACATGTTCGGCGTCTGCGGACAAGAAGCCGCAAGGATCATCAACATCTTCTTCGCCTTCCGGATCGTCTCCTGGGAAACATCGTCAATGCTCGGATAATCGACATCCAACACCTTATGCACTGTTTCGAGCAGTTGGTCGAGATAATGCGTCGGCGAGCGCTTGTAGAAGGGATAGAATCCATTTACGCGGTACTTGTCGAAATAGGGCAGTATCTTGATGTCAGCGCAGATACGGGATGCAAGAGAAACATGATCTTTGAGGATTTGCCCGAGTTCAAGAACGTCAAAACGCCCAACGTCCTCAAACTCAAGATATTCGCGAAAGGAAAGCCCTTTCAACCTGTAGGTTGACTGTCGACGGGATAGATCACCCTTCCCCTTGTCCAGCTTCAGCATGGAAGAGCCGCTGTAGGCGAAGTTCATGGATGGAAACTGGTCCGTCAGGTTCTTCAGCAATAATGACCAGAGCTTTCCGATATGGTGTACTTCGTCCAGAAACACATGCGTAAAACCATGGTTGTAGAGGTATTCGACGGCCTCCAACGGACTGTTTCCGGCAAACCACAGATTGTCAAGACTCATGTAGATGGCCTTGTCGCTCCCTTCGCCGAACGTCTCTTTGACGTGCTGGAGCATCAATGTCGTCTTGCCGGCCCCGCGTGCGCCCATCATGCAGACGAGCGGTTCACTCCAGTCAATTTCGCTGGCCAGATATCGATGAAAACTACAATTCGTCTCACGGATCAAGCGATTGCTGGTCCTGAATAGCGGCTCTATGTCTTCAGCTGTCATCACACGCCTCGACTTTTCATTTCCTAATAATCACATCATTTTAGAACATTGAGTTTCTAAATCGAGCATGAATTTAGGAAGTCAAGTTTCTGGCAAGATTATAGCACACCCCTTACTCGTCGTCAATGACCTACTAAAAATAGCAAAGTAGTTCATAAACGTCTCTTTCGTGGCATTTTGTCACTGTTTCGGCGTAGTTCGCAGGAACCCCTTCACGAACTCGCGGAGGCGCTGGAAGATCGCGTAGAGCGCGGGGGTGAAGAAGATGCCCACAAACGTGGAGGCGAGCATGCCCGAGAACGTGGAGATGCCGATCGCCTTCTGGGAGCCGGCGCCGGCGCCTGTCGCGAAGACGAGCGGCAGCACGCCGCAGAGGAAGCTCCACGCTGTCATCTGCACGGCGCGGAACCGAAGGTCGGCGCCCTTCAACGCCGCGTCGGCAACGGGCAGCCCCGCTTCCTCGCGCTGCTGCTTCGAGAACTCCACCATGAGGATCGCGTTCTTCGCGGAGAGGCCGATCAGCATCACGAGGCCGAGCTGCGCGTAGATGCTCATCGGCGTGCCCGTGATCCACAGGCCCGCGTACGCACCGGCGAGCGCGAACACCACGCTGCACATCACGGGCAGCGGAATCGTCCAGCTCTCGTACTGCGCGACGAGGAAGAGGTACGCGAACAGCGCGGCGAGGCCCATCAGGAGGCCGAGACGCCCCTGGTTCTCCTTCTCCTGGAGCGACATCTCGCTCCATTCGACATGGTAGCCCTCGGGCGCGCCCGCGCGCTCGATCGCCGAGATCAGCTCGAGCGGCGCCACGCCGGGCGCGGCCTGCGCGTTGATGCTCGCGGAGGGCATCTTGTTGAAGCGCGTGACCTCGCGCGAGCCGATCTCGTAGGCGACCGTGGCGATCGCCGCGAGCGGCACCATCGTGCCGTTCGCGCCCGGCACGTGGAGGTCCGCCACGTCCTCGGGCGTCGCGCGGAAGTCCGCCTGGGACTGCACGAGCACCTCGTAGGCGCGGCCGTCCTTGTTGAAGTCGTTCACGTACACGCTCGCAAGCTTGTTCTGGAGGGTGGAGAACACGGTGGACGGGTCCACGCCGAGCGCCTTGGCCTTCTGCCGGTCGAGCGTGAGGCGCAGCTGCGGCGTGTCCGCGCGGAACCCGCATGTCACGCGCCCGGCCTCGGGAAGCTCCTGTATCCGGCGCGCGAACGCCTGCGCGGCCGCGGCGAGCGCCGTGGCGTCGGCCCCGGCGTCCGAGCAGAGGTTGAACCCCACGCCGCCGAGGCGGCCGAGTCCGCTGATGGCGGGCGTCGTGAAGCAGGTCACCTTGGCGGCGTAGACGTCCGCCGTGCGGCGGCGGATCTCGCCGATGATCGCCCCCACCTGCGTCTCGGGCGTCTTGCGGTTGTCCCAGTGGTCGAGCAGGAGCACGCCCATGCCGCAGTGCTCGCCGCTGCCGGACATCGACCCGCTGCCGGAGACGAGCATCACGCCCTTCACGCCCGGCACGCCCTGGATGCGTTTCTGGATGTCGTCGAGCACGCGGTTCGTGCGCTCGAGCGTGGCGCCCTGCGGCAGCTCTACGTCCATCATGACCATGCCCTTGTCCTCGTCGGGGAGGAGCGTCTCCTTCACCTGGTCCTTCAGCAGCCAGCAGCCGCCGGCCGCCGCCGCGAAGAGGATGGCCGTGACCACCGCGCGCCGCACGAGGAGGCGCACCACCGCGAGGTACCCCCTCCGCGCGCCGTCGATCGCGAAGTTGACGGGGGCGAAGAGGCGCGACGGCTTGCCGGGCGCGCGCAGGATGAGCGAGCAAAGCACCGGCGAGAGCGTGAGCGCCACGAGCGTGGAGAGGCTGAGGGCCACGCACATCGTGAACGCGAACTGGATGTACATCTTCCCCACCATGCCGCCGTAGAACGCGAGGGGAATGTAGCAGGCCACCGTCACGAGCGTGGTGGCGATCACGGCACCCGTGATCTGGCGCATCGACTTGGAGGCGGCCTCCTTCGCCGAGAGTCCTTCGCGCGCCATGAGCGTTTGCGTGTTCTCCACCACCACGATCGCGTCGTCCACGAGCGACCCGATCACGAGGATGAGGCCGAACATCGTGAGGATGTTGATCGTGAAGCCGAACGCCCAGATGAACACGAAGGCGGCGAGGAGGGAGATCGGGATCGCCACGGCCGGGACGAGCGTGGCGCGGAGGTCCTGCAGGAACACCCACGTGATCAGCACCACGAGGGCGAGCGCGAGGAAGAGCGTCGTCTCGATTTCGTGCATGAACACGCGCGTGAACGACGTCGCGTCGTTGGCGATGTCGCACGTCACGCCCTCGGGGAGGCGCTTCATCCAGTCGTCGAGCGTCGCCTTCACGCGGTCCACCACCTCCAGGGCGTTCGCCTCGGGCGTCTTGTACACGGTGAGGCCGATCGACTCGCGTCCGTTGAACGCGCTCCGGCCCGCGTAGCTCCTCGAGCCGATCTCCACGCGCGCCACGTCGCCGAGCAGCACCTGCCCGCCGCTCTCGGGGTCGTTGCGCACCACGATCGCGGCGAACTCCTCCGCCGTCTTCAGGCGCCCGTCCACATTGAGCTTGTAGGAGAGGTAGCGGTTCGCGTATTCGCTCCCGACCGTGCCGGCGGCGGCCTGCACGTTCTGCGCCTCGATCGCGCGCGAGACGTCCGAGATCGAGATGCCGAGCCCGCTCATGCGCACGGGGTTCAGCCACACGCGCATCGCGTACGCCTGCGAGGCGACCACCTCCGCCACCGACACGCCCTCGAGGCGCATCACGGCCTCCTTCACGTTCTGCTCCACGAAGTCGCCGAGCTGCTGGAGGGAGTACTTGCGCCCGTCGGTCGTGAACGCGTACATCGCGAGCATGTCCGAGTTGCGCTTCTGCACGCTGATGCCCTGCTGCTTCACGACGGCCGGCAGCTTCGCCTCGGCGCGCTTGACGGCGTTCTGCAGGTTGACGAGCGACATGTCGGAGTCCGCGCCGCTCGCGAAGGTCACGGAGCAGGAGTAGGAGCCCGAGTTGTTGCAGGTCGAGGAGTAGTAGAGGACGTTCTCCACGCCGTTGATCTGGTCCTCCACCGGGAGGGCGATCGTGTCCGCCACCACCTGCGCGCTCGCGCCGGGGTAGTTGGCGCTTACGCGGATCGTGACGGGCGCGATTTCGGGGTACTCCTCGACGGGCAGCTGGAAAAGCGCGATCGCGCCGCAGAGGGAGAGCGCGATCGCGAGCACGAACGCGAAGCGCGGGCGGTTGATGAAGAACTGGCTGAACATGATGCGGACAGTATACCAAAAAAACGGCGGGCGCGGTCACGCCGCCGTCTTTTTGCCCGCGCGGAAGATCGCCCAGAGACACCCGGCGTCGGCCAGGACCGCCGCCGCGGTCCACACGCCGAACCCGCCGCCCGCGAAGAGGACGCCGAACTGGTAGACGGAGAGCGCGAGCACGTAGCCGACGAACAGCTGGAAGGCCACCGCGAAGCACCCCCAGGCCTTCGAGCCCATCTCGCGGAACGTGACGGCGACGGCCCCGAGGCACGGCGGCATGAACAGGTTGAAGAGCATGAAGGACATCGCCGCGAGCTTCGGGAAGGAGCTGAACGAGGCGAAGAGGCTCGCGATCTGCGCGGGCGCGGACGCGCCGTCCATGTTCGCCGACATGAGCCCCAGCGTGGCGACGGCCTGCTCCTTGGCGACTTCGGCGGAGATGGACGCCGCGGCGCCCTGCCACGTGCCGAACCCGAGCGGCGCGAAGAGCCACGCGATCCACCCGCCCATCGTCGCGAGCATCGAGCGGCCGATCCCCTCCACGCCCACGAGGTTGAACCGGAAGTCGAAGTTCATCACGACCCACAGCAGGACGCACGCGGGGAAGATGACGAGTCCCGCCTTGACGACGAAGCCGCGCACGCGCGTCCACGTGTGGAGCAGGATGCCGGAGAGCGTGGGCATGTGGTAGGCGGGCAGCTCCATCACGAACGGCGCCGCGTCGCCCGCGAACAGGCGGGTCTTCTTGAGCGCGAGGCCGCCCAGCACGACGATCGCGACGCCGACCAGGTCCATGAGCGGCGCCACGTACCACATCTCGCGGAAGAACGCCGCCGAGAAGAGGACGATGATCACGGTCTTCGCGCTGCACGGGATGAACGTGGCGAGGATGATCGTCATGCGGCGGTCGCGCGCGTTCTCGATCGTGCGCGCCGCCATCACGGCGGGCACGCCGCACCCCTTCCCCACGATCATGGGGATGAAGGACTTGCCGGAGAGGCCGAACCCGCGGAAGTAGCGATCCATGATGAACGCCACGCGCGCCATGTACCCGCAGTCCTCGAGAAACGCGAGGAACATGAACACGATGCAGATGACGGGCACGAAGCCGAGCACCGTGGCGACGCCGCCCCACGCGCCGTCGACGACCAGGCCCCTCGCCGCCTCGCCCGCGCCCATTCGCGCCAGCGCGTCCCCCAACAGCGCGCCGACGCCCGGCACCTGCCACGACGTGAACGGAATCCGCCAGCTCCCGCCGCCCAGCAGTCCCTCGTTCACCCAGTCGGTGAGGCACGCGCCCGGGCCGCCCTCGGCCACGGCGAGCCACCACATCGCGCAGAGCGTGAGGGCAAAGAGCGGGAGCGCGAAGATCCGGTGCGTCACGACCCGGTCGATCTTGTCGGAGAGCAGCGCGGACGCCCGGCGCGGCGAGCGCGTGAACGTGGCCGCCATGATCCGCTGGACGTAGCCGTAGCGCTGCGTGGTGATGATCGACTCCGCGTCGTCCTCCATCTCCCGTTCGCAGTCCGAGATGTGCTCCTCCACGTGGGCGACGACGTCCGCCGGCACCTGGAGCGTCTCGATCGCCTTCGCGTCGCGCTCGAACACCTTGATCGCCGCCCACCGGCTCGTCGCGTTCTCGACCGTGCCGTGCAGGGACTCCTCGATGTGTGCGAGCGCGTGCTCAACGGACCCGGAGAAGACGTGCGGACTCTCGCCCTTCACGCCGTCCGCGGCCGCCCGCATCGCCAACTCGGCCGCGGCCAGGGTGTTCTCGCCCTCGCGGGCCGAGATCTCGATCACGGGACATCCCAGCTTCTTCGCGAGCTTCGCGGCGTCGAGCCTGTCGCCGTTCCTGCGGACGACGTCGATCATGTTCACCGCCACCACGATCGGCAGCCCCAGCTCCAGCAGCTGCGTCGTGAGGAAGAGGTTGCGCTCCAGGTTCGAGCCGTCGACGATGTTGAGGATGGCGTCGGGCTTCTCGTTGACGAGATAGTTCCGCGCCACAACCTCCTCCAGCGTGTAGGGCGAGAGGGAGTAGATGCCGGGCAGGTCCTGGATCACCACGTCCTTGTGCCCGGCGAGGACGCCGTCCTTCTTCTCCACGGTCACGCCGGGCCAGTTGCCGACGTACTGCGAGGAACCCGTCAGGGCGTTGAACAGCGTCGTCTTGCCGCAGTTGGGGTTGCCCGCAAGAGCGATCTTCATGGCCGTCAGACCAGGATCCGCATGGCGAGCGCGTGGTCAACCGCCACGCGCGAGTCGCAGATGCCGAGGATGTAGCTCCCCGCCGTCTCCGAGATGATCGAGACCTCCGCCCCCTCGACGAACCCCATCGTGGCCAGGTGCTTCTTGACGGCATCGTTGCCCTTCACCGCCTTCACGCGGCACCTGCTTCCTGCTGACTTTAAAGTGATTGGCATTTTGTTTCCTCCGCCTACTTAGGGCGTTGCAAGTTAGTTTACCAAAACTAATATTCAGACGCAAGCGCGAATTTCGCCCAATTGACCGCTCAGGAAGTAGGGGGAGGCGCGGCGGGACGGCGGTTGAGCGCGCGGCGGAGCGCGCGCCAGCCGGGGAGGCGGGCGTCCATGAGCGCGTAGAACGCGTGGCCGTGGTTGGGCACGCGCAGGTGGGTGAGCTCGTGCACGACGACGTACTCGACGAGCTCGCGCGGCGCGCGGGCGAGCTCGCGGTTGTACGTGACGTGGCGCTTGCGGAAGTGGCAGGAGCCCCA
>JAFRSR010000409.1 GCA_017427485.1 Kiritimatiellia bacterium
AGGCGAAGTCGCCGCGGCTCTTGTTCGCGATCGCGTCGATGTTCACCCCGGCGTTGCCGAGGATGGACGTGAACGTGCCGATCATGTTCGCCACGTTCTTGTGGCAGATCGCCACGCGTCCGGCCTTGTTCGTCGGGCCGAGCGAGCACGCGGGATAGTTGACGGAGTTCGCGATGTTCCCGTTCTCGAGGAAGTCGCGCATCTCCTTCACCGCCATCACGGCGCAGTTGTCCTCGGCCTCCTCCGTGGAGGCACCGAGGTGCGGGATCACGATGCAGCCCTTCTTGCCGGCGGTCGTCGCGTTCGGGAAGTCGCTCACGTACTTGCGCACCTTGCCGCTCTCGAGGGCGGCGAGCATGTCCGGCTCGTTCACGAGCGCGTCGCGCGCGGCGTTGACGACGATCACGCCGGTCTTCATCATGGCGATGGCCTCGGCGTTGATCATGCCCTTCGTGGAGTCGAGCGCCGGCACGTGGATCGTGATGAAGTCGCACGCGCGGTAGATGTCCTCCACGTTCTTGCAGTGGTGGACGGCGCGGCTGAGGTTCCACGCGGCGTCCACGGAAAGGTAGGGATCGTAGCCCAAGACGTCCATGCCGAGGGCGACGGCGGCGTTCGCCACCTTCTGGCCGATCGCGCCGAGGCCGATCACGCCGAGCTTCTTGCCCTGGATCTCCGTGCCGGCGAAGGCCTTCTTGGCCTTCTCGGCGGACTTGTTGATTGCGGCGTCGGCGGCGTTCGCCTTCACCCATTCGATGCCGCCCACGATGTCGCGGCTCGCGAGGAGCATGGCCGCGATCACGAGCTCCTTCACGCCGTTCGCGTTGGCGCCCGGGGTGTTGAACACCACGATGCCCTTCTTCGCGTACTCGGCATGCGGGATGTTGTTCACGCCGGCGCCCGCGCGGGCCACGGCGAGGAGGTTCGCGCCTGGGACCATCTCGTCCATCTTGGCGCTGCGCACGAACACGGCGTCCGCAGCCGCGAAGTCCTCCGTGCGCGCATACCTGTCGTCCAGGTTGTTCAGCCCGACCGCCGCGATGGGGTTCAGGCAGATGTACTTGTAGTTCATTTCGTCTCTTTTCTTTCTGTGTAGAGTTTATCGGAGAAAGCCCCCTCCACCCGGAGGGGAAGTCGTCTACTGGTCCTCGGTCACGCGCCGGATCTCGGTCACGGACGTGACGCCCTTGAAGACCTTCGCCCAGCCGTCCTCGCGCAGCGTCTTCATGCCCTTCGCAAGCGCCATTTCCTGGATCTGCGTGGCGTTCGCGCGCTTGACGATGGCGCTCTCGATGTCCTCGTCCACCTCCAGCACCTCGAAGAGCGCGCGACGCCCCTTGTAGCCCGTGCGGCTACACGCGTCGCACCCGTTCGGCTCGAACACGGTCTCCCTCTCCGGCGGGTACGCGAGGTCGTAGAACTTGTGGTCGAGCGGCACCTCGCGCCGGCACTTCGGGCAGAGGCGGCGGCAGAGGCGCTGGCCCATCACGCCGGCGACCGCCGACGCGATGAGGAACGGCTCCACGCCCATGTCGATCATGCGCGGGAACGCGCCGGCCGCGGTGTTCGTGTGGAGCGTGGAGAACACCATGTGGCCCGTGAGCGAGGCGTTGATGGCGATCTCCGCCGTCTCGCGGTCGCGGATCTCGCCCACCATGATCTTGTCCGGGTCCTGGCGCAGGAAGGCGCGCAGGGTGCGCGCGAAGTCGAGGCCGATGTCCTTGTTCATCTGCACCTGAATGATGCCGTCCATCTGGTATTCGATCGGGTCCTCGGCGGTGAGGATGCGCACGTCCATCGTGTTCACCTCGTGGAGGAAGGAGTAGAGCGAGGTGGACTTGCCCGACCCCGTCGGTCCCGTCACGAGGAAGATGCCGTTCGGCCGGCGGATGATCTTGTCGACGACGGCGAAGTCGCGGTCGTTGAACCCGAGGTCCACCATCTTCACGAAGTTGCCGCTCTTGGCGAGGAGACGCAGGGAGATCGACTCGCCCCACGCGCCGGGCATGGTGGACACGCGGATGTCGATGTCCTCGCCGCCGAGGCGGATGCCGATGCGGCCGTCCATCGGGAGACGCTTCTCGGCGATGTCGAGGTTCGCCATCACCTTGATGCGCGAGATGATCGCGCTCTTGAGGCGGTTCAGCTGCGGCGGCACGTCCACCTTGTGCAGCATGCCGTCGATGCGGTAGCGGATGCGCAGCTCCGTCTCCTGCGGCTCGATGTGGATGTCGGTCGCGCCCTGCCGGTCCGCCTCCGCGATGATCCGGTTCACGAACTTGACGATGGAGGCCTCCTCGCCCTCGGCCCCCACGTCGATCTTCGAAATGGATCCTTCCTCGTCGTCCACCGCGTAGCGGCCGTCCTCGATCATCTTCTCGATCGCGTCCGCGCCCACGCCGTAGAACTTCTTGATGGCCTTGTCGATCTCCTCCGCCGGCGCGAGAACCGTCCTCACGGGGCAGTCCGCCGCGAGGCGCAGCCCGTCGCCCGCCACCGTCGAGAACGGGTCGCTCACGACAACGGTCAGCTCGCCCCCGTCGAAGCGGAGCGGGAGGGCGTTGTACTTGTAGACGGCGCTCGCCGGCAGTTTCTGGAGCACGTCGGGGCGGGGCTGCACCTTCTCGAGTTCGATGTAGTCGAAGCCCAGGAATTCGCCGACCTTCCGGAGGAACTCCGCCTCCTTCACGCCGCCGAACTTGACCGTCGCCTCGGCAAGTCCCATGCCGGGGTTCGACGCGCGCTGCGCGGCAATCCGCGCGAGGGCCTCGTCGGAATAGAGGCCCGTCGCCTTGAGGACGCTGAGCGCCAATCTGGATGTTTCAGCCATGGGTGAGAATTATATCATAAATCCGCCGCGCGTGGGCGATTGACGAATGAAAACACATCTGATATACTTTTCCGCGTTTCCCCGTGCGGGCGTAACTCAATGGCAGAGTTCCAGCCTTCCAAGCTGGCCACGAGGGTTCGATTCCCTTCGCCCGCTCCATGCAGGGGTCATGCCGGAGTGGCGTAATGGCAGCCGCAGCAGACTCAAAATCTGCCGTACGCAAGTACGTGAGGGTTCGAGTCCCTCCTCCGGCACCAGCCCGGCGCGCCGCGCGCGCCTTTCCCTTTCAAGCTTGAAGAACATCTCCGCCGTTCTTTCCTTTTCGTGGTTGACGCCGCGTAGTATACCACGGCACCGGCGGCGGAGGTGTCAGAGCCCCGTCAGGGGTTTGTCAGAAGAACGTCAAATCAGCGCACGGTGTAGCGCGTGGCCCGCATGAACGCCTTCCACAGCCCGGCGGGCGTCTTCGCCGTCAGCAGGAGGTCGCGGTTCTCCTTCTTGGCGAACGCCTCGGAGAGACCGCTCATGAGCCGCAGGTAGAACGCGCTCACCGCCACGGGAATCGCGCTGAAGAACACGATGTTCACGCGCGTGCCCGCGTCGTCGTAGACGAACCCGTTCTTCGACACGCCCAGCGCAAGCGTCAACCCGCCGCCCTCCACGCCCCGCACGTGCGGGAACGCGAGGCCGTCGCCCATCGCCGTGGAGAGCACGATCTCGCGCTCCATCGCGGCCGACACGAGCGCGTCGGCGTTCGACACGAACCGGTTCGCCGCCATCGCCTCCGCCAGCTCGCGGATCACGCTCTCGGTGGTGTCGCCCTTGAGGTCGCACACCATCAGCTCCTCCGCGCTGAACCGGCTCACGCCGGTCTTGCGCGGTTCGCCGCGCGTCGGCTTCTCCGCGATCACGCGCGGCGCGTCCTGCTCCTCGTCGTAGAGCATGCGCCCGCACGAGCTGCACATCTGCACCGTCCGCGCGAGACGCACCTGCTGCACCTGCGAGACGGGCAGGCGCATCCCGCACACGCCGCAGCAGCCGTCCACCATCGGCGACATCACGAGATGGTCCTTCTTGTAGAGGCGCTGGTAGAACGTCTTCGGCTGCGGCTCCAGCTTGTCCACAAGCGCGTCGATCGAATCGTTGAGCGAGTCAAGGTGCGAGCCGTCGCCCGTCTGGTGGTGTTCGTCGCGCGTGAGGATGAGTTCCTGGAGCTGGTTGAGGAGGTTGATCTGGTTCTTCATGTTCTCCATGGCCGGCGTCCCTCAGTGCTGCGTGTACGTGCCGTCGACTTCCGCCCAGGGCGTCTTCGTGAAGAATCCCGCGATCGCCGTGTCGTACGCGGCCGTGTGCGCGAACGCCTTCTTCATCAGCTTGAAGCGCGTGTCGAACCCGATCGTGCCGCCGTGCGCCGCGAGCTCGCCCGCGATGCTGGCGTAGTCGAGCGGGTCGGTGACGGACGCCACGCGCAGGTAGTTCTTCGCCGAGGCGCGCACCATGCAGGGGCCGCCGATGTCGATGTTCGTGCGCGCCATCTCCGGCGTCACGCCTTCCTTCGCGACGGTTTGCTGGAACGGATAGAGATTCACCACCACCATGTCGATCGGCTGCGCGGAAAGGCGCTTGAGGTCCGCCTGGTGCGCGTCGTTGTACGTCTCCGAGAGGAGTCCGAGGTAGATCTTGAAGTCAAGCGTCTTCACGAGGCCGCCCTGCATCTCCGGCTGGCCCGTGTAGTCGCTCACAGCCACGAGCGTCTCCGCCGCCGCATCGCCGAGGATTTCCCTCACCTTCACGTAGGTGCCGCCGGTGGAGTAGATCTTCACCCCCGGGCAGGCCTTCACGAGCGCGGGCACGAATTCCTCGAGGCCCGTCTTGTCCGACACGCTCATCAGCACATGCTTCACGGCGACGCGCGCGTCAATGTCTTTCACGATGTTCAACGCCATAATGACTCCTTCTTGTTGCCGCCTATTTTACCAAATTTTCCCCGTTCAGTCACGCACTATTCGCCGAAGACGTAGAACGTGGCGATGCGGTCTCCGGCTGCGGACACGGCGGGCGTGAGCGCGGAGACGGGCGTGGCCCGCGGCGCGAAGATGAAGAGCACGTTGATCTTCGCGCCCGTCTCGCCCGTCTGCCCAATCAGCTTGGGCAGCTCGGACCAGTCGGCGAACGGCGTCTCCCTGGGCTTGAGAACGGGATCCAGCCCCTCGCCCGACCAGTCCTCCTCCACGAACACGAACCTCTTCGCGCCATCGGCCGCCACATGCACCTCGAACGGCTGGAAGAGACGGCCCGGGCGCGCGCGCCACGCGGGATCGGGCAGGAACGCGCGGAAGAAAAACTGACCCGGCAGCGGGCCGTCCATCTTCAGGCCCTTGCCGTCCACGAGCGACAGCGCCTCCGCGATCTCCGCCGCCTCGCCCACGGTCGTTCCGGCGCCGAAAGACAGCCGCACGAACAGGTCGTGCGCGGCCGCGTCCGCGCGCAGGGACGCCAGCTTCTCCTTCAAGGTCGGCATGGTCAGCTCGACGTCGCGGCGCAGGACCGTCGTACGTCCGCCCCAGCGCAACGCCAGCTCGAACAGCGAACCCGCCGGAAACTTCGCCTTTGCGCGAAAACGGCCGTATGCCGTCGCTTGGTCGAACTGGCCGTCCAGCTGCAGGATGGAAGGCGCGTGGCTGTAGAGCGCAAACACGGCGCAGGGGATGTTCGTGGCGGCCACGACCGCGCCCGACGCGTCGCGCGCGCCGCCCGTGTACACGAACGGCGCAAGCAGCACCGCCCCCTCCTCCTTCGCGGCCGTGTCCTCGAGCAGATCGGCGAACGCCAGGACGGCCCGCTCCGAAACGTTGGTGGAGAGCGGCACGGCGGAAAGCGTGAGCTTCTCGCCGGACGGCCACAGGCGTGCGCCAATGATGTCGGACGGCACGCCGCGCGGCACGCCCGCACGCTCGATCGCGTCGGCAACCGCCGCCGGGGAGGCCACCGTCACGAAGAGCGACTCGTACGCGCGGTCGGAGAGCGGGCCGATGGCGAAGAACTCGGCTGGTTCGGCCGGTGCCAGGCCCGTCGCCTCCACGAGAAAGCGGACGGTATGCGACGCGGCATCCGCGACCACGCCGTCCGGCGCGTTGTTCGCGGACTTCCAGGCGGCAATCGCCTCGGGATGCACGCTTTTCCAGTCCATCGGTGCGCGCGCCGGCTCGGCCGCGCAGACGACCCCGCACGCAAGAGCCACCGCCCATCCCAACCGTGCCTTCATCGACGCCTCCTCACTTGAACTTCGCCATGGCGCGCGCGAATCCCTCCGCGCTGCGCGCGATGATCGCCTCGTCCACACTGCACGAGAGGCGCACGTGGCCGGCCATGCCGAAACCGCGCCCGGGCACGACGAGGATCCGCTCGTCCTGCAGGGCGTCCACGAACGCGAGGTCGTCGCCGCCCGGCGCCTTCGGGAAAAAGTAGAACGCGCCCTTCGGCATCACGAATTCGACGCCCGCGTCGGACAGCACCTTCGCCATCAGGCGGCGGCGGCGGTCATAGATCTCGAGATCGACCGTCTGGTCCAGAAGCGCCGCCGCGAGGCGCTGGCCGAGCACCGGCGCGTTGACGTAGCCGAGCGTGCGGTTCGTGAGCGTCACGGCGTTCATGAGCGTATCGCCGTCCGGCATCGCGGAGCCGATCGCCAGGTAGCCGATGCGCTCGCCCGCGAGCGAAAGCGTCTTCGAGAACGAGCCGAGCACGACGGCGTAGGGCGTGAGCGGCAGGACGGCCGGCACCGTCGCGCCGTCGTAGGCGAACGCGCGGTACGGCTCGTCGCTGAGGAGGAAGAGCGGACGCCCCCCTTCCGCCTCGCGCGCCGCGTTCACGCGGTCGACGATCGCCGCGAGGCGCGCCATGTCCTCCGCCGCGTAGATGCAGCCCGTCGGGTTGTTCGGGGAGTTCACGAGAATCGCGCGCGTCTTCGGCCCGACGGTCCTCTCCATCGCGTCGAAGTCGGGACGGAACCCCTCCTCGGGCTTCGAATCCACGGCCTTCAGCACGCCGCCAAAGTGCCCGCAGTAGCTGCCGTACTCCACGAAGTATGGCGCCGGGCAGATCACCTCGTCGCCCGGCTCGATGACGGCGCGGAAGAACGCCACGAGCGCGCCGGCCGCGCCGACGGTCATCACCACGTTGCCGGGCTTAACCTCGGCTTGCTGCTGCATCGAGAGGTAGGCGGCGATCGCCTCGCGCACGGCGGGGATGCCGGCGTTCGGACAGTAGCCGAGGCCAAGCGGCTCGATTGCCTTCGCGGCAAGCCCTTCGAGGATTTCCTTCGTCTTCGCGGGCGGCGGCACGTCGGGGTTGCCGAGCGAGAAGTCGCACACCGCGTCCGCGCCGTAGCGTTTCTTGAGCTCGAGCCCCTTCTCGAACATCTTGCGGATCCAGCTGGATCCCGCCATCGACTGTTTGATCTGGTTTGTGACGGTCTGCATGGACAATCTCCTATGCAAAGAGCTTCGCGAGTTTCTCAAGCCGGGCCACGTTCGCGATGAGCTCGGCGCGCTTGGTCTTCTGTCCCTCGACGATGGCGGCCGGCGCGTGCGCCACGAAGTTCTCGTTCGCGAGCTTCGCGTCGATGGACCGGATGAACCCGCGCGTCTTCTCCAGCTCGGCCGCCACGCGCTTCGCCTCGGCGGCCTTGTCGACAAGACCTTCGAGCGAGAGGTAGATCGTGCCGAGCTTCGTGAGCGTGCCGGGCATCGCGCGGTCGGCGTCGTCCGTCACGATCTCCACCTCCTCGGCGCGGAGCGCCTTCTTGAGCGAGGCGAGGTCGGCGGCGAGCTGCGCCGCGACGGACGCGTCATGGCACTGGACGACCACCTTCACGAACGCGGCGGGACTCACCTTGTACTCCGCGCGGAGGGCGCGCAGGGCCGTGATCATCTCGCGCTTGGCGTTCACGTAGTCGTAGACCTCGTCCGTGAGGCCCCACGCCTTCTTCTCCTCGTCCGTGTAGCCCGTCGGATACTTGGCGAGGAGGATCGTCTCGTTCTCGCCGAGGAAGCCGAGCTGGTGCGCCACCTCCTCGGTGACAAACGGCATGTAGGGATGCAGCAGGCGGAGCGCCTTCCAGAAGACGTCGCGCAGGATCGCGAACGCGGTCGCCTTGTCGGGCGCGTCCTTCGCGTACTCCACGTACCAGTCGCAGATCTGCGTCCAGAAGAAGTCGTAGATGGCGAGCGCGCCGTCCTGGATGCGGTACTTCTCCAGCAGGTCCTTCATCTTCGCGCACGCCTTGTCGCAGGCGAGGAGGATGTGCTTCTCGTCGGAGGACAACTGGACGGGGCCTCCGGCGGCCCCGAACCCCGCCTGCGGCATCGCTTCGCGATTCATCTCCATAAAGCGCGCCGCGTTCCAGATCTTCGTGCAGAAGTTGCGGCCGACCTCGAACTTCTTCATGTCGACCTTCGAGTCGCAGTCGAGCGAGGTGATGAGCGCGAGCGAAAAGCGGAGCGCGTCGGCGGAATGCTCCTCGATGATCTTGAGCGGGTCGAGCGAGTTGCCGAGGGACTTCGACATCTTCCGGCCCTGCGCGTCGCGCACGATGCCGTGGATGACGATGTTCCTGAACGGCGGCTTCTTCATGAAGTGGATGCCGGCCATCATCATGCGGGCCACCCAGAAGAAGATGATGTCCTGCGCCGTCACGAGGTCCGTGGTCGGGTAGTAGTAGTCCAGGTCAGCCGTCTTCTCCGGCCAGCCCATCGTCGAGAACGGCCACAGCCACGAGGAGAACCACGTGTCGAGCACGTCGGGGTCCTGCTCGAGGTCGTCAAGCGTGAGCGCGCCGTTGCCGGTCTTCTCCTTCATCGCCGCGAGCGCGGCCTCGGCGGATTCCTCCACCACGAAGAGCGGCTCGTCCTTCTTCGCCTCAAGGTCGGCCTTGAGGTAGTAAGCGGGAATGCGGTGGCCCCACCAGAGCTGGCGGGAGATGCACCAGTCCTGGATGTTCTCCATCCAGTTGAAGTAGATCTTGCTCCAGCGCTCCGGCACGAACTTCACCTCTCCGCTCTTCACGGCGGCGATGGCGGGCTCGGCGAGCGGCTTCATCCGCACGAACCACTGCTTGGAGAGGCGGCTCTCAACCACCTCGTGGCAGCGGTAGCAGTGGCCGACCTGGTTGTCGTACTCCTCGATGTGGTCGAGGTAGCCCTCGGCCTCGAGGTCGGCGACGAGCGCCTTGCGGCACTCCCAGCGGTCCATGCCCTCGTACTTCGCGCCCGCGAGCGCGTTCATGTGCGCGTCCTCGGTCATGATGTTGATCGACTCGAGGTTGTGGCGCTTGCCCACGAGGAAGTCGTTCGGGTCGTGCGCGGGCGTAATCTTCACGATGCCCGTGCCGAACTCCTTCTCCACGTACATGTCGGAGATGACGGGGATCTCGCGGCCGGTCAGCGGCAGGATCACGGTCTTGCCCACGAGGTGCGCGTAGCGCTCGTCCTTCGGGTTCACGGCCACGGCCGTGTCGCCCGGCAGCGTCTCGGGACGCGTCGTGGCCACCATCACGTAGTCCTTGTAGGGCTCGCCCGCGGCGCCCTTCTCGGAACCGACCACCGGATACTTGATGTACCAGAGCGAGCCGTGGTTCGCCTCGTGCTCCACCTCGTCGTTCGCGAGCGCGGTCTGGTGGTGCGGACACCAGTTGACGATGTAGTCGCCCTTGTAGATGAGGCCTTCCTTGAACAGCTGCACGAAGACCTTCGTCACGGCCTTTGAGCACCCCTCGTCGAACGTGAAGCGCTCGCGCTGCCAGTCCGTCGAGTTGCCGAGCATGCGCTGCTGGTGCACGATCGTGCCGCCGTACTGCTTCTTCCACGCCCACACGCGCTCGAGGAACTTCTCGCGCCCGAGGTCCTGGCGGCGCAGGCCCTCCTTGTCGAGCGCCTTCTCGACGACGCTCTGCGTCGCGATGCCGGCGTGGTCCGTGCCCGGCAGCCACAGCGTGTTGAAGCCGCTCATCCGGCGCCAGCGCACGAGGACGTCCTGGATCGTCTGGTTGAGCGCGTGGCCCATGTGCAGGATGCCCGTCACGTTGGGCGGGGGAATCACCACCGAGTAGGGCGTGCCGCCCTCGGACGGCTCCGCGTGGAAATATCCGTTCTTCTCCCAGATCGGGTACCATTTGGCCTCGGCGGCCTTGGCGTCGTATCTTTTGTCCATCATCTTCTTCTTTGTTGTCTCTTTCGGAAAATCACTTGCCGCTGAAGCCCCCCAATCGCAGCCACGCGGCTGCGGCCCCGTTGTACACCGCGCCGTAGTTCTTCAATTCGTCCGCGGTGACGCGCAAAAGGAAGCGGTGCGAGCCGTCGGTGCGGGCCCAGTAGGCCCCGGCGATGGCGCTGGCAGGCCCGGCGCCGGGCAGGGCCTGCACCATGGACCGGTACAGCGCCTGGTCTTTCTTCGACACGAACTCGGCCGCCACGGGCAGGACGAAATCGCGAGCCAGCGCGTAGCAGGACAGCCAGCCGGCGCTCGAGGGACGGTCGGCCGCCGTTTCGGGCAGCATGGCCGCGAGCCGGGCCTCTCCCGTCGGCTTCGGCAAAGCGGGACGGCAGAACCCGGCCGGTCCGTAGATTGCGGCATGCGCCGTGCCGGCCAACGGCACCACGGCCAGTTCGCCGGTCGTGGAACCAAGAATCGCGCCGAGCCGGAGCTTCGCCTTGGCAAGCTCCCTGTCCGCTCCCTTCACCTGCGCTTCGGCGGCGGCCACGTCCAGCGCAGCCGCGTAGTCGACCGTCAACCGGCCGGCGGACGCGCGCACGAGGCCGCGCCCCGGCCACTGCTTCTCAACGGCGGCGGCAACTGCATCGAGGAAACGCGCGTCGAGAGCGTCCATCTGCCGTGCCGTAGCCGAGACGCCGTCCAGCACGAAGTACGGCTCGCGGCGCGGTCCAAACGCAAGCGCGCATACGCTCCAATCCGCCGCGGCCGGAAATGGCGTGCTGCGGACATATGCCGCGCACGCGGCAACCAGGCCGCTCAGGACGGGTTCGTACTTCCGGACATTCGGCTGCTTCAGCGCATGCCGGGCAAGACCCTCGGCGATGCGGGCGGAACTCTCGCACGAAGTCTTCCATTCCGTCTCGTCCCTGCACAGGCTCGCGACCCTGTCATTGCACGCCACGACGGCCGGCGCATTGGCCGGCACGCCGTCCAGCGCGCCGGCGGGCAGACGCGAACCGGCGACGGGGGAGATACTCTTGCCGGGCCGCGGCTCCATTACGAATTCGAGCGAGAGGCCGATGCGCGGGTCAAGGTCACACGTGAAGACCGCACGCGCGTAGGCGTGCAGGTCCACCTCCATCGCAGGGTCTTTGTTCTCGTCGCAGAGGCGAAGCCAGCGGTCGAAAAGCGAAATCTCGTCACCCATCGCCTTGCGCGCGCGGCGCCCCTCATCTTCGTCCTGCGAGATGTAGTCGTCAAACGCGGCCAATCCGACGGCGGTGATTTCCGCGCGCACGAGCGGGAGAGGCGACTTCGGCGGATCGACGTAGACGACCTCCGTCTTAATGAGGTCCTCCGCCGCATACGCCACCTCGCTCGTCACGGCGATCTGCCAGGCGGGCTGGTACACGTAGGCGCAGACCTTGATGGCCGCGTCCGGGCGGAGGTTCCCCATGTTCTCTTCAATCGCCGACTGGATGGCCGGAACGAGCGCCATCGGCACGATGGGATTGTTCACCAGCGTGCCGAACGACGTCAGTTTCTGGCGGACGTCCGCAAAGGGAGCCACCTCGACAGAGACGGCCAGCACGGGCTTGGAATGCGTCTCTTCAACGAGCCCCGCCTGTGCGGCCGCGAGCGCCAGTCCAGCGCACATCCAGATGCAGCGTTTCATCCGTTCGTCTCACTTCGCGGACTGCGCCTGCGCGGCCATCACCGCGTTGACAGCCATGCCGATGCTCCGGATTTCGTCCTTCGTGACGCGGAAGAGCCAGCGCGAACCGCCCTTCTCCTCCCAGCTCGCGCCGGCGAACGCGCCGTTCGCGCCGGCGGGCGGCAGCACGGCCATGAGCGACTGAATCTCCTGTTCCTGCGGAGCGACCTTCAGGGCGATCGGCAGCACGTTGTCGCGCAGAAGGGAATACAGAGACAGATAGAACGCGCTGGACGGACGGGCCGCGACGGCTTCCGGCAACGCGGCCGCGAAGCGCTTCTCGCCCGACGGCGCCGCCGCGGGCGGCGTGAAGCCCTTGACTCCGGCATAGAAGCGGTACGCCGTCTGCGACGTAAGCGCCGCCCCAATCTCGCTTTCCGGTCCGCCCACGATGGAGGCAAGCAACTTTTTATCCTTTTCGTTAGCTTGAACGTCATTCGCCTTCGAATCCATTGCCGCGACCACATCGACGAGACGAGGCCAGTTCACTGTCAGGCTCGCGTCTTTCGCGCAAAGGACGCCCGGCCACGGCTTCTCGACCGCCGCGGCCACAGCGGCGCAGAAACGGCTGTTCGCCGCAAGTGCCTGAGGCGCCTGCGCACACGCGCCGTTCCCGATCAGATACGGTTCCTGTTGCGGCCCGAAGGCGACCGCGAGCACGCCCCAGTCGCCCGGCGCGGGAACCGGCGAAGCCTTCAGCAGGTCGCTGCCCGCCGTGCAGAGCTCCTTCACGATTGCCGCGCAGTTCGTCTCGCTCTGCGCGCACGTGGCGAGCGCGTCGAGCATCCCGCATGCGTCGTCGATCACGGCACGGTAATCCTGCTCGCTCTGGATGCTACCCGAGAGCCAGGTATTGGCGGCCAGGAACAGCGGAGCGCCGGCTGGCATGGCGTCCAGCACGCCGGCCGGCAGCGTGAACCCGGCGGCCGGCGAGACGGGGGCGCCCGGTTTCGCCGTCGCCGCGCCCTTGAATACCAGACCCGTCCCGTCCAGGTCCACGCTTGCAGTCAGCCGCGCGAACGAGCGGATCTTCGCGTTCTGCCGCTGCGACATCGTCCGCTGTAACTTCAGGAACGTGGCGACGAGGGCGGCCATCTGTTCCTTCCCGGCCTGCGGTTCAGCCCGCGCCTCCTTGGCCTGCTCTTCGATCATTTTCCGATGGAGATCGGCCAGGAGGCCCAATCCGGCCTCCGTCACGTCCAGACGAACCAGCGGCTGTCCCGTCGCCTTGGAGGTCGATGCGGACGCAAGCGCCTGCTTCGCCATGGCCGCGTTCGAGCCAAAGGCGCAGAGGCGACCGTCCGCGGAGTACTGGGCGACGATACCGTCCTCCAGCTCAATCGAGCCGTCGGGATTCTTCTTCGCCTCGGGATGGCTGTCGATGAACTCCTTCGGCCCCTCGGCGCTGGGGTACAGCAACACGGCATCCAGGGCGTCAGCCGCTTCGCCCAAATCCGCCGCCATCGTCTTGCGGAGCGCCGCCATGTCCGCATAGCACAGGAGCAGGACCGTCTCGTCCTGCCGGAATTTCCCGAACTTCTCCGTCAGCGCGTTCTGCACGGACGGAACGGCCATCATCGACACGACGGGATTGTTGATGGTCGCCCCGAGGTCGACGACCTTCTGCTGAAAAGCAGAGAAGGACGCAAACTCTACTGAAGCCAGGAGCTCGGGCCGTGGACTGACTCCCTCGGCGGCCATGGCCGCCCACACGGCCACGCCCATACTTGCACTCACGATTTGCTTGATCATTTTTAACCTTTCTGGTTTTGGTTTTACGAAACAACACTCACTTCGCGTACTCCACGCACCGGCGTTCTCGGATCACGGTCACCCGGATGAGGCCCGGGAACTTCACATGTGCGGAGATGTCCCGGCAGATGTCTGCGGCAAGGGTCGGGATGTCCGTGTCCAGGACGGCGTCGGGATCCACCAGCACACGAAGGTCGCGTCCCGCCTGGACGGCATAGACGTTCGTGACGCCGGCATGCGACCGCGCCAGCTTCTCGATTGCCTCGAGCCGCTGCACGTAGTCGCCGAGGCTCTCCTGGCGCGCGCCGGGGCGCGCGGACGAAATCGCGTCCGCCGCCGAACAGAGCACGCCGTACACGCCGCCGTCCGTGCCGGGATCCGAATGGTGGGCGGCGACAGCCGCGCACACGGTGGCGTCCTCGCCGCGGGACTTCAGGAACTCGGCGCCCATGACGGCGTGCGCGCCCTTCTTCTCGGCGGTGAGCGCCTTTCCGATGTCATGCAGGAAGCCGATGCGCCGGGCGCGCGCCGCGTCAAGCCCCATCTCCGCGGCCATCGTTCCCATAAGGAGCGCCACCTCCACGGAATGCCGCAGGACGTTCTGCGTGAAGGACGTACGGAAGGCGAGCGCGCCCATAAGGCGCAGCACGTCGGCGGGAAGCCCCGGCACGCCGGCCTCCGCGGCCGCGGCCGTCCCGGCCTCCTCGTTCGCGACGGCCATCTGTTCCCGCGCGGTCGCCACGGCGCTCTCGATCGACGCGGGATGGATTCGCCCGTCGGCGATCAGCGCCGTCAACGCGCGGCGGGCGATTTCGCGGCGCAGGGGATCGAACGCGGAGAGGACGACCGTGTCCGGCGCGTCGTCCAGCAGCAGGGTCACGCCCGTCTCCGCCTCGAACGCGCGCACGTTGCGTCCGTCGCGGCCGACGATGCGGCCCTTCATCTCCGGATTCGGAAGCGACACCGCCGTCGTCGCCAGCTCGTTCAGGTGCATAACGGCGCACTGCTGGATGGCGTCCGCCACGAGACGCTGGGCGACCGTCTCGCCCTGCTCGCGCGCGGCCTCCTGGATGCGGCGGGAGAGGATGGCCGCATCCGCCCGGAGCTCCGCGTTCGCGCGCGTGAGGATCTCCCGGCGCGCCTCCTCGTGCGTCATCCGCGCGAGTTCGCGCAGACGGCGGTCCGCCGCGGCAACGTCCTCCGTCGCCTTCTTCTCGGCGGCGGCGACGGCGGACTGCTTCGCCTCCACGGCGGCGACCTTCTCATCCAGCTGCTCGGCGCGGCGGTCCAGCATGTTCTCGCGCTGCGAGAGACGGTCTTCGACGGCCTGGAGCTCGGCGCGGCGCTTCTTCGCGGACACGTCGAACTCCTCCTTCGCCCGCACGACGGCCGCGCGCGCGGCGATGTCCGCCTCCTTCAGCTTCGCCTTGATCTCGCTTTCGCTCTCCTCCTCGCGGAGGCGCATCCGCTTCTCGATGGTCTCCGCCCGCCAACGGCCGACAAGCCCGCGCAGCGCGTAGCCGAGCAGGACGCCGAGCAACAGCAGCACCGCGATGATGATGATCGCGACGCCGTCCGAGAGGAGGTTCCACGTACTGCTCCACGGATCGCTGGCCCAAGCGGCGAACATCGGCTCACCTCACCGCCTTTCGCATGAGGGAGAAGAGATAGCCGCGTTCTGCTACCGGCATGGAATCGAAACCGTCGATCTGCGCGCGCATCTCGGCAACCCCCGCGTCAAACGCGGCCCGCGCCTCGCTTGCGTCGTCCGGCGCGAACGGATAGATCTTCTCGTCGATCCAGCGGCGGAGACGCTCCTGCACGGCCTCCTCGGCCCGCCGGTGGAAATGCTCCTTCAGGATCGCGCGCGTCGCGTCCAGCCACGCACGCACTTCGGGATGGAGCTCGTCCATCACAAGCGCGTTCTCCGCCGCCAGCTCGCCGAAGCGCGCGCCCACGAGATAGGCCGTATAGCTGAACGGCTGTCCCGAACGGACACCCGACGGGCGCTCGTAAAGCGTGAAGCCGTCGCGTCCGCAAAACACGATGCGACCCTTCCCCGCAAACTTCTTCCGCCACTCGATCACCTCGAGCTTTGCCTCCTGTCCGGATTCCAGGCGCACCGTGTAGTCGGTCGTCTTCTTCTGGACGATGACGGGCGAGACGGGCAATCCGCAGAAATACACCGATACGCCGGGATAGGCCTTCAGGTACAGCGCGAACTTCGCCGCCAGCGTCTGCACCACCATCTCGGGCCGCGTCAGCGAATCCACCGTCGCGCGCACGCCCGTCACGAACACCTCCGTGCCCGTGGCGGGACCCGGCGTAGTCGCCGGCGCGACGTGGAACACGCCCGGATCGCTTGCGTCGCCCGCCAGCGTGTAGGAGAGCAGCGCGTCGCCGGCCTTCATCGTGGTGCGCCACTCCACGTGCGTGCCGAGGGCGAACGCCTTGAAGCGACCGCGCCCGTGCCGACCGTGGAGACGGCGGTGGTGGGAGGCCGTCGTGCCCGCATCCTGCAGTTTCCAGCTGCCGCCGAGGGAACCGAACGTCTCCTCGCTGCGAAGGATGTCGATGCCCGTGCCGTCGTCCGACACGCGCACGGCGTCGATGCCGCCCAGCGCGTTCTGCACAAGGTCCACGCGCACTTCCCGTGCGTCCGCGTCAAGGGCGTTCCACACGAGCTCCTCGACCGCGGAGAGCGGGGTCGCGCGGGCGAGCGAGGCGATGTGGTCGGCCTTGGCCTGTACGTAGATGTCTTTTGTCATAAAATGTTCAGGGGCTCCACGGCGGGCGGAACGGCGGACGTCACCTTCTCGATGCGCTGGCGAATGCCCTCCAGCTGCTTCGTGCATTCGGCCACGAGCGTACGGCCCTCCTCAAAGCGCTTCATCATGTCGTCGAGGGGCAACGTCCCGCCCTCCATCTCGGAGACAATCCGCTCCAACCGCGCGAGCGACTGCTCGAACGTCGTTTCTGTCTTCTGCTCTTCACTCATCAATCGTTCTCCTCAGAGTCGTCCTCCTCAGGGTCGGCGATGTCCTCCTCGGGGGCGAAATCACATTCCGTCCCTTGCGGAATGTGTGTATTATACCATAATCCCCGCGCGCTGAGGGAAAATGATTCTGGGACTGAACATGCGATTACGGTGCGGAACGCCGTATATGCTTCTGAACAAAAGCCATGAGCGGCAGGTAGCAGCGGGAAGGGAGATCATTGAAGCAGTAATGGCGATCGTCTTCTGCGGAAACTATGCACAACGAATGACCGGCGGAACAGGAGACCGACGAGTCTCTCGTCAACGTAAAATGCCGCCGCTTCACGCGCGGGCCTAGTTCCGCCTCGTAATCGCACACACCTCCCGCGATTCTCAGACGATGCCTCCCGAAGAGCGTCCACAGCGCATGGTATGCAATGGCCAGAAGCAATGCACCCCACAGGATTGGTAATATTACGAGGAGGACCGATGTCCATCGCGCCAACCAGAAGGCGACGAGCGTGCCGACTAGGCCCAGTAACCCGTAGATTCCCAATGCCGAGCCAATGCCCGTCAGTGAATGTACGGAAACTTCCATCGTTTCCGAATCATCGGTTCGTACGATGCGCATTCCACGCGGAAGATGGGCAAGCACTGCATCCTGGGCGGCCGCCATTCGTTCGGAACCAATGCGATGCGAGAGATTCATGCGGATTGCCAGTTCGACGGCGGCAGATTCGTATGTGTGGAACAGGTTGCTCCTTTCGGCACCCGTCACGACCGACACCATGCGCGCCCCGGGAGCCGAATAAAAACACAATCCGTCTGATTCGGCCTTTGTCCAAGGCGTCCAGTGAAAACGGATGTCGCGGAGAGAATACAATCCTGCAAATCTTCTTCGGCAAACACCCTCCTCGCCCTTTACTTCAATTTCGCCACGATCGGGGCCCCCGCAGAATCGCATCAGCGCGACAATGGAGGCAAGACTGAACACAACCATCGCAATCAGAATGGATGTACATAACCAGGTCGGCAAAAAAGAGACCGAGACCGCTAGCGGATAGAGAAGCGTAGACAATGGGAGGGCGGCGAACGTGTAAAGTCCCAAAATCGAAACGATGAAAAGAGCTCGGCGCGCCATGAGCGAGTCGACCGTCACTAATGCGCGGAAGCCATCTGGTGTCTCGGCAAATTCGATATGCCTGTCGGCGAGAGAATCGGTGACAACGCAAGTCAACTGAATGTCGTGTGGCTCGTGCGGCAGGTCGTCAACGATCTGGAACTCGTGCGCGACGCCGATCTTGAGCGAAGACTTCGCACCGGCAAGCAGGCGGTCGTACCATCCGCCGCCATAGCCGATGCGCTTGCCGTCCTGGGTGAAAACAAGGCCCGGAACGATCCACACGGCAACATCCGACGGTTCGACGAGCTCAGCCTCTGCGGGCTCAAGGATGTTCATCGGGCCGCGCCGAAGATGGCGCTCGGAGAGTCCTTTCAGCTTTGCCAGCTCGTATGTTTCGCCGTTCCATCGCGGGGAGACGACCGTGACATCCCGAGCCAACATTTCGCGGATAAAGCCGGACAGGTCGATTTCCTCCGGCGAGGCGAGATAGACCGCAATCGCGCCGCCGTCGTCGTATGGATGGGTCCGAACCGCAATCGTGCCATTGGCAGCGAGCTTCGCGCAGACGATTTCCGAGGCGCGGGCGCGGGCTTCGGGCGACAACGCCCTCCGCCGCGCGCGCATCTGCTGCCTCAAGGTACCCTTTGTCTGCATGGCTTCGTTCATGGCAAAGCAGTATACCACAACCGCACCGCGCGCAGGAATGCTGTCCTTGAAAATTATTCATTTTCCCCCTTTACAATGACGTCCAGACGTCATATACTATTTTCATGTTCAATTTACCTACATCAGAGCGGAATGCCCCAGGTTTCGTACGTGACGCCATTCTGGCGGTTATGCAACGCATCGGGGAACCTATTTCCGTAACAAAATTGACCGCACGCGTCAACATAGAAATCGGTGCAACGCCGAGTTCATCCATTCGGTCATACCTTCTTTTGAATACGCCTGGGAAATTCCTTCGTACAGAGCGAGGCCTTTATCAGCTGAACCGTCCGATTGCCAATCCCCAAAGCACAGATGAAACGGGGGCGCACCAGACTGTCAAACCTTTTTGCTATGGATCGGCAGAACTTTACCGCCAGGACTGCCTTGACTGGTTTGGCGCACAGGACAATAACAGCATCCATGCCATCGTAACAGACCCTCCATACGGATTACAGGAATACACGCCAAAGGAACTTACTAAACTCCGAGAAGGGAAAGGCGGCGTCTGGCGGAAACCGCCGAACTTCGACGGGAACCAACGTGCACCGCTACCGCGATTTACCGTACTCGACAAAGACCAAATGCGTCAACTCCATGAATTCTTCTTTGACTGGGGAACGGCCCTCATGCCGAAACTTGTTCCAGGTGCCAATGTAATCGTGGCATCAAATCCACTCCTTTCCTACTTTGTCTCCAGTACATTGGTGTCTGCTGGTCTTGAACGGCGTGGCGAAATCATCCGCCTCACAATGACCATGCGGGGCGGGGATCGCCCTAAAAACGCCGAAAGGGAATTCCCTGATGTCAGCGTGATGCCACGTTCTATGTGGGAACCATGGCTTGTCTTTCGCAAACCCCTGGAGGGCCGTGTCAAAGACAACCTGCGGAAATGGGGAACGGGCGGATTCCGCCGTATCAGCGACGAACGCCCGTTTGGCGATGTCATAAAGTCGGCTCCAACAAATAAATCCGAGCGTAACTTAGCAAATCACCCGAGCCTGAAGCCTCAGAACTTTCTACGCCAAATTGTCCGCGCCGCACTTCCTCTCGGCAAGGGGATTGTAGTCGATCCATTCGCCGGATCAGGATCAACACTTGCCGCCGCCGAGGCCGTTGGCTATGCCAGCAAAGGTGTTGAACGCGACCAAAATTACTACGAACTTGCCTGCACTGCTATTCCGAAGCTGGCGAAGCTGCGGACGACCTTGGACGAAGATACAGCCAGTACCGTCGAAGCTTCTTGATGCCCTCGGCGTCAAGCGTCGCCGTGCGCGTGCCCAGCTCCCCACGGGCATTGCGGCGAAAATCAGTAACTTCGACGGGCCCTAAGTAGACCTCGGTAAACGTCAGCGGAGCGCGATCGTCAACGGGCTGGGTGTGGTTGTCGACCTCGTAGACAAAAACACACATGATCTGCTTCCGCGCGCCATGCGTATCGACGGCACCTCCGGTTTTTCGCGTTGCCTTGATCTCAATTCCCTCTTCTCCCGCCTTGACGGCGTCGTTTGCGTAGACGCCGCAGACGATGAGGTCAGGATGTCCGTTGAAATACTTGTTTTCACATAACGTCTGAGAGTGGGCGGCGATACGCGCAGTTAGCATGTCCGAAAGGATACCTGACAGAGCGGCAGGCCTCAACATATCATCTAGACGAGGCAACCCTTTTCCCCGAAGTCCGACATTCACATCATAGAGGAAGTCGTAGACGTCTTGCATAGCCTCCTGAAAAATGCTCGTACGCAATTCATAAGGAGGGAACCATGGATTAGGATTGAACCATTCAGGGACTACTGTGTTCCGAGAAATAGCCATTGCAACTCCTTTCTACTGTTGCGTCGCAAAGGCGTAGGCATTGCGGAACATGCGCATCCAGGGGCCAGCCTCGCCGGTGAACACGCCCGGATTGTAGCTGAGCTGCGCCGCGCGGAAGCCGCGCTCCGGGTGCGGCATCATGATCGTGGCGCGGCCGTCGCGCGTCGTGAACGACGTCAGGCCGCCCGCCGAGCCGTTCGGGTTCCACGGATAGCGCTCCGTCGGGTGGCCGCGGCCGTCCACGTAGCGGAGGGCGGGGATGGCGGCGGGCAGGATGCCCGCCGCCCCAGTTGCGGGCGAGACGCCCGCCACCCCGAAGGATGGCCACTCCACTCGGCCTTCACCGTGCGCGACGGCGATCGGGATGCGGCTCCCCGCCATGCCCTTGAAGAAGATCGACGGCGAGTCGAGCACCTCGAGCGTGCAGTAGCGCGCCTCAAACTGCTCGGAAATGTTGCGCTTGAACTCCGGCCACGCCTCGGCGCCGGGGATGATGTCCTTGAGCTGCGAGAGCATCTGGCAGCCGTTGCACACGCCGAGCGAGAAGGTGTCCTTCCGGTGGAAGAACTTCTTGAACATCGCCTTGAGCCTGCGGTTGAAGAGGATCGACCGCGCCCAGCCGCTGCCCGCGCCCAGCACGTCGCCGTAGCTGAAGCCGCCGCACGCGACGAGGCCCTGGAAGTCCGCAAGGTCAACGCGTCCCGCAAGGAGGTCGGTCATGTGCACGTCCACGCTCTCGAAACCCGCGAGCGCGAACGCCGCCGCCATTTCGATATGGCCGTTGACGCCCTGCTCGCGCAGGATGGCCATGCGGGGGCGTGAAATTGTTTGATTGTTTGACTGTTTGATTGTTTGATTGCTGACTGGCGTCTCGTCCGGGTCGTAGGTCAGCCTGAAGTTGAGACCGGGGTCGCGAGAGTCCAGCC
>JAFRSR010000410.1 GCA_017427485.1 Kiritimatiellia bacterium
ATGCCGAGCGCCAGCGTGATGAACGTTTGCAGGTGTTTCATGCGTTGACTCCTCGTTTCAGCGGTCTGTGAAAGTAAAAACGCCGACATGATACCACATCCCGCCGTCCGTTTCAAGCCGCGCACGGAAAACGGAAGCTCACTTCGGCAGCCAGAGGCCGAGGATGGAGTGCTTTTCGGGACCGGAGTTGTACTTGATGTAGGTGAGCGCAAAGCATTTTGATTCTGCGATTTTGTGAACGAATGCCGGCGAACCCTTGCGCAGATTCCGCATCCTTGGTAAAATGGCGGCATGAAACGCCTCATCCCAGCCGCGTGCCTCGTCCTTGCCGGCGCGTGCGCGTTCGCCGGCCGAGTCGAAACGCTCGATTCGACGCTCCTCCGGAAACGCTGCGCCGACCCGTGGCTCTTCCGCCACGGGGGCAGGTTCTATCTCACGCAGACCGGCGCCACGAAGGTGAACGTGTTCGCAGCCAACACGCTCGCCGGCCTTGCGGCGTCGGATTGCGCGCAGGCCGTTGCCTACGACAGCGCCTTCGATCCGACCGTGAAGGCGCTCGGCTACAGCGGCGTAAGCGGCACGTGGAGTCCGGAAATCCACCACTACGCCGATGCCGACTTCCCGGGCCACGCGGGCTGGTACATGTTCGTGGCGCTCCGCGACGCCGCCACCGACGACTCCCGCCACGTGAAGAGCGTCGTGCTGAAGTCGCTCTCAGGCGACCCCGCCGGACCCTACGGCCACCCCGTCACGGGCGAGAAGTTCGCCTCGCAGCTCGTCCTCGACAAGGCCGGCCAGCCCTACGCCGAATGGGCGGTCGGGCAGTCGGCCCTCGTCATCCGCACGGGCGAGTGGAAAGGCGTCTACGTCCTGTACGTGACCGAGACGGGACGCGGCACGCGGAACTTCTACCAGGAGATCCGCATTGCCCGGCTCAAGACCCCGTGGCAGCTCGCCACCGACAGCGGCATCGTCACCGTCCCCACGCAGTTCTGGGAGACGGTGGGCGCATCCCGCACGGGCTACAGGGATCCCGTGAAAAAGAAGGCGGCCCCCTACTTCCCGCGCGTCGTCGAAGGCGCGACGGCCGTCTACGGCGACAAAGGCGACGTGTACCTCATCTATTCCGGCAGCGGATACTGGACGAACTACGGTCTCGGACAGCTCACCTGGACGGGCGAAGACCCGCTCAAGACCTCCAGCTGGACGAAGTTCGAGTTCAACCCCATCTTCACGATCGCCAACACGCGCGGCAAACACCTGCCCGGCCTCGACCTCCAGGGACCGGGCCACGCGAGTTTCTTCCGCGACGACGCCGGCAAGCGCTTCCTCGTCTACCACGCGTACCCCTACAACGCCTCCAGGGCCGCAAAGGACGTGGACGGCGAGCACCTCGCGCCGAGCGCGAAAGGCAAGCACCGCCATGCCTACATCGAACCGTACCGCATCGACTACGGAGAGTGGAACGGCACGGGCTGGGGCGTGTTCCACGTCGGCGTAAAGGGCAACGCCCATCCGGCGGCATCCAACACCAAGATTTCATACACGATTGGGAAGTGAGAAATGGAACCCCTGTTTTCAACCCTTGGCACAACCATTGGCCTGGCCTTGGCCATCGCGCTCGTCATGCTGCGCATGCAACCCGCCTACGCGCTCATGGTGGGAGCCCTTGTCGGCGGTCTCGCCGGCGGAGGGAGCCTCGCCGACACGGTCACGCACGCCATCTCTGGCGTGCAGGGAATGACGCCCGCCATCCTGCGCATCCTCGCCTCGGGCGTCCTCGTGGGTGCGCTCATCAAGACCGGCAGCGCGGAACGAATCGCCTGCGCGATCGTCGACACGCTCGGACGGCACTTCGCCGTGGCGGCCGTCGCCGTCGCCACGCTCGTCGTGTGCGCCGTGGGCGTGTTCATCGACATCAGCGTCATCACCGTGGCGCCCGTCGCGCTCGCCGTCGCGCGCCGCGCCAACCTCTCCACCGCCGGCATCCTGCTCGCGATGATCGGCGGCGGCAAAGCCGGCAACATCATCTCGCCCAACCCCAACACGATCGCGACGGCCGAAGCCTTCAAAGTCGATCTCACCTCTCTCATGACTGCCAACATCGTGCCTGCGCTCGCGGCGCTCGCCGCCACGATCCTGCTCGCCGGCTGGCTTGCGAAGCGTGAAGAAGAGGTCTGCGTGACGGGCGACTCGCCCGCCCAGAACGCGGGCAAAACGCCCGCCACCCCGACCGATTCCAAACTGCCGCCACTCTTGGCGGCTCTTGTGGGCCCGGTCGTCGTGGTCGCGCTTCTTGCCCTGCGCCCGATCGCAAACGTGAAGATCGATCCCTTCCTCGCCCTTCCGTTTGGCGGGATTGCGTCGATCCTCGCCACCGGCAACCTGCGCAACGGTTATGCGTTTGCGGAGTTTGGCCTCTCGAAGGTGACCGGCGTCGCGATCCTGCTCATCGGAACGGGCACCGTGGCGGGAATCGTGAAGGTCTCCGCACTGCAGGGGGACATGACATCGCTCCTCAACGCGCTCCACCTTCCGGCCTTCCTGCTGGCACCAGTCTCAAGCGTGCTGCTAACAGGCGCGACGGCCTCGACCACGGCCGGCGCCACCATCGCGGCCCAGACGTTCTCGCCCGCCCTCGCCGAGGCCGGAGTCGCGGCGCTGAGCAGCGCCGCGATGGTCCATGCCGGCGCCACGGTGCTCGACTCCTTCCCGCATGGTTCCTTCTTCCACTCGACGGGCGGCGCGGTCTTCATGGACATGCGCGCGCGCCTGCGCCTCATCCCCTTCGAGGCCGCCATCGGCCTCGTCTCCACCCTCACCGCCGTTGCCGTCTACCTCGTCCATTGACCATGAACGCCCTTCGTCCGACAGCAATCGAAATCGCCACGGCCGCCATTGACGCCGTGAAGCCCGACGCCGCCGTGCGTCGCGCCCTCTCCTCAACCTCGTTCGACCTCGCCGGCGAGGTTCGGCTTGTCGCCGCCGGCAAGGCCGCCTGGCGCATGGCCGCCGCCGCAAGCGACGTGCTGGGCGACCGCCTTGCGCGCGGCATCGTCGTAACGAAGTACGGGCACGTGGAACATCCCCTTCCGCGCATCGAGTGCCACGAGGCCGGACACCCCGTGCCGGACGAAAACTCCTTCCGCGCGACGGCGGCCGCGCTCGACTTCGTGAAGGGCCTCTCCCCGCACGACACCGTGGTCTTCCTCCTCTCCGGCGGCGGCAGCGCCCTCTTCGAGGCACCGCTCGTCTCCGGCGGCGAGCTGGCCGACGTCACGCGCCAGCTGCTCGCCTGCGGCGCGGACATCGTGGAGATCAACACGATCCGCAAGCGTCTCTCCCGCGTCAAGGGCGGACGTTTCGCGGCGGCCTGCGCGCCCGCGCACATCTTCCAGATCGTTCTCTCCGACGTCCTCGGCGATCCGCTCGACATGATCGCCTCAGGCCCCGCCGCAGCCGACACCTCCACCTGCGCCCAGGCGCAGGCCGTCGTCACGAAGTACAATCTCAAGTTCTCTCCCGACGTCCTCGCCTGCCTCGCGCAGGAAACGCCCCGCGCCGTCGCGAACGTGGAGACCGTGGTCGCGGGAAGCGTCCGCGAGCTCTGCGCCGCCGCGGCATCGGCGTGCGCCGCGCGCGGTTTCACGCCCGAGGTGCTCGACACGGCGGTTGCGGACGAGGCCCGCGCGGCGGGACGCCGTCTCGCCGAGATCGTCCGCGCCCACGCGGCCGACGGTGCGCGCCGCGCCTTCATCATGGGCGGCGAGACGGTGGTGAAGCTCACGGGGCACGGCAAGGGCGGACGCAACCAGGAGTTCGCGCTCGCCGCCGCGCCAATCCTCGACGGACTTCCGAACGTGGCGCTCGTCAGCGTCGGCTCGGACGGCACGGACGGACCCACCGACGCCGCCGGCGGCTGTGTGGACGGAGAAACCGCCGCGCAGCTGCGGTCATGCGGCCTTTCGGTGGAGAAGGCCCTCGCCGAGAACGACGCCTACCCCACGCTCGCCGCGGTGGAAGGCCTCGTCATCACCGGCCCCACGGGCACGAACGTCAACGACGTGGCCATCGGCCTCATTGACGCGTAATTCGGAACACCTTTGCCTGGTAGAACGCAAGGTTCGTTGAAATTGAGAACCATTCTCCGTCGCACGTGAACGGCACGGCGCGCCACATGCCGTCGGGGCCGAGGACGGACACGGCCGTCGCGTCCGGCGCGCGTAGGCGAAGCGCGTCGATCGGCTCGGAGTTGAGGTTCGCAGCGAGGACGATTGACCCGCCGCCCTTCCGCGCACGTGCGAGAATGAGCACATCCTGGTCGTTGCCACAGACATACGGCAACGGACGCCCGGCAAGGCGGTCGAGCAATTTGACGAAATACGCCTTACGCGCCTCGGAGAACCTGTGCAGGGGCGTCATCTCGGTGTGGTAGGCGCACGTGATGACCGTACCGCCCAGCGCGTTGCGCCAGAAAACCGTTCCCGGCGCGGTCTCCTCAAACACGGGCGATCCGGTGTAGGGCGAAAAGCCGAGTTTCGTCAGCACCTCCGCACCGGATGCGAGGTTGGAGAAATACGGCATGCGATCCGACGGCGTGGCCGTGTATGTCACGTCGCCCGTCACGTCGCGTTCGCGGTTGAACCGGAAATCCTTCATCTCGGCCGTGAGGCCGATGAGATCTGAACGCCCGCGCTGGGTGAGCGCCAGCGCCGCTTCCGCAGCCACGAGCACCTTGTGCGAGAACACCTGCGCGAGCTCGGCGTCCGTGAAGCGGGTGACCTCGTCCTTGCGCGACACCACGTACACGCCGTCACGCGTGAAGTCCTTCTCCGCACGGAACGGGATCCCGAACGGGACAAACGCCCGCTCGGCGAACGTACCGGGATTGATGAACATCTCGACGTGGTTCGCGGCGACATGCCATTTCGGGAAACGCGAGAAGCACGGCACGGCGACGCCCTCCGCATCGGGCGACTCGGCGGCTTCGCGGGCGAGCGCGTCAAGGAGACCCCGGTTCCGCGCCAACACGTCGGTGTACGCGCGCGACACGGGCGTCAGGCCCTTGTGTCCGTTCACGTACCAAGTCTTCGCGCCCGTGAAGCCCAAAAAGGACGCCACCTCCAAGTGGGTGAAGAACGACAGCGCCGACTTGCTCCAGAGGTTGTGCGGACAGGTGTCCGCCTCGTCGAGGATGTCGATGCCGGAGTCGCGGTAGTATTCCGCGAACCCGAGCATGCGCATGACGTTCCCCGGCAGATGCGTGGCGTACCGTTCCATGTAGCTGCCAGTCGACACGCGCATCACCGGCTTCTGTCCTTTCGCGGCGATGGCGCGCGCCATCGGCGGCACGAGGAATGTCTCCTCGCCGGCCACGCAGATGCCGGCGGGAATCGAGGGATCCACGGCGTCGATGGCCGTGCGGAAACGTTTTGCGAGACGGTTCATCATGTCGCGCTGGACGGCGAGGAACGTCGTGTAGTCGGGATCGTCCTGCCGCGCGGCGGACACCTTCGCGCGCAGCGTCATCTCCGAATACGCCGTGCCCCGTTGCGCGTTGAACGCCGCCACGTGGCGCGGACAGAAGCATTCGGCGGAATGGGAGTAGGCGCGCACGTCGTCGTCCGTCAGGATGAACGCCGGCTTCTCTTTCGCGAGCAGCGTGAACGTGTCGTCGATGTACTTTGCGAAGCCAGGGTCGTCCGGGCAGAACCGCACTTTCTCGCCCTTGATGTTCACCGTGCGCGTCCAGTCCTCGATGTCCTTGTCCACGCGCGGCCAGTGCCCGATGATCGCCTGCACGAGCACGCCGAGGCGCACGCCGGAATCATCAAGCTCGTGCCGGAGCGCACGGTAGCTGGCGACGTAGCGTTCCACCTTCTCCATCGCGGGCTTGCCCTCCGGGTGGAGCGTGAGGGAGTAGAGCACGAGGTCGCATCCGGTGCGGTCCCTGTACTCGCGGCAGTCCGCGGCGCACTGCGCCTCGCGTCCGGGCGAGAACGGCATGACGTTGTAGAGCGTGAAATCGGCGCCGCAGCGCGCGGGCGCGCCGTCGGCGAGTGCGGTGACGGCGGCCATCAGGAACAGCAGGGCGAGGCTGGTGGCTTTCATGTGTCGTTTCCTCCGTACAGGGAAGGTTTCAGGCGATCAGAACGCCTGCATCACGTTCTCGGCGCGGCGGATATAGGCGTCCTGCTCGCGCTTCGAGAGGTCGTTCCAGCGCACGTTCCAGCCGCACACGCGCACCTGGAGGTTTTCGTACTTCTCCGGATGCGCCTGCGCGTCGCGCAGCTCCTCCGCGCTGAACACGGTGAACTGGATCACGCTTCCGCCGTTCTTGTGGTAGTGGCGCACGAGCTCCTTCATGACCTTCAGGCCCTTCGCGCCGTAGCAGACCGACGGGTGCAGCATCATGTCGAGCGGGTAGTCCGCCGGAAGCTTCGTCACGTCGGACGCGGCGAGCGTCGCCACGAGCGCCGTCGCGCCCTCGGTGTCCGCGCCCATCGTGGGCGAGAGGTTCTTCGACATCTCCTCGCCCTTCTTGCGGCCGTCGGGCGTCGCGCCCGTCTTCTCGCCGAGGATGATGAACTGCCGCGCGCAGTGTCCGGAGGCGAGGAAGATGCCGCCCTTCGAGTTGGGCTTGCCGTTCAGCTGCCCGGCGAAGCAGTCGATCAGCTCCGCGCCGAGCGCGTTCGCCTCGGGGTCGTTGTTGCCCCACTTGCGCTTCGAGCGCAGCATCCGCAGGCGCAGCGCCTCGTGGTCCTTCCAGTTCGCCGCCATGATCTGTCCGAGTTCGGCGAGCGGCATCTCCTTCTTCTCGTAGACGAGCTCCTTCACGGCAAGCAGCGCGTCGACCGTCGTGCCGGGGCCGACGGCGAGGATAGACGAGTTGTTCCCGCGCGGACAGCCGTTCGCGAATCCGTCCTTGTGCGTCTTGAGCGCGTGCTCGGTGGAAATCGTCATCAGGTTCGCGGGGTTCACCTCGGGTAGCACCTTCTCGAACTCGAACGCCACCTTGCGGCAGCGTTCGGTCGTATGGGCAAGCCGCCGCAGATACTCGGCCTTGAAGGAGGCGAAGTCAGGATAATCTCCCGCCTCCGCGAGCATCTTCTCGACGATCTTGAGGAAGTTGACGTGCCCCACGCCCGTGCCGTTCACGCTATCCCGGAGACCGAACTCGTAGCAGCCGCGCACGACCATCGTGCGGCAGTCCTCGTCGCTCGCGTGGGCCCACTTCTTGAGCGCCCGCGCCGTCGGCTCCTCGCCGATGAAGGAGATGGAACGGTGGCGACGCGCCATGTCGAGCATCTTGTCCATCGCCCAGTCGGGCGTGTTGGGCGCGATCTTCACGAGGAACTTCGGCGTCGTGAGGTTGCATTCGTCCATCACTTCGAGGATGATCTTCGAGACGTGGTTGAACTCGCTCGTGCCGTCCTTCTTCGTGCCGCCGAGGCCCACGGGCTGGTTCCAGTAGTTGCTGACGGAACCCCACTGCCAGAGGAAGTGCTTCAGCTGCTCGCGGAACTCAGCCTCCGTCGTGCGCCCCGCCGCGATGTCGGCGTCGTAGTACGGCGTGAGGAACACGTCCAGCTCCGTGAGCGAACGGCACTGGATGCCGTCGAGGTGCTCGCTGAAGAAGAAGTAGATCCACACGAACATCATCATGTCGTAGGCCGTCTGCGGCGGCCCCGAGCGCAAGCGCTCCAGGCAGGCAATTTCACCCCTCAGGCGATTAAATCGGGCTTCGCCCTTTAAATTGTTAAATGGGCCTTCGGCCCTAAGTGGGGCTTCGCCCCTAAGTGTCGCTTCGCGACTAAGTTTACTTAGGCCCGAAGGGCCACTTAGCTGCGAAGCAGCACTTAATCTTTTCTTCCCCTGCTCAATAAACCGGTCGATGCCCGCGAGGATGGCGTCCATCGCGATGCGCAGCCCCTCGTAGAACGGGTCGCCCGCGACGGCGTACTTCTCCAGGCGCTTCTTCATGCCCGGATAGCCGAGCGCCATGATCACGCGCCAGTCGGGCACCGAGTGGTCGAAGTCCTGCCACATGTTCCAGCTGCCGTCGCGGTTGCCGGCCTGCCACTCCTTCCGCACCCAGTCCGGCAGCATGCGGGCGTTCACCTCGCCGGCGCGCTTTCCGATGACCAAGCGTATCGGACGGTCGTTGCGGTCCCAGATCGCGATCGCGGGGAACCAGTCGAGCGGCGACACGTCGATGGACATCTTCTCCACCTCCGCGGCGAAGCACTTCGCCTTCGTGATGCGCCACGACTCGCCGGACGCCTTGCCCGCCGCCATGATCTCCGTGAGCAGCTTCTTCAGTCCCGGCACGTCGAGGCCCGTCGAGCGGTCCGTCACGTCCTGGCGGAACTTGCGCCGCAGGTAGGTGTCCGTGTCCGTGATGTTCTCCACGTACGGGTCCCACCACGTGGTGTCGACGTAGCTTCGCTGCTTCCGCGCCGGCGCGCCGAACGCGCGCCAGCCCATCGTCCCCATGGCGGCCACCCCGCCCAAAAATCTCTTGCGTGTTACTTCCATCGTCATCCTTAATTCGTCATTCGTCATTTGTCATTCGTCACTCTTTCTTCGGCATGGTGTCCTTCATGCCGAGGGCGAGGTACTTCGAGCGGGCGTAGTCGTAGTATTCGAGTTCCACGATGGATTCCTTCGGGATGCCGATCGAGGCGAGGTAGCGGTGGCGCGCGGCGATGTCCTCCCCGTCCGTGCAGCCCGGCACCACGAGGCAGCGCACCTCCAGCTTCGCCTTCGCGGCCACGAGGTGCTCCAGGTTCTTCTTGATGATGCGGTTCGAGACGCCGGTGAGCTTCTGGTGGCGCGCGTCGTCCTCGGCCTTGTAGTCCGGCAGCCACATGTCGGTGACGGGCATCAGCGCGTTGATCGCCGCCGGCGGGGCGTAGAGCGACGTGTCCAGGCACGTGTGCAGGCCCGCCGCCTTGAACGCCTTGAAGAGACGCGCAGCCCATTCCCAGAAGAAGAGCGGCTCGCCGCCGGAGAGCGTCACGCCGCCGCCCGACGTGTCGTAGAACGCCTTGTCCTCCAGCGCCTTGGCGACGATCTCCTCGATCGTCATCGGCTTGCCGTAGAGCTTGAGCGCGCGCGTGGGGCACGTCGCCTCGTCCATGGTGCAGGTCGCGTGGTGCTGGCAGAGATGCTGGAAGCGCGCCCACTGCGGCTTGGCGCTGATCGACTCCGGGTTGTGGCACCAGATGCATTTCAGCGGGCATCCCTTCACGAAGAACGTCGTGCGGATACCGGGTCCGTCATAGACGGCCATCCGCTTCGTGTCAAGCATCAACGGTGTTTTCATCGTCTCTCTCTCCTGATATCGACAAAACTTGCGTCAATATTGTACCATATTCCGCCGCGTGGCGCGCAGCGCGCCGCCGATTACTCCAGGCCCTCGGGCAGGATGACGCGCGGCTTCGGCGCCGACGGATCGCGCGGCGTGACGCGAAGGTACGCGAGCTTCCCGCCCGCGACCTTCATCTCGACGGTGAAGCCTCCCGGCGCCGGCAGGCGGAACGAATAGTCCTTCCAGTCGGACGGCACGCCCGAGGCGAGATGGAGCGCACCGTCGCGCTCCGTCACGAACAGCTGGTTGATCGCGTAGAGGCAGTTGCCCGCCGCCGTCATGAACCACGGACGGAACTCCGACACCTTGGGCTCGTTGATCTCCCAGTACTCGCCCCAGCATCCCGCGCTCCTGAACGCCTCCTGGAGCCAGCGGACGGGCGGATGCTCCGCGTCGCCCGCGCGGAGCGACGCGATGGACATCGTGGCGGCGTACCACGGGCAGATGCGCTTGCCGGTGGCGTACATGTTGCCGAACGCCTCGCCGTTCGCGAGGAAGTGGCGCGCGGCGGCGACCTGTTCGGCGCTGTCGCGCCCGAACACCTGGAACGGATAAAGCCCGGAGAGCGCGCCCATCGACTCCTCGGCGCAGCCGGGATAGGGCACGTAGCGGCCGTCCTTCACGGGGAGCGACGCGACGAGTCGCTCGGCGCAGGCGCGGAAGTCCGCCGCGAGGTCGGCGTCCTTCCCCACGAGGCCGGCCGCCTGCGCGGCGGCGCGGAGCGTCGCGATCACGCCGCACGTCGTCATGAAGGCGTGGTCGCGGCCCGGCCCCATCCGTTCGAGGTCGGTGCACTTCGTGACGAAGCTCGTGCCGTCGGGCATGTCCTGCACGCAGAGCCGCCGGAAGAAGAGCGCGCACTCGCGCAGCACGTCGTAGCCCTTCTCCTTCAGGTAACCAAGGTCGCCCGTGTAGCGGTAGTACGTCCAGACGGTCTGCGCGACGGCGGCGGAGTGGAACACGTGGTCCTGCCAGTAGCCAATCGGGCACGACTCCACTTCGTTGCCCTCGGCGGCCTCCCACACCCAGCGCGCGCCGTGGCTGTAGAACGGATTCTTCGCGTTCTTGTTGTTGCGCACGCAGGCATCCCGGAGCGTCGCGGAGCGGAAGTCGGCGGCGACCTTCGCGGTGGAGAAGTGCCCCGCCGAGAGAAGCCCCTGCACGCCGTACATCTCGTCGAACGCGAAGATGCGCCCCTGCCAGTGGCTCTGGATGACGCCGACGGGGATCGACCATTCCGTCGCGTTGCAGCGGAGATGGTAGCGGGCCATGTCGCTCATCGCCTTGATCCGCGCGTCGGGAACGTCGATCTCGCTCTCAGCGAAGTAGGCGGCCCAGTCGGCGACATGCGCCGCGCGGAGCGCCGCGTAGTCCGGCACGGGCCCCTTCTCCTCGGGCACGGGCGTGACCGACGGCAGGCTCGCCGACAGGTCGTCGGCATACGCCACGTACCACGCGAACGTCTTCGACTCGCCCGGCGCGAGACGCACCTTCCGCGTCAGCTCGGCGTTGCCGTCCACGAGCTTCACGTCGCAAGGCGATCCGTCCGCGGTCCGCACGGCGATCGTCTCGTGCGTCACGAACCGCGCGTAGGCGGTCATCTTCCAGGTCGCCGACGCGGCGTCCGTCGTCCACGCGCCGACGAGCCGCTCCGCGCGCGGGCTCATGTACGACACGCCGATCTCGACCTCGCGCGGCGCGTCCGACGCCGTCACCGTCTGCCGCACGGCGATCAGGTTGCGCGCGCGCGGCACGAACATCTCGCCGTCGAGCCGCACGCCGCCGCCATACGTGGCGGAGACTGTCGTCGCGGCCGTGCGGACGTCAAGCCGCTGCTGCCACGATGCAGGCGCCTTCTGGACGGCGCCGTCCACGACGAGGCGCGACGCGAGACGTCCCTGCGGGAAGAACTGGTAGCCGAAGCGGCTCACCTTGCCGCTGTTGTCGCCGTAGCGGCGCCCCTCCCACCAGATGCCGGGACGCAGTTTCTTCTTCTCGTAGCGCGGCTCCTCGCGCGGGACGGAGAGCGTGTAGTCGCAGAACACGCAGAGCCGCCCGTTCGAGAGCATCGCCGGCACGTAGTCGTCGCCGACGCGTCCGTCAGGGCTCTCCACAACGCCGGAGACCGGCTCCGCCGACGCGACGAGCGCCGCGGCGCCGAGCACGAAAATCAAAGAATGAAGTTGAAGTTTGTTCCGCCTGTTTTTCATGCGGAATATTGTACCATACATTCAAAACGCTTGCATGACATTCTCGGCGCGGCGGATGTAGGCGTCCTGCTCGGTCCTCGAAAGGTCGTTCCAGCGCACGTTCCAGCCGCACACGCGTACCTGGAGGTTCTCGTACCTCTCCGGATGCGCCTGCGCGTCGCGCAGCTCCTCCGCGCTGAACACGGTGAACTGGATCACGCTGCCGCCGTTCTTGTGGTAGAACTGCACGAGCATGCGCATCACGTCCAGTCCCTTCCGTCCGGCGCAGACCGACGGATGCAGCATCACGTCGAGCGGATAGTCGCCGGGAAGCTTCGTGGCGTCTGACGAGGCGAGCGTCGCCACGAGCGCCGTCGCGCCCTCCGTGTCCGCCCCCATCGTGGGCGAGAGGTTCTTCGACATCTCCTCGCCCTTCTTGCGTCCGTCGGGCGTGGCGCCGGTCTTCTTGCCGAGGACGATGTACTGCCGCGCGCAGTGCCCGGAGGCGATGAACACCCCGCCGCGCGAGTTGGGCCTGCCGTTCAGCCGCCCGGCGAAGCGGTCGATCAACTCCGCGCCGAGCGCGTTCGCCTCGTGGTCGTTGTTGCCCCACTTGCGCTTCGAGCGCAGCATCCGCAGGCGCAACGCCTCGTGCCCTTTCCAGTTTGCCGCCATCGCCGCGCCGAGTTCCGCGAGCGTCAGCTCCTTCTTCTCATAGACGATCTCCTTCACGGCGAGGAGCGCGTCGACCGTGGTGCCGGCGCCGACGGCGAGTATGGCCGAGTTGTTCCCGCGCGGACAGCCGTTCGCGAAGCCGTCCCTGCGCGTCCTGAGCGCGTGTTCGGTGGCGAGGGTCATCAGGTTCGCGGGGTTCACCTCCGGCAGCGCCTTCTCGAACTCGAACGCGACCTCGCGGCAGCGGTCCGCCGTGTCGGCGAGCCGCCGCAGGCATTCGGCCTTGAAGGAGGGGAAGCTTTGCGTCCAGCCGCCAAGATGGCGGCTCTCCATATGGGGAGCCGCCGTATGGGGAGCCGCCGTCCCGGCGGCCTCCGCCAGCATCTTCTCGACGATCTTGAGGAAATTCACGTACCCGACGATGGTTCCGTTTGCGCCGTCGTGAAGCTGGAACTCGTAGCACCCCGTCATGACCATCTTGCGGCACGCCTCTGCGTCCGCGCCGAACCATTTCCGGAGCGCCTTCGCCGCTGGCTCCTCGCCCGTGAACGAGAGCGAGCGGTGGCGCCGCGCCATGTCGAGCATCTTGTCCCACGCCCAGCCGGGCGTGTTGGGCGCGACCTTCACAAGGAACTTCGGCGTCGTGAGGTTGCATTCGTCCATCACCTCGAGGATGATCCTCGAGACGTGGTTGAACGCGCTCGTGCCGTCCTCCCTCGTCCCGCCGAGGCCCACGGGCTGGTTCCAGTAGTTGGAGATGGATCCCCATTGCCAGAGGAAGTGCTTCAGCTGCTCGCGGAACTCGGCCTCCGTCGTGCGGCCCGCCGCGACGTCGGCGTCGTAGTACGGCGTGAGGAACACGTCCAGCTCCGTAAGCGAGCGGCACTGGATGCCGTCGAGGTGCTCGCTGTAGAAGAAGTAAAGCCAAATGAACATCAGCATGTCGTAGGCCGTCTGCGGGGGGCCGGCGCGCAAGCGCTCCAGGCAGGCAATTTCCTTCGCAAGCCGTTTGCCGCCGCCAAGATGGCGGCTCCCCATATCTCCGCCACCCGTATGGAGAGCCGCCGTCCCGGCGGCGGAAGTTCCCAAATTCTTCTTCCCCTGCTCAATAAACCGGTCAATGCCCGCGAGGATGGCGTCCATCGCGATCCTCAGCCCCTCGTAGAACGGGTCCCCTCCACTGGGACAACGGGCATCTTGCCCGTTGCGGGAACAGGCGTACTTCTCCAGCCGTCTCTTCATCCCGGGAAAACCGATTTCCTTGATCGCGCGCCAGTCCGGCACCGAGTGGTCGAAGTCCTGCCACATGTTCCACGTGCCGTCCTTGTTGCCCGCCTGCCATTCCCTGCGCACCCAGTCCGGCAACATCCGCGCGTCGACCTCGTGGGCGCGTCCTCTCAGCGCGACGTTCTTGATCGGACGGTCGTGGCGGTTCCAGACCGCGATCGCCGGGAACCAGTCGAGCGGCGACACGTCGATGGACATCTTCTCCGCCTGCGCGGCGAAGCACTTCGCCTTCGTGACGCGCCACGGCTCGCCGGACGCCTTGCCGGCCGCCACGATCTTCGCGAGCAGCTTCTTCAACCTCGGCACGTCGAGGCCGGTCGTCTTGTCGGTGACGTCCTGCCGGAACTTCCGCCGCAGATAGGTGTCCGTGTCCGTGATATTCTCCACGTACGGGTCCCACCACGTCGTGTCGAGATAGTTTTTCTGCTTCCGCGCCGGTGCGCCGAACGC
>JAFRSR010000411.1 GCA_017427485.1 Kiritimatiellia bacterium
CCACCCAACCGCCCAACCACCCAACCACCCAACCTAAAATCGGCGTTGCCTTCGACCAGCATCCGGCGGGCAAGGGACTCAACTGGCGCACCGACATCTTCTACATGGAAACTTCCGACTTCGGCAAGACCTGGCAGAACGTGTCCGGCGAGACGCTCAAGCTGCCGCTCGCAGCGCGTGACAACCCGGCGCTCGCCCTGCCCTACGCGGGCACGGGCCGCAACGTCTACATCAAGGGCGTGAAGTTCGACTCGAAGGGACGTCCCGTGATCCTCTCCACCATCAGCAAGGGCTACCGCGCGGGACCGGTCGACGGTCCGCGCGAGTGGAAGCTCGCCAAGTGGACGGGCGAGGCGTGGCGCGAGATCGACACGGGCATCCGCAGCGACAACAACTACGACTTCGCCGAGCTGTACATCGACACGGACGCCGACTGGCGCCTCATCGGCGCGTCCGAGAAGGGCCCCCAGCCGTTCAACCCCGGCGGCGAGATCGCCGCATGGGTCTCACACGACGCGGGCGAAACGTGGAAGCTTGAAAAGCGGCTCACATCCGACAGCGAGCGTAACCAGAACTACCCGCGACAGCCGATCAACGTCCAGCCCGATTTCTACGCGTTCTGGGCGGACGGCCACGGACGCAAGCCGTCGATCTCGCGTCTCTACTTCTGCGACAAGGCGCTCAACGTCTACCTGATGCCGCTCACCTTCGAGGGCGATTTCGCCGATCCTGTTCCCTACGCCGCCCGGTAGGGGCTGCTTGCGATTGCGTGACACATGTAAAATCAGGTATAATATTCAATCTTTTCGCAAAATGAGGTGTCGAGGATGAGAGTGAAAATAAGAGGCGCATACGCCCGTTCGGTGTTCGCCGTGGCGTGTGCGGCGATGTGGACCGTGCATGCCGAGGTGACGGTCACGCAGACGCTGACCTTGAACAGCGGCTGGAACGCCGTGTACGTGGAGGTGTCGCCGACAGCACCGCTCACGGAGGTGTTCGCGGACTGGCCCGTGAAGTCGGTTGGTTTCTACGACCCCGCCTCGTTCCTCGCGACGCGCCAGTTCTCGCAGACGTGGGATTCGCTGGGCGTTTCGATGAAGCCGATCGCGATGTGGCATCGCGATTATCCGGAGGCATCGCGTGTGGAGAGAATTCCCGCCGGCTCGGTGTGCCTCGTGTACAACACGAACGGCACGCGGACCGTGGTGTCGGTGATGGGCGTCCCCGCCGCGCCGCGCATGACATGGCACGTGACGGATACGAACGAGGTGTACAATTTCGTCGGCTTCTCGCTCCAGGCCGGCGCGTCCATCCTGCCGCGCGACTACCTGAAGGGGTTTGACGGGAACGTTCTCAACGGCAGCTTCTTCAAGTTTGGCGGAAGCAATCCGGACGCGGCTCCGCAAGTCATGGCGATCTATCAGACGACGAAGGTCTCCGACGGCGACGTGCTGCTCATCGCGTCGGACCGGCAGAGCGACTGGTCGGGCGCCCTCTACGTGTCGCCGATGACGGGGCTTGACTTCGGAAGCGACCAGTCGCAGGTGACGCTCTCCGTGCGCAACGACGGCGAGGATGGCCGTACGGTTGCGGTCGACATGGTCTGCGATCCGGCATACGGCGAGATCTCCTTGCCGCGCGCCGCCGTGCACGTCCGCGACGCGGCGGTTGCGCTCACGAACGCGGCATGGACCGCCTTGAGCGACGGCGAGAGCGCCGTCGCACGGAAATGGCTTGCGGCGGGCGAGACGTGGCGGATCGAGTTCGGCCTCGACCGCACTGTGTTCGACACGGGCGCGCGGGGACGGAAGTTCGGCGCGCTTTTGCGCGTGACGGACGTGGACGGCGCGTCGAAGATGCGCGTGGACGTGCCGCTTGCGGGCGAGACCTCCGGCGAGTCCGCCACGAGCAGGACGTGGCCGGGCGGGCTGTGGGTGGCGGACGTGGCGTTCAACCGCATCGTCGCGCCCGGTTCGCCGGCGGAGACGGAGACGGGCGGCACGGCGAAGCTGCGTCTTCCGGTCCACGTTGACGCGACCGGCAAGCTGCGCCTTCTTCAGCGCGTCGTCTCGGCGGGCGAGGTCGCGACGGACGGCACGTACGCCTATCGTCTCTACGCGGGGACGGCGACCGTCCCGACGACAGCCAATGTCGCAATGCGCATCAGCGCGGTCTGCCTGCCCACGGAGCTGCCGGTCGTCGAATCGACGGGAGGGACGTTCTCGACGAACGGCGTCACGTTCGCCTTCGCCGTGGCGGGAGACGGCGCGACGAGCCTTCTGCGGCATCCGCTCCATCCGCAGCACGACGGGCTCCGGTGGGATTTCAAGACCCCCGCGCCGAGCGGCGACGAATTCTCGAACTACAAGGGCGACGTGAAGCCCGAGACCTTCTCAGTGCAGAACGAGATCAACCTGATGTTCAGCCTGAACGGCGGCGAGGCGCCGTGGAACTCGGAGCAGACGAAGAGCGGCACGTGCCGCTGGAAGCTCACGAACCTCATGCGCCAGGGTCCGATCACGCTGGTAGGCGATATGACCATCAAGCGCGTCAGCACCCAGACGGAAATCATTTTGCAGTAAAGTCTTTTTAAATAAGGTCTTTAAAAAAAAGAGGAGTAATCATGAAGAAACTGGTCATCGGAATCATGTTTGCAGTTACGGCGGGCGCGACCCTCCCCTGTGCCGCGGCGGGAGCCGCGTTCACGTACCAGGGCGTGATCAAGGAAGTGGGCGGCGCGACGCCCGCGAACAAGAACAGAACGGTCGAGTTTCGCATCTACGACGGCCCGGGGACGTCGGCGCAGGTCCTCTGGGGACGCGCCTACAACGTGCTCCTGGACGCGAACGGCCTCTTCAACACCTCGCTCACCGACGCGGCGGGCAGCGAGATCGACGGCGTGCCGAACACCGGCCTTGCGGACGTCCTCGCCCGCAACTCCGGCACCACGCTCTACATCGGCCTCACGGTGAACAACTCCTCCGGCGAGATCTCGCCGCGCCAGGCGCTTCTCGCCGTGCCGTACGCCATCCATGCGTCGGACGCGGCCGCGGCGAGCGGCGACTTCACGGTGGAGGGAAAGACCACGCTGAAAGGCAACCTCGAGGTGACGGGCGGCACGGTGAGCGCACAGTCGCTTGAGGCGACGAGCCTCGTCGTGAACGGCAACATCACGGCCAGTACGTCCGGCTCGCTTTCGGGCTACGGCGTCACCCCCGTCGGCGGCATCATCATGTGGAGCGGTTCGCCGTCGGACATCCCGGACGGCTGGGCGCTTTGCGACGGGCGGACGTCCAACGGACGCACGACCCCCAACTTGAGCGGCAAGTTCATCGTCGGCTACAGTTCCTCCGATTCGGACTACAATCCAGTCGGCAAGACGGGCGGCGAGAAGAAGCACACGCTGACGGTCGCCGAGATGCCCTCGCACACCCACAACATGAAATTCAAGTCGTACGACCTCGCCGCCTCGTGGAAGGACCAGCGCAACTTCTACACCGTCAGCAAGGGCACCGAAGACCAGACGAAAACAAGCGAATCGGCCGGCAGCGGCCAGTCGCACGAAAACCGCCCGCCGTACTACGCGCTCTGCTTCATCATGCGCGTGAAGTGAGGATCGCCACCGATGAGACGATTGCTCTTGCTAATGATGGCGGTGGCCGTTGCAGGCGCGGCCAGCCCGGCGCGGGGAGAAAACCCCACGTATGTGCTCGGCGTGCCGGGCGCGCCGACGATGTACCTCTCCGCAGACGCCGGGGACAATCCATGGCTCGCGGCGAACAACGGCTGCCCGGCGATGTCCATCGCCGCGACGACGGGCGGCGTCTCGCGCGTCGAAGACGTCGACGCGCCGCGGCTGGCGCTCGCGTCCGCCGAGGCGGGTTTCCCGTTCGAGCGCGCGAAACCCGACTACTACCTCGCGGACGTCATCGAGCCGCCGGAGGGGGTCGACTGGGCCGCCACCTACGCCGCCTACCTTGAACGGCCGGAATCCGAGCGTGCGAACTTCATCTTCGACGACGACGGCCGCCGCGTGTTCGCCGTGAAGGGCGGGACGGTGAACTTCACCTGGACGCTCGCCGACGGCACGCGCCGTCCGATGACCTACACCGTCTCGCTCTCCTGTTCGGGGCGCCCCCGGCGCATCTACTGGACGGACTACCCGTACAACGCCCCCGGCGTCGACCTCACCGGAAAGTTCGTGAAGTTCTTCGGGAACGACGAGATCCTGACGATCCGCTACGGATGCGTCACGAACTCCGCCGGCGGCATTCCCATGGTCGTCACGAACAAGGTCGTGAGCGGACTCTACGTGGACCCCTCCACCAAGACGCTCTACGCCTACGGACAGCTGCAGGGGCAGGCCGTGATGGCCTACTACGACACGGGCACGTTCGACCGTCTCCTCCACGTGCAGGTGGTCGAGGTGTGCCGTCCGCAGGTGAACCGCCTGAAGGGCGAGATCGGACTCGCCCTTAGGCCCGACGGGCGCGGCTACGACGTCTCCGGGCTCCGCGCCCGGCCGACGTACGTGTCGACTACGGACAACAGGGGCGACTACTACTACCAGCACCAGGGAAAGTATTCGTACAGCCCCAAGCACAACAACGTCTATCCGCTCCGTCCCACGAAGGACTGCCCCTGGAACATGGAGGTGTACTGGATGGAGACGGACGAGATGGAGGTGGACTGGCCGTTCGAGCTGGACCAGTACGAGTGCGAATGGCCGGCCGACGCGCCGGTCTTCGTGCGCGGCGGCGGCGGGGGCCGCCCGATCTACGTCCCGTCCGACTACACGGCCACGCTCATGAGCTACCAGGATCCGGAGGGGCACGCCCGCGCCGTCGACGCGGACGGCACGTTCAAGACGCTCGGCGAGGGCTGGTCGCTCCTCAAGCTCTCGACGGACGACAACGTCTGGTTCGTGCCCGTCCATTCGGCCTTCCGCACCAACACGGACTACTTCACGCTCGAGCCCGGGGAGATCCGCGTGGGACGCGAGCTGCAGCTGCGCGGCGGCAGCGTGGCGGGAACGGCGCCGGGCTTCGCGCCGGCATGCGATCCGTCAAGCCCCGGCTACATCTACGAGGCCGCGTCCGACCCCGTGTGGAACCCGAACATCTACTCCGCCCCGCAGCCCGACAACGCGGGCGCGTCTTCCACGAACGCCCTGGCCTCCGCATCCGGCGACACCGCCACCAACACCTACGAATCGGTCATCTACGCGGTGAGCGCGAAGGGGAGTCCCGAGATCGAAGTCTGGTGGAACACCACGATCCAGCATGAGGACATGCCGAAAGCCCTGACGATCCCCACCTTGCCGCAGGTGTATGCCATCCGTTGGCCGCAGGACGACGAGACGCCGCAGATCGTCCTCGCCTCGCAGCTCGGCAGCGCAAGCGAGTCGCTGTACTCGCACAACAGCGGGCTGTACCTCTCGGGCACGAATGCATGCGCCGAACTCCCCGCGCGCAAGTTCTTCGACGACTTCAACGGCGGAACGATCATGTTCTGGATGAAGCCCGATGCCGGCTTCTCGGGCGAAGGCGAGGCTTCCGTCGTCTCGTTTGCAGACAACAACGGCAGGTCGTTGACCATCGACCTCAACGTCTCCGGTTCTGCGACCAACGTCGTGTTCAGATATTCGGGGGCGACGGAGACGGAGAAAGCGTATCCGTTCAATGCGAACAGCCCCGGCTGCGGCGAGTGGTGCCATGTCGCCGTTACGATCGAGTCGAACAACATGGACAAGGGCACGGCCGTCTTTTACGTCAACGGGAAGAAACCTGCCGCAATGGCCACGTTGAGCAGCGAATCACTGCTTTACTGGCTTTTGTCGTATCCGCAGTCCGGGCCGCATCTGGGCGTGATCGGCGCGCGGGGCGAAACGCCTGCCCGAAAGGGCGTCGCCATGGGCGAGCTGTTGACGTGGAACCGCGTGCTGACGGCCAGCGAGATCGCCGAGGAAATGCGCAAGGCGCACACGGGGCGCGAGAACCATCTCACCGCATGCTATTCGTTTGTCGAAGGCAGGGATCTGGAAGTCACCGGTACGGACGACCGGAGGTTCACGGACAAGGTGCTCGGCACCGTCTGCAGGGCCCACGCGTGCCTTCTGGAGGAGAACGGCCCGCCCGCGATGGGGAACGGCGTCATCGATGCGGACGCGGACACGACTCCCAGGGTGTATGTGCAGAACGAGTCGGACAAGACCGGCTACAACCCGAACGAGGAGCACGCGATCGTGCGTGCGGGCGCGGGCGGCTACGTGGCGTGGGCGCTTCGCACCGACCTCAACTCGGAGGCGTCGTCCGCGCCGGGCGTGCTCGTCGAGTACGTAAAGGACGGGCGAAAGACGATGCAGTGGCTCGGCGTCGTGGTCACGAACAGCGTCTATTCCGAGCTCGCGGGCGACTGCGTGGCGGGCAAGGCGTTCCCCGGCCCGCACCCGATCGACTTCTTCGACGATCCGTGGTGCCCCGAGGATTCGTGGGACGAGCCGGCGGCGACGGCGCCCGCGTTCCGCGACCGCAAGAACCAGCTCTGGGCGCGCGCCGCCGGCACGGCGACGATGCGCATGTACTACCGCATGCAGGAGGGCTTCGCGTTCCCGGCCCTCGACCGGGCGAGCTGGCCCAAGATCGGCGCGGCGGTTCCGTGGCTCTCGCTTCTGGGCGGTTCGCCGACGTCTTCCGCGGCCCTCTCCGCCAAGCCGCATCCGTGGACGTGGCGCGTGACGTGGCCGGAGAACGTCCCCGAAATCGAGATCGGCCGCACGCTCACCGTCGCGGCGTCGGGCCTCCCGGAGGTGTGGAACTGCAAGTCCGTGGGCGTGGTGTGGCCGGCGACGGACGCCGCGCGCGACGCGACCGCGGTCCTCTTCGACCCCACGGTGGCGCAGGCGAGCGGCTTCCCGAAGACGACCTACGCGACCGTCGCCGACGCGATCGCCGACCTCGGCATCAAGCAGGGCGCGGGCGGCAACGGGACGCTGCGCAAGGGGCGCTGGACGTTCGACGGGCTGCCGCCGTCCATCGCCAAGCGGTTCTACCTCGACACGACCGCGGACGTCACGCGCTGCCTGAAGCTCGAGGGCGAGCAGGAAGACAATTCCGCCGGCGTCTCGCTCCTCCACGTGAACGTCCTCAACACGTCCGAGCGCGAGACGCTCTCCGCGCTCCTCGACAAGACGGCCTCGGCCGCGGGCCAGCAGGCGTGGCGCACGGCCATCGCCGCGCTCGCGAAAAACTGCGTGAAGCCGAGCCGGCACAGGACGGTCTCCGCTTCCGAAGACTGCGTCGTGTACGAGCCGCGCGACCACTACGCGCTCTTCACGATGGGCGCCACGAACTACGTCACGCTCATCGAGAACGACTCCACCAACGCGCTCATGAACATCGCCGCGGGCGATCCGATCTCGATGCACCTCATAAAGGTCGTCCCCAGGTACTACACGGGCCGCGTCGTCACGCGCGAGGACCCGCTCAACCTCCTCTCGCAGCAGCTTTCGATCATCTACGGCGAGGCGTTCGCCGGCGAGCCGGAGCAGTACGTCTTCGAGTGGCGCAAGTGCCGTCCGCACGCCGACGGCTCCGTGCCGAAGGACTTCGACGGCGAGTATACTCAGAAGTTCGATCCGACCGCCGGCCTCACGCGCTTCACGATCGGCCACCAGGGCGACACGCTCGCCAACATGGTGAACACGTACTACGCCGTCCGCTACCGGGCCAAGGACGCGAATTCGCCCGCCTACGCGGCGATGGGCGACGCGTGGTCGGAGTGGACGGACCCGCCCGCGCTCGCGGAAGGGTGGGTGCAGCGCGTCCTCAACAACGTGACGCCGTTCGCGCAGCGGATGCGGGACCTCGTGGAGAACGAGGCGGAGACGCCCGTCTCGATGATCGTCCAGGCGGGCAAGCCCTACGAGGGCGACGTGGCGCTCAACAACGACACGCTCAAGGACACGGGTCTCATCCAGCTCTACGAGACGCTGCTCTCCAAGGCGGAGTCGATGTCGCTCCAGGTGGGCATCGACGACCCGGACGCGAACAAGCAGCTCCAGCTCGCCGTGGCGCGCCTCGCCGACCTCTACAACACGCTCGGCGACGAGGCGTACGTCGACGCGCTCAACCCGACGATCGGCTTCGGGTCGAACTTCGACAACACGGAGATGACGGGCTTCGAGCTCGACTACGGCGCTCTTTCTTCCTCGCTCTTCGCGTTCGACAACCAGGTGCCGACGCTCCTCGACGAGGAGCTGGCGCTCCTGCGCGGCCGTAGCGGCGACAACGCGCCCTCGACGCACATCTCGCCGTACTACAACCGCCTCGTGTGGAACTTCACGAAGGGCATCACGGCGGGCGAGGTGGCCTACGCCGTCAACTACGACATCTCCGGAAACAACAAGGGCGTCATCGACGAGAACGACGCGGCCGACCAGTATCCGCAGGGCCACGGCGACGCCTACGGGCACTACCTCAGCGCGCTTTCGGGCTACTACCGCCTCCTCCGCAACCCGTTTTTCACGTGGGGCGAGCCCGCGATGGGCGAGATGGTGGTGGCGGACGCCGTGGTGAACGTGGACTACTACGACGAGGCGCAGTTCGCGAAGGCGGCGTACAACGTCGCCAAGGTTGCCGCCGAGACGGTGGACCGCACGGCGCGCAAGGCGTACCGGGACAACGGCGGCGCGTCCGGCGCGGGCTACCTTGACGACGACAAGACCCGGAACTTCGGCTATGGCGAGTGGGCGTCGCGCGGCGGCTTCGGCGCGCTCTGCAACTGGGCTGTCGGCAACGCGCTCCTGCCGCAGGAGCCCAAGGGCGGCTACTACTGGCGCTACCGCTTCACGGGGGGCGACGACGCCATTCATGCCGAATTCGACGAGAACGACCTGATCGCCCTCTCGGCGAACGGCCCCTGGACGATCGAGTTCCAGGTTGTCCCGTCGGAGGCAGGGGAATCGACCTCCGGCTCCCAGCATTCGACGCTCGTCTCGCTGGATTCCTTCTCGAAGCGGCTTGCCTTCGATCGCGATCCCTCCTCGGGAACGGTCTCGGCGTCGCTCTACGCCCTTGCGCCCGTCACGAATCCCGTGCAGTGCGCCTATTACTTCTACACCAACTCCGTGGATTGGATCGACGCGGAGGAGGAGGAACTCTCCGAGATAACCCTGCGCGTCGGCACCAACGTGTACGCCTGCGTCTTCGTCGGACTCGGCGCGCCCACCGCGTTCCCCGAAGGATACGCACCGACCTCGGCGGAGGATTTCGAGGCCCGTCCGCCGCAGTTCGGCGGCTGGGGCTGCCTGGAGACGATCGAGTTTGTCGACGACGAAACCAACGAACTCGTCTCTTTCCCCGGCATGATTTCGTATGAAGACGAGGAGATCGAGTACGTCGTCGGCGCCGGCGAGCCGGAGGCGACGGTCGATGTCGGCGTCGCGCCGCCCGGGGAGAACACGCTCGTCGCCCTCCGCCGGACAGAGGCGGGTTCGGCCGAGGCGGTCCTCATCAACCCCAGCGGCGGCATCGCCGCCTCCGCCACGCTCGCGGCCAACTTCACGATGGATCTCGCGGGCGGCGCCATCGCCCTCGGCGGCGACGGCTATGCGGGCGAGATCGGGGAGTTCAGGATCTGGGACGACGCCGCGCGCCCGAACGCCGACCTCCACGCCAAGCGCGAATTCGTCTCTCCGCTTGCCGACGGGCTTGCTCTCTACCTCCGTCCGATCACCGACGATCCGGGCGTGGCAACGGCGACCTCGTCGGCGCAGCTGGCGGACGAGAAGGAATCCTCGATCTTCTGGACGGCCGTGGGCGGCGAATGGATCGGCGCGAGAGAGAGCGGGATGAACGTCGACTTCAAGGACGAGGGGCTGAGCCGCATCGACCGCTCGACCGTGCCCGAGCTCGCCTCGCTCGCCTCGCTCATCCCCGACATCCAGAAGAAGGTGGACCAGATGGACGCGGGGCTCAATCCGCTCGGCCTCGCCTCCGGCGCGATCCCGTTCGACCTCACGCCGATCGGCGAGGGCGACGACGCGAAGACGCACTTCGAGCAGATCCGCGAACGCGCGGGCACGGCGCTCGCGAACGCGCGCAAGCTGCTCGACAAGGCCCAGACCATGGGCTCGCACATGCGCATGATGCAGGAGTCGCAGTTCTCCCGCGAGAACCAGCTCGAGACGATGGAGCTGGAGGCGAAGAGCTCGCTGATCGAATACTACGGCTATCCGTACGAGGGCGACATCGGCCCCGGCGGCACCTATCCGCAGGGCTACGACGGCCCGGACCTCTTCAACTACGCCTGGATGGAGCCGACGCGCTACGGTCTCAAGGACAATGAGGACGTCCAGTCCGTCACCACTAACATCTATGTCCGCGACATCGCCTCGTTCCGCAACGCAACCGCCGTCCTGATCCCCAACTTGAGCAAGACGAACTCGTTCATCACCCTGAAGTACGAGAAGTCCGCGAGCGGCATCATCCTGAAGCCCTCGAACGTCACCGGCAAGCGCCGCGCCCAGGGGAAGATACAGGATGCGATGGGCGCGTTCCTCGTGGCCTATCGCGGATTCAAGACCTCGCTGGACAACTGGGAGGCCGCCACCGACACGTTTGAGTACAAAGTGAGCGTCATCAAGCGCTCCACTGCGTTCCACACCATCAAGCAGGCGCTGGAGACCGCCAGGTCCGCCTTCAACCTCGCTCGCGCCATCCAGTCGACCAGCCTCAAGGTCGCTCTCAACGTGCTTGAATCATCCGATGTCCTCACCGAGGAAGAAGAGGCAAGGATCACCGCAGCGGTTCCTGGCATCCAGGGTGCCGGAATGACCGTCAACGTCGACCCCCGGGCGCTCGCCAGCGCCGCGGTCGGGGCTGCGGCCGGTGCCGTGGACGGCGTGCTTGAAACCTCCAAGCTCTCCGCCAAGAACGCCCTTGAGGTCATCGACGCCCAGAAGGCCGTCTTCGACTTCGCCATCGGCGAATACGACATCATGGTCGACTACATGACCACCTACGACGGCTACTACGAAACCGCCAAGGAGGCGGCTGTGGCCGTCCTGGAGGCCGCGCGGGCCTGCAAGGGCGCCTACGTCGAGATGCTGACAGCCGAGGCCGCCCTCGAGACCGTCATCGCCGAGGCGGAGCGCGCCATCGACACCCGCACGCTCGCGCGCCAGCAGGCGACCGACGTCCTCACGAAGACGCGCTACAACGAGATGTTCTTCCGCCTCGCGCGCAACAACGCGCTCTCGCGCTACTCGGCGCAGTTCGAGCTCGCGCAGAAGTACGCGTGGCTCGCCGCGCAGGCCTACGACTACGAGACCGGCCTGCTTTCGTCCGACCGCGCGAGCGGCGAGCGCTTCATGGCCCGCATCGTCGGCACGCGCACGCTCGGCGAGTTCGACGACGACGGCGAGCCGATCGCGGCCTCCGACGCCGCGAAGGGAGACGGCGGGCTCGCCGCGATTCTCGCGGAGCTGGACGCCAACTGGCTCGTCCTCAAGCCGCGCCTCGGCATCAACAACCCGCAGCCGTACGCCACCTGGTTCTCGCTCCGCCACGACCTCTTCCGCATCTACGACGAGGAGGACGGCGACAAGGCGTGGAAGACGGAGCTGCGGAAGTACATGGTCGAAGACCTGAACGCGCTGCCGGAGTTCACCCACTACTGCCAGCCGCTCGCCGGCTCGGCGGAGCAGAAGGAGCCCGGGCTCGTGATTCCGTTCTCCTCCTACATCCTGCACGGGTTCAACTTCTTCGGCGAACCGCTCGCCGGCGGCGACTCCGCGCTCGACTCCACGTACTATGCGACCCACATCTCCGCGGCGGGCGTCCACTTCGAGGGCTACGACGACGACTCCCTCGCGAAGACGCCGACAGCCTACCTCGTGCCCGTCGGCGAGGACCGCATGCGGGCCGTCGGCGACCCGGAGAAGGTCCTCTCGTGGCGGATCGTGGACCAAACGGTCCCCGCGCCGTACGCCATCGGCTCCACGCAGCTGGACGACCCCGACTGGACGCCGCTCTACGACGGCGCGACGGGCGGCAACGACCTCGGCGCGCGCATCCGCAAGCATCCGTCCTTCCGCGCCTACTATGACGACAAGGGCAAGGATCCGAGCGACGATTCGCTTGACTGCACGCGCCTCGTCGGCCGCTCCGCGTGGAACACGAAATGGCTTCTGATCATTCCCGCCGGATCGCTCGGCGCCGACCGCGCGGGCGCGCTCTCCACGTTCATCAACGGCATCGACTCGAACCGCGACGGCAAACTCGACTTCAAGGGCGTGAGCGACATCAAGATCGGGTTGAAGACCTACTCCACGAGCGGGAATTGAGTCTCGTGGCCGGAAGAAAGACCAGAAAGGAAATTGACATGAAGTTCGCAAGATGCAATGTGGTGCAGATGGCATTTGCCATCAGCTATTCATTATTCACTATTAATTATTCACTTGCAACTGAGCCGCCGGCCGCTGCCACGCCCTATACGTTCCTCGGGCGCGTGATGGACTCGACGCATGTCGCCTTCGACGGCGACCGCGCGGCGACGATCGAGGTCTCCGACGAACAGGGCAATGTCCTTTCGCGAACGGCGACGTTCACCCGCGCCGACTCGCGGCGCAACTACGCGCTCGCGGTTCCCATGTCGACCAGCGCGGCGAACGGCTACGCCGTCCAGGGCGCCGCGCTCGAGATCGAGGTGACGGACGACCTCGGAAAGGTCTGGAGCGGCGTGGTGGTCGACGCGTCCGCCGGCGTGCCGGGCGGCGTGCGGGAGGTGGACATCGTCCTCGGCGAGGACGCGAACGGCGACGGCATCGACGACGCGCTCTACGAGCGGCTCAAGACCGAGTGGGAGTGGAGCGAGTACTGGAGGGAGGGCGAGACATTCGACCCAACGAAGGACTACGATGGCGACGGCATATCCACCATTAACGAGGCGCTCGCCGGCACCAACCCGTACGATCCCGAAGACGCGCTTCGCATCACGGCCTTCTCCCACACGGGTGGGACGCGCTCTCGCACGGGAGGGGCGCACGCGACCGCCCTCACCTTCGATACTCTTGGTGGACATGCCTACACGGTGGAGGAGGCGTCTGACCTCACGCTCCAGGACTGGAAGCCGTGCGCGTTCACACTCCCCGGCTCGGACACGCCCGTGAACGTCCTTTCCGTCCCGTTCAGCGACGGCCCCGTTCCCCGTACCGTCTATCTGCTACCATCCAACGCCAGCAAGGCCTTTTTCCGCGTCCGCGCCGAATGACGCGTGGCCGCGATTTTTGAAACGTAGAACCCCTAACAGAAACAAGGAGTCAAGATGAAGAGAAGAGAGTTCGTTGCGGGAGCGCTTGCGCTTCCGTTCCTCGGCGGCGGCAGGAGCCTGTTCGGATCCGATCGGACGCCTCCTCGCCGCATCGGCCCCAACCAGAAGGTGAACGTGGGCGTCATCGGCTGCGGCGTAATCGCGAAGGGCACGAACGTGCCCGGCTTCCTGAAGGATCCCCGCTGCCGCGTGACCGTGGTGTGCGACATGGTGAAGGTCGCGCCCGGCTATTTCTACGGGGCGAAGCCGAAGGGCGCCGCGAAGTCGGACCTCTTCGAGGGCGACATCCAGTACAACTCCAAGGTGCCGCGCGACGTGTGCGGCTCCACGATCGTCAAGAACCAGGTCGACGCCCATTACGGCGACAAGGCCTGCCGCGAGGTGTTCGACTGGCGCGACGTGGTGAACGACCCGACGATCGACGCCGTCTGCATCTGCACGCCCGACCACTGGCACGCCATCATCGCCATCGCCGCGATGAAGGCCGGCAAGCACGTGTTCTGCCAGAAGCCGATGTCGCTCTCGATCGCCGAGGGCAAGGCGATGGCGCGCGTGGCGAAGGAGACGGGCGTCACGTTCCAGACGGGCAACCAGGGGCGCAGCAACCCCAACTACATCTTCGCCGAGATGCTCGCGCTCAACGGCTACGGCGGGAAGATCACGGGCGGACTCGTCTCGATCCCCGGCGGCGACCACTGGGTGGGCCACGGACGCAGCGAGGCGCGCACCCCGCTCCCGAAGTGGATGAGCCCCGAGGCATGGAATATGTGGCAGGGCCCGGCCCAGCACTGGGAGAACAACGCGTTCATCCCGTCCATCCACGAGCCCACCTGCTGGCGCTTCAACAAGCGCTACGGGAACGGCATGGTCACGGACTTCGGCGCGCACGAGTTCGACGAGATCCAGCGCGGGCTCGGCACGGACCTCTCCGGGCCGATCCGCGTGGAGAACGTCAAGAGCGATCTCCTCCCCGACGACCAGCGCACCGTGTTCAGCTGGGCGAAGACGTTCTCGTTCGATTTCGTCTACGCGAACGGCGTGCGCATCAACGTGGTTCAGATCGACAAGGAGCACGGCATCCCGCGCCAGACCGTGTGGCATACGGAGAAGGGCGACATCGGCGTGAAGGCCGGCAAGGTGGTGGTGCCCGACGACCTGAAGAACTTCACGTGGAAGGACTTCAAGAAGACGGACACGTTCATCTACAAGCCGCAGGACGACCATTGGCACGAGGCCGACTTCCTCGACGGCATCCTCCAGGAGCGGCAGTGCTGCGCGCCGTGCGAAGTGGGGCACCGCACCATCTCGATGGCGCACATGGCGAACGCCTGCATCCAGCTGCGCCTCGATGGCATCGGCTGGGATCCCGTGAAGGAGGTCTTCACCGGCCCGCACGCGGCCGAGGCGATGGCGAAGTGCTACGCGAGCGAATACCACAACGGCTGGACGCTCGGCGCTTAGTGGTTCGTGGTTCGTGGTTCGTGGTTCGTGGTTAGTGATTATTCGAAAATCCATTGGAGAGATAAAGCAATGAGAAAGATCATTCCCATCCTTATCCTTGGCACCTTCTTCGTCGGTGGCTGCTGCAGTATGTGCATGGATGATTCCAAAACCGACGCGGAGGGCTTCACCTACCTCGACGGACAACAGGTGGCCGCCGACGCGCCGAGCGACTGGTACATCATCCGCTACGAGCAGCCCTCGGTGGAGCCGTACACCGACAGCCGGAAGGTCTTCCAGCGCTGGCTGTTCACCGAGGTGCGGCAGCTCAAGGACTCCGTCACCGTGGTGGAGGACGGCGTGCTGAAGAAGCAGAAGCGGTTCGTCCCCGGGCGCAACTGGCGCAAGTGGCTCCGTCCCGGCGCGCGCAACGTGCGTATCAAGTTCGTGGGTGAGGACTACTCGCTTGCCGCCGACGGACTCGCGCAGGCGCCTGCCGGCTTCACCTCGCTCTTCAACGGCAAGGACCTCTCCGGCTGGCGCGGCTGCTCGCGCGAGGAGAAGTTCAACGACCCGTTCGTGCGCCGCGAGATGAAGCCTGAGAAGGTCAAGGAACTCCAGGCGAAGGCCGACGCGCTCATGAAGGAGCACTGGCACGTGCGCGACGGCGTGCTCTTCTTCGACGGGCTGGAGGGCGGCTACTCGCTCGCCGCCGCGAAGGACTACGGCAACGTGGAGATCTACGCCGACTGGCGCCTCCTGCGCGTGTACGGCGACTCGGGCTTCTACCTGCGCGGCATGCCGCAGGTGCAGATCTGGGATCCCAACATGTGGAACGGACTTGGCTCCGGCTGCATCTGGAACAACCCGGACGAGCTCTTCGCCGCCACCGTGTGCGCCGACAACCCGATCGGCGACTGGAACACCTGCCGGATGCGCATCGTGGGCGACCGCGTGAGCGTGTGGCTCAACGGCGTGAAGGTGGTGGACAACATCGTCTACCAGAACTGCCGCGACCCGAAGAAGGGCATCCCGGCCTGCGACCGCTTCGAGCTCCAGTGCCACGGCGATCCGGTCGAGTTCCGCAACATCTTCGTGAAAGAGCTGCCCTGAGGGGCGTGAAAGGTCGGCGCTGCGTTACGGATCCACGACGCAGCGCGTGTGGGTGGCGTCCACGACGGGTATTGGGACGCCATTCTCTTTCTTGAACGTCACCCCCGCGATGTACATGCGCCGGGGGTGAATCGGTTTCTGCCGGACGTCGCTGTGCGCATGGAACACGATGCGCCACTTGCCGTCCGCGTCCTTGAAGAGCGAATGGTGCCCCGTGCCCGCGAGCCCGCCGTGCCGGCGGAGGATCGGGTTGCCGGCGTACTTGGTCCAGGGGCCTTCGATGTCCGTGGCCGTCGCCACGCCCACGGCGTAGTCGGGATCGCGGTAGTCGTTGGCGGAGTAGGTGAGCACGTATGTGCCGTCGACCTTGACGATAAACGGTCCCTCCGTGACCGAGCAGCGCGGATTCATCCGCTCCCATGGCTCCGTCGCGCGGAAGAGCATCCGCGCCGTGCCCGGCTTCGCGTGCAGGCAGTCCTTCTCCATCTCCGCGAGCCAGATGACGTTCCCCCTGTCGAAATGCACGTACACCATCCATGCGCGGCCGTCGTCGTCGAGGAAGAGCGAGTTGTCGATGCCGCCCCGTTGGAGGATCGGCTTCTTCTCCTTTTGGCGGAACGGGCCGCGCGGGTTGTCCGCCTCGGCGGCGCACACGTGTTCCTCCGCCGAGTAGAACATCACGTACCGTCCGCCGACGTGGTAGACCTCGGGCGCCCAGAAGTGCCGCGTGCCGAACGAATCGTCCTTGCGCAGGGCGAGGCCGTCCTTGCCCTCGCCCATCTTCCAGTGGACGAGGTCGGTGGAGGTGGCGAGGCCGATGCCCTCGTTCGACCGGTAGGTGCCGTAGGCGTAGTAGACGCCGTTTTCGCACAGGATGAAGGGATCGGCCAGCGGCACGCGCGGGTCCGGCTCCTTCGCCGCGTCCTTTTCGGCGAAGGCGAACAGCGACGCAATCGTCGCCAAGGCTGCAATCTTGTTTTTCATGCCGCCTATTCTACCATATTTTCCGGCGGACTGCGTGCTCGGCCTGCCTGGTCTGGCATCGGGCGGGATTGCCTCAACGCGCGGGGTGTGGTATACTAGCGGCATGGAAAAACGAGTCTTGACGGTTCTCTGCGTGTTGGCCGGTGCCTCCGCGCTTGTTGCAGATTGCGTTCCGGCGTGCCCGCGCACGCCCGAACAGCAGGCGAAAGTCGCCGCCTGGGAGGGCGGCGGCCGCGCCGAAATCCTGAAGTGGTTCGGCGAACACCAGTTCGGCGTGACCCCGATCGGGCGTCCGGCGGACGAGGTGATCGGCGAGCGTTCGGTGACGTTCGCGAACGGGACGATCACGATCGACATCCACGTGACGCTGCCGAAGGGCGCGTCGAAGGAGCATCCGGCGCCGGTGTTCATCTACGGCGACCACTGCGGCGCGAAGGAGCGCACGCCGCCGTTCTCGAAGTATGACTACGACGGCATCCCCACGAACACGATCACGTCGCGCGGCTACGCGTACGTCCACTGGAACTTCAACGACGTGTGCCCCAACGCGGCGCGCTACACGCGGAACCTCGACGACTGGGCGTACGGCATCGTCGCCTACCTCGAGACGGGCGACAAGGCGTCGCGCGCCGTCACGCGCACGCCCACGAGCTGGGGCACGATCGGCGCGTGGGCCTGGGGCTTCAGCCGCGTGATGGACTGGATCGAGACGCGTCCGGAGCTCGACGCGAAGCGCGTCGCCGTGCTCGGGCACTCGCGCGGCGGCAAGACCGCGCTCTGGGCCGCGGCGCAGGACACCCGCTTCGCGATGGGCATCTCCAACAACTCCGGCTGCGGCGGCGCGAAGCTCAACAGCTACGACTGCCCGAAGAGCGAGCACATCCACCAGATCCTGTACAACTTCCCGAACTGGTTCTGCCGGAACTACCGCGCGTGGATCGGACGCGACCAGCAGATCACGCACGACTCCGACGACCTCCTGCGCCTCATCGCGCCGCGCCTCTGCTACGTGGCGAGCGCCACCGAGGACCCGTGGGCCGGCCCGCCCGCCGAGAAGGAGTCCTGGACGCGCGCGCACGACCTCTGGGAGGCGTACGGCTGCCCCGAGCGCATGGGCTACCACATCCGCGAGGGCAAGCACAAACTGACGGAATTCGACTGGAACAAGTACATGGACTTCGCGGACAAGTACATGCGGTAGAAAATGACGAATGAAAAATGACGAATGACGAATGAAAAATGAAGAATGAAAAATGAAAACTGCTGGAGGAAAATGAAATGAAGAAGATCGTGATGATGGGCGCGGTTGCGGGCGTGATCGCGGCGGATGCCACGATGACCGTGCTGCCGTACGGCGACGTGCGGCTGAAAGGCCCGATGGGCGCGCGCATGAACCAGATGATCGAACACCACCTCAAGGCGACGGACGTGGACTACATCACGGCGCCGTTCCTGGAGAAGACGGAGCGCGGTCGCCGCTGGCAGACCGAGTTCTGGGGCAAGTTCATGCACGCGGCGATGCCGTTCTGGACGTACACCCAGGATCCCGATCTGCGCAAGCACATCGATTTCGGCTTCGAGCGCATCTGCGCCTCGCAGGAGCCGAGCGGCTACATCGGCAACTATCCCGACGAGCTGCGCTGCGGCGAGGGCTGGGACGTGTGGGGCATGAAGTACACGATGATGGGCCTCATGCACTACTACGACGGGCTCGACCCCAAAGACCCCAGATCCCAGAAGGCCCTCACGGCGGCGCGGCGCGTGTGCGACTACGTGATCGACCAGCTCGGCCCGAAGGGCAAGCGCGGCTACCACCTGTGGGAGTCCGGCAACTGGTGCGGCTTCGCGAGCTCCTCCATCCTCGAGCCCGTCGTGTGGCTCTACAACCGCACGAAGGACCAGAAGTACCTCGACTTCGCCACGTACCTCGTGAAGGACATGACGGAGGTGGAGGCCGGACCGCGTCTCCTGGACCTCGCCCTCAAGGATATCTCGGTCGCCGACCGCAACGGCTACGGCAACAAGGCCGAGACGCACGGCGGCTACGTGATGAAGCACAACCGCTGGAAGGCGTACGAGATGATGAGCTGCTACCAGGGCCTCATCGAGTACTACGAGGTCACGGGGCGGAAGGACTTGCTCGAGGCGGCGGTGAAGACGTGCGACCAGATCATCCGCGACGAGATCAACATCGCCGGCGGCAGCGCGTCGTCCGAGGCATGGTTCCACGGCGCGCAGAAGCAGCATCTGCCCTATCTCCACCTCCAGGAGACGTGCGTGGTGACCACCTGGATGCGCTTCGCGGAGAAGCTCCTGCTGGTGACGGAGAACCCGAAGTACGCAGATGAGCTGGAGAAGGCGTTCTACAACATCTACCTCGCCTCCCTCAACCGCAACGCCGACGAGTTCGCCGCCTACACGCCCCTCAACGGCTACCGCTCGCGCGGACACCACCACTGCGCCATGCACACCAACTGCTGCAACGCCAACGGCCCGCGCGGCTTCCTCGCGTTCCTGCGCGCGCTGTTCCAGACGGACGGCGAGGCGGCGATCTTCAACTTCTACGCCTCCTCCAGCGAGTCCGTGTACCTGCCCAAGCTGAAGGAGAAAGTTGCGTTCGACATTTACACGATCTACCCGTCCGAGGGGAACGTGCGCATCGTCAACCACACGGTGAAGCAGATGCCGTTCACGGTGAAGTTCCGCATTCCCGCGTGGAGCCAGAAGACCGTGCTGAAGGTGAACGGCAAGACGGTGGACGGCGTCAAGGCCGGCTCCTACTACGCGCTCACGCGCACGTGGACGATCGGCGACGTGGTTGAGATCTTCTTCGACATGACGGTGCGCGCGCACGTGATGAACAACCACGTGGCGTTCACGCGCGGCCCGATCGCGCTCGCCCGCGACACGCGCTTCAACGACGGCGACATCAACGAGGTGTTCCGCCGCCGGTCGCTCAAGGACGGGCAGGCGGTGGACTTCGCGTCCGTCCGCGCGCCGTCCGAGGATATCTGGATGGCCTACTCGGCGTCGCTGCCGATCGGCTCCCACACGGAGCACCCAGACGGGCGCCGTCCGCAGACCGTGTTCTTCTGCGACTACGCCTCCGCCGGCAACCTCTGGCAGCCGTCGAACGCGTACCGCGTGTGGTTCCCGATGGAGCTGGGCCCTGCGGACTAAGCGTGAAGGGGATGCTGCCCATGGAAAAGAAGAAGTGGTACGTGCGCAACACGGCGGGCAAGGTCTTCGGCCCGATCGACTTCGACGCGCTGAAATCCTGGGTGAAGGACGGACGCGTGGAGCCGCTCGCCGGCGTGTCGTCCGATTTGAAGCACTGGGTTCTCGCGCCCCTGAAGCCCGAACTGGAGATGAACTGGATCGTGGAGAACAATCCCGGCCAGTTCTACGGCCCCACGCACCGGTCGGTCGTGGACGACCTCGTGAAGACCGGCACGCTTTCGCCCGCCGCCCGTTTCTACGTCGACGACCGGGGCGCCGCGCTCGAGCGCATCCGCGCGCTCGAGGGCGAAATCGCCGCCCGGGACTCGGAACGCGTGCAGAAGGAAACCTCGCTTGCGGAGGCGCAGAAGCTCTCCGCGAAGAAGGATCTCCAGCTCGCGGCCGCGCAGAAGGCCATCCGCGAGCGCGACGACCGCATCTCCGAGGCGAAGTCCCAGCTCGTGCTGAAGGACTCGCAGATCGCCGAGCTCACGAAGAACGTCCAGTTGCGCGACGGCCAGCTCCAGCAGGCCGCCGCGGAGATCGCGCGCCGCGACGTCGAGCGCCAGGCGCTGGACGCTGAGATCGCGCGCCGCGACGCTGAGATCGCCGTGCTGAAGGAGCAGCTGGCCAAGCGCGACGAGGTGCACGAACGCGAATGGAAGACGGAGGTCGTCGTGCCGGAGGTCGTGGTGGACGAACTGCCGCCGCCCGTCGCACGTCAGGCTTTCGCCGCGCCAGCGTTCGCCGGCGGCGCATCGCCGTCCGCGCTGGCCGACCTTGAGCGTCGCGCGCAGGAAGAGCTCGCGCGCATGGGCGCGGCCGGCGCCAAGAAGTTCTTCAGGATGAAGAAGTGAGATAACCGGAGGCGCCGATGAGCAACCAGTGGTACCTGCGTACGCAAGACGAGACATTCGGTCCCGAGAGCAAAAGCCGCCTGCTGGAATGGGCCCGTTTGGGACGCATTCAGCCGGGGCAGGAAATCTCCTCGGACGGCAAGACGTGGACGCCCGCCACGGAGGTGCCGTTCCTCGACATGCGCTGGTCGATCGACATCGGCGACGGACGCCCCCGCGGTCCGTTCAACAAAGCGGCCGCCCAGGCCCTGCTCTCAAGCGGCCGCCTCCCGCCGGGTTCGCGCCTCGTCGAGGTGCGCCCGCCATTTGCCTCTCCTGCCACGCCGCCACAGGGGGAGGAACGCGCGAGTCGCGACCGAAGCGGCGAGACGCCGCTTCCCCCAGGTGGAGGGACGCGCTCCGGCGCGTCCGGAAACGCCGCGACGCCCGACGAAACACCTGCGCTCCGCCAGGAGATCGAGCGACTGAAGGAGTCGCTGAAGGAGTCTGAATCGCGCGTACGCGCGGCACGCCGGGAGGCGAAGGACGCCGCCGAAGCGGCACGGGCCGCCGAGGCGAGGATGTCCACCGTCATGGCCCAGAACGCCACGATCGAATCCGAAAAGGCCAAGGCGCTGAAAGACCTCGACGAGCTGGCCGCCGCGAAGGCCGCGCGCGAGAGCGAAATGGCGGAGGAGCGCGCCGAGGCGCAGAAGGCGCTTGCGGCGTCGAAGGCCAACGAGTCGAAGTACGAGGGGCGCATCCAGGAACTCTCCGACGAGCTCAAGCGCCTGCCGGCCAACGCGCGCCTTGCGGCGGACGCCCAGGCGGCGGTCTACGCGCTGATGAAGGACGAGGCGGACGACATCGCCGCCGGCATCGAGGAAGAGACGCGCGAACTCGACGAACTCCGTACGATCCACCAGGCCCGTCGCGAGCGCTTGATCGCCCGCCGTCAGGAGATCCTCAAGCGCATCGGCACCGACGCCGAGGACATGACGCGCCGAGCCCTGCTGGCGCATCCCGAGGATCCCCGCACCGCGCACATGCGCCAGGAACTGGAGGCGTTGCGTCTCCTCCAGGAGAAGGCCGCCACGGAAAGCGACCGCAAGGTGCGCGACCTCTCCGCCAAGCTGCGCGAGCGCGACGCCGAGGTGAAGCGGCTCCAGCAGCAGGCGGCCGACACCACCGTTCTCTACCGCCAGCTGCAGGAAATGCGCGAACGTCTCCAGCGGCGTGAGAAGGAGCTGATGGAGGAGCGCCAGAAGGCCGAGGCGGAACGCCAGCAGCACGCCGCCGCGCAACAGTCGCTCATGGCACGCCTCTCGGCTCTCGAGATGGGGCTCCCGGGCGCCACGAACCAGTCGCGCGAGGCACGTAGCGTGCGACTCGCGCCGTGGATGGGGTTGAAGAAATGACGAATGACAAATGACGAATGACGAATGAACATTACGGGGAATGTGCAGATGAACGAATATGAGTTGGCGGGGATTGAGATCATTGCACGGGGGGTGTGCGTGCAGGATGGGAAAATTCTGCTGTGCAAGGCGAAGGGCGGGGCGACCACCTACTTGCCAGGCGGGCATATAGAATTCGGCGAGACGGGGCGTCAGGCGCTTGTGCGCGAGGTGAAGGAGGAGATGGGCGTGGACGCCGAGACGGGCGCGTTCCTCGGCGTGGTGGAGAACGCCTTCCAGCAACACGGCAAACCGCACGCGGAGGTGAATCTCGTCTATGAACTGAAGGTTCCGTCGGCGACGCCCGCGCGGGCGCGCGAGGACTGGATTGAGTTCGAGTGGCGCGACCTCGCGCATCTCGACGACCTTTTACCGGCGGCGTTTCGTCGGCTGTCAACAGACTGCACTACGCCATTTGCGCCTTGAATCCATGAAAACGCTTTCGCTCGTCATTCCCGTCTACAATGCGCCTGACCTTGCGCGATCGGCCGTGGCGGCGGTGCCCGAACTGGCGCGGACGGCGGACGCGTGCGGGTTCGCGCTCGTGGAGGCGATTTTCGTGGATGACGGGTCGGCGTCGCCGCTTGATCTTTCCGCTTCGGGCGCAACAAGTTGCGCCCCTCCCACGGTGCCGATCAGGGTGTTGCGGCAGCCGGTCAACGGCGGGAAGGGCGCGGCCGTGCGGCGCGGGGCGCTGGAGGCGAAGGGCGACTGGGTGCTGATGAGCGACGTGGACAGGAGCGCGCCGTTTGCCGAGTTCGCGCGCTTGGCCGAACACGCGGACGCCTGGATGGTATGCGGTTCCCGCCACGGACGCCCCGGCATGCCGTTCCGGCGGCGTCTGCTCTCGCGGCTCTTCCATTTCTGCGTGTGGTGCGCGGGCGTGCGCGGCGTCTACGACACGCAATGCGGGTTCAAGCTGTTCCGGATGGACGTGATGCGCGCCGTCTTCGAACGTCAGCGGATCATGCGTTTCGCGTTCGACGTGGAGCTGATCCGCCGCGTTGTCTCGGCGGGCGGAAAGGTGGCCGAGGTGCCGGTCGAGTGGAAGGGCGGTTCCCGTAGCTCCCTGCGCGTCCTCCGCGACGCCCCCCGCATGCTCTGGGACCTCCTCCGCATCGCTTTCCGCCGCAAGCGGTAAAAATGTGGTATAATGTTTGCCGATGAAAGGAAGCGTGCAATGAGACAGTTCAAGCATGTGGCGATAATGGGGGCCGTCGGGATGATGGGCCTCGTGATGTGGACTGTGCAGGGCGCGGAGCCGTATCCGAACCCGCACAGGGTCGTGCGCTATCTCGACGCCGAGGCGGACACGACCGTGAACGGCGTGGTGAACAACGGCACCATCTACAAGCGCGGCAAGGGCACCGCGACTCTTTCCGCCCCCGCGCTCAACGGCGGCGGCTCGCTCGTCGTCTCCGAGGGCGGCGTGGCGCTCGACCTCGACGCCGCCCCGCGCGGCACCGTGATCCTGTTCCGGTGATTAGCCCTCCTCCATTGTATAAAGAAAGTGAATTGCCATGCCATTAAAAGGACAGCCGTTCAGACGCGAAGACTACGTCTATGTGAACACGCAGTTCTCGGAGCTGTTGAAGGATGCCGTACGCTTCTTTCATGGTACCCACGTTCTACCCCTACCGCCGGAGGAGCCTTTCATGGGTGCAGGCGTGTACGCCATTTACTGCATCGCCAAAAAGGGACTATATAAAACTTATGGCGAGAAAATAAACCGAACCTCGTACGACGTGCCTATCTATGTTGGCAAGGCCGTTCCTGCGGGATGGCGCCAAAATCGTGTGGTCGATGAAATAGCAGGGAACGTACTGTACAATCGGTTGCGGCAGCATGCGGAAAGTATTAGAAACGCCAGGGGATTGTCGCTTAGCGATTTCGTATGTCGCTTCGCCATTTTGGAAGGTGAAACCGCAAATATGATAGCGGCCTTGGAAGCGGCGATTATTGCTGAACACACGCCACTGTGGAATAGTGTTATCGACGGCTTCGGAAATCACGATCCAGGCAAGAAGCGTGTCACGGGAAAAAGACCGCAATGGGATTGTCTCCACCCTGGTCGCCCATGGGCCATGCGCATGACGGGCGAGGAGTTCCCGTTGGCGGAATTGCGTAGGCGGGTTACAGATTATCTCATGGGGGTACAATGCAGACGTTAGAGTTGTTTGCTGGATGCGGTGGCCTTGCCAAGGGGTTGGAGCTGGCTGGCTTCTCACATGCTGGGCTTGTAGAGCTCAATCGGCTTGCCTGTGAAAGCCTGCGGGCGAACTTTCCCCCGGAAATTGTCCATGAAACTGACGTGCGCAAGTTTGATTTCCGCAGATACCCCTTCGTTGACATCGTATCAGGCGGGCCGCCTTGTCAGCCGTTCTCGCTTGGGGGATTGGCAAAGGCGCACGATGACGAACGTGACATGTTCCCACAGGCAGCAAGGGCTGTCGCCGAGATCAAGCCAAAGGCGTTCTTGTTTGAGAATGTCAAAGGATTGCTTCGTGCTAAATTTTCATCTTACTTTAACTACATCATCATGCGCCTCTCCTATCCGGAATGTGTGCAGAAGCAGGGCGAGTCATGGCGAGAGCATTTGGAGCGGTTGCACAGAGTGGTGGCAGCGGGAAAGTATTCAGGAGTCCAGTACAACGTGTCGTATAAGCTGCTCAACGCCGTGGAATATGGTGTTCCGCAAATACGAGAGCGGGTTTTCATTGTAGGGCTTCGAAGCGATTTGCAGGTGCAATGGAAATGGCCGAAGCCTCCTTGCAAGGAACGGTTGCTGCACGTTACAATTGCAGATGCATTGAAAGGCCTGCCTGATCCGCAAAGTCAGGACAACACCATTGCCGATCATGTCTTTGTGGATGGCGCGCGAATCTATCCGGGACACACGGGGAGCGATTTTTCAAAACCATCAAAGACTATAAAGGCTGGTGCTCATGGGGTACCAGGTGGCGAAAACATGCTACGCTTCAAGGACGGAAGTGTTCGTTACATGACGATCCACGAGGCTAAGCTCATACAGTCGTTTCCGGCTGACTTCAAGATTGTTGGTGGATGGGGCGAGGCCATGCGCCAAATCGGCAATGCCGTTCCTGTCCGTTTGGCAGAAGTGGTAGGCAAGCGGCTTCGTGAAATCCTTGCAGATTGTGTGTGATGTGTGTGCGGTTGACGCACAGGCCGTGTCTCGTCAGGAACTCAACCATGAAAACTGAAATCTTCATATCTGTTGTCTTAGTGTTCGTTTCTTCCGTGACGTATGGCGGGCGGTACAACGTGCGACCGTCCACCTCGCCCGACCGCGTGCGGTCCCCGCTGCAGGTGGACCTGCCGCGCATCGGCACGCTCGCGCCGCGCGGCGCGAGGGAGGTGGGGAAGTCCAACTGGACGATCGGGTGCGAGGTGCTGGACCGCGACTTCGCCAACTTCTGGGAGTACTGCGACCTCGTCGAGCCGCTCGGCATCAAGACCGTCCGCCTCCAGGCCGGCTGGGCGAAGTGCGAGCCGAAGCCGGGCGCATTCAACTTCGGCTGGCTCGACAAGATCGTCGACTACCTCAAGGGGCAGGGCCTGGAGGTGATCCTCGAAACCTCCTACGGAAACACGATCTACCCCGGCGCCGGCGGCTGGGACCTCTCGGGCGGCATCCCCACGACGGAGGAGGGCCTCCGCCACTGGGACGAGTGGATCGACGCGCTCTCGCGCCACTTTGCCGGCCGCGTGGACTACTGGGCCATGTGGAACGAGCCGGACAACAACCGCAAGGTCAACACGCCCGAGCGCGTGGCCGACTTCAACCGCCGCACCGCCCGCATCATCCGCAGGAACATCCCGGACGCCCGTCTGCAGGGCCTTTCCCTCGGCGGCAACGACCCCGAGTACTTCGAGGGCTGCCTGCAGGCGCTCGCGGCGACGGGCGACGTCGACCTGTTCGAGACCTACATCTACCACGGCTACGAGCTCGCGCCCGAGATCAGCTATCCGAAGGTCGCGGCGAAGCGGGCCGTGCTGGAGAAGTATTCGTCGAAGGCGCGCCTCCGCCAGGGCGAGAACGGGTGCCCCTCCGAGCTGATCGGCAAGTTCGCGCTCGCGAACACGCCGTGGTCGGAGCTGACCCAGGCGAAGTGGGACATGCGCCGCATGCTGGGCGACCTGGGGCACGGCTACGAGAGCTCCGTCTACACCATGAGCGACTTCCGCCACCACGGCGTCTCCATCCACTCGCCGAACAACAAGGGACTCGTCCGCGCGAACGACAACCGCGAGACGATCGCCATCAAGCGCGCCTACTACGCCGTGCAGAACGTCGCCGGGCTCTTCGACGCATCCGTGCGACTCGCCGCCGCGGGCGACGCCCATTCGGCCACGAACTCGGACATCACGGTCGCGTTCTACGACTACCGCAAGTCGGCCGCCGACGGGAAGATCCGTCCGCTCTTCGCGTTCTGGACGTGCGGACACACCTCCGGCAAGTGGCGCGACACGACGGTGACGTACGACCGGCCGTCCGACTCGTTCACCACGCGCCCCACGGTGATCGACTGGAACGGGCCGGCGTTCGAGGAACCCGTCTGGGTGGACCTGCTCACGGGCCGCGTCTACGCCTTCCCGAAGGAGGACATGCTCGTCCATTCCGCCGGCGTCACGTTCGTGAACGTGCCGGTCTACGACTCGCCGTGCGTCCTCACCGAGCGCGCCGCCCTGAAGCTTCAGTAGGGCGTTTCCCGCAGGCTTCCAGTTCGCCGCCAAGATGGCGGCTCTCCATGCGGGAGGGTCGCGCTCCTGCGCGACCGCTAGAACTTCTTCTCGGCCACGAGTTCGCAGTTGGACATCGCGGGGCCGCGATATTGGACGAGAATCAGGTGTAGCGTCGTGCCCTTTGCGAGGCCCGGCACCTTCTTGTCCTTCGCGTAGTTCTTGAGCTGCTTGATTCCCCCGGCACGCTGCGCCTCCTGCTCCGCCTTCTTCGCGCCCTTCTTCAGGTACTTGAACTCGACGATGTAGCTGTGCGGCACGTCGCCGTAGTACGTGCGCTCAGGGAAGAGGAAGAAGTCGCAGTTGCCGTGCGACATCTCCAGCTCGGGACAGGTGATGAACTGAGGCAGGTGCCCCATCTCGCACTGGAAGTAGCCCTGCATGCGCACCTCGCCGTCGATGCCGCCGCGTATCGGCGTCGTCTCCTTGAAGTTCTTCGAGACGAGCTCAAAGAACTCGCGCCACTTGCCCTCGTAGGCGAAGGATTGCGCGGCGTCGTCCCAGTCGAGGAAGCTCTTCGTCGGCGGGAAGTACCGGTCGCGGAGATAGCCGTATATCTGCTTCTCCACGCAGGCGTTCGGCACGGCATAGATGGTCGTGCCCATCTTGCGTCCCGCCATCGAGAGCAGGCCGTAGTAGAAGAAAAGCGAGCGGAAGTTCGCGGGTTTGATGATCGCCTCGGCGGGGAACGACTCCACGAGCGGGAACTGGACGCCGCCCTTGGCGACGGCCTGCTCCGTCATCGGCAACGCCTCCAGCGGCTCCATCTTGAACACGGCGCGCTGGAGGTCGGAGATCGTCTTGAGCTTCTCGTAGTCCGTCTTGATGTTTGCGTCCACCATGTTCTTTGGCGGCTCTCCCTTTGCAACAAGGTGTTTCAGATGGTAAAGCGTCATGTCGGAGTTAAACACGCACTCAGCCCCCACCTTCTCTTCGGCGAAGCAATAACCATCGTACCAGGGCTTGATGGAATTCACGATCTCCTCGGGGTCGCCGGACTTGAACGCGCCCATCCCCTTGAAGTTGCGGTACATTTGACGGACTTCCGTCTCGGAAAAGCCGAGCGCGGCGTTGAAGTCGGAGTCGAGCGTGAGGTTTGCCGCGATGTTGAAGCCGCTCGTCAGGTCATCCAGTGTCACGGGCGAGACGCCCGTCATGAAGATGCGGTCGAACTCGCCCTTGAACTTCTTGAACCAGTTGCGGTAGAACCCCGCGCCGTGCGTGATCTCGCGGTAGTCCGTCACGCCCGTCGCGCGGATCATCTGGTTCGTGAAGTTGTCGTACTCGTCGATGATGAGGTAGAGGGGGATGCCGATTGTCTTGCTGCGCGCGGTGACGGCCGCGATTTTCTCCTCCGCAGTCTTGCCGGGAAAGGACGCCTTGAACGTGTGGTCGTAATGCTCTGAATAGCGGAACACGAATTCGTCGAGCATCGTGGCGACATGCTTCTCGAACGACTCTTGCAACGCTTCGCCTGTGCCACCAACCTTCGAGAAGTCGAGCTTCAGCGTCATGAATCGGTTCGCGTTCTCCGTGGGATGCTTCCCGATCCAGAGGTCGCCGAAGAGCTTCTTGAAGTCCTTCTTCTGGTTGAGGTCGTAGTAGCTCTCCATCATCGAGAGGAAGAGCGATTTGCCGAACCGGCGCGGCCGCACGAAGAAGATGAAGCTATCGCGCGCCTCTATCTGCGCAAGGTACTCCGTCTTGTCGACATAGTAGTACCCCTCGCTGCGGAGTCGCCTGAAATCCATGATTCCGTAGGGAATCTTGAGGTCTGTGCGCTTCTTTGCCATGCGATAAGTATACCACAAAATTCACTGTTTGCGCGGCTTGAACCCGCTTGAACCCATCGGCAGGATATGGTATCATATCGGCATGTTGACCATTTCCCGCAAACCAACAAGGAGAACGACAAAATGACGAAAGTGACAATACAGGCCCGATTCGGGGGGGGGGCGTAAGTTAGCCGGTCTCCTTGCGGTTGGAGCAATGACGCTGGTTCCGTGCGTGGGCCAGGCGGTCACCGTGAGCTCGGTGGCGGATCTCGTCTCGGCGATCGAGGCCGTGAACGCCGGCGGCAGCGACACGACGATCAACGTCGCTCCCGGCACGTACGACGTCTCGCAAGTCCACATGAACGCGGACGGGCATCTCTACATCTCCCGTCCGTGCACGATCCAGGGCACGGACACGACCTCCTGGCGGGGCCAGGAGCCGCGCGAGACGGCGGTCATCTTCGACGCGAAGGACGTCAGCCGCATCTTCTACGTGAACAAGGAAGTCAACAAGGCCACGTTCCGCCATCTCACGTTCCAGAACGCCCACGCGCGCGAAAACACGGAAACGCCGCCTGACGGTTGGGACGCCTTCACCGACAACTATCCGCGCGGCGGCGCGATTGCGACGGGGGTGAGCAGCTCGACTTCGAACAAGGCGCTCGTCACGAACTGCGTGTTTCGTGCGGGCTACGCCAAGCAAGGGGGCGGAGTCTACAACTGCGACGTATATGATTCGTTCTTCACGAACAACACGACGTACAGCTGCGGCTCGGCCGTGATTGCGAGCGGCGTCTACGGTTGCCTGATTGTCGGCGGTCAGTCGACGCACGGAAACGGAGCGGCCCGGAACTGCAATCCCATCCGCGACACCACGTTCATCAACAACTGGTGTTACGGTAGTGGCGGCGGCGCCTTCGGCGGATCGGCCACCGTCTCCAATTGCGTTTTCATCGGGAACTCGGCGGACGGCAATGCCGGGGCGCTCTGCACCGAGAAGCCGGACAAGGCGAACTGCAAGGCGCTTGACTGCGTCTTCATCGGCAACTACGCCAAAGGCCACGGCGGAGTCTGCTACGGAGTCCACACCATCTCCGGCTGCGTCTTCACGAACAACATGTCGAAGGGACATGGCGGGGCTCTCTACAACTGCTCAAACCGCGTCCAGCAGTGCACGTTCTTCGGGAACAGCGCGACGAACAAAGATTCCTGCGGGGGCGCTGCCTACGGTTGCCGCATCGACAGCAGTACCTTCGTCAGCAACTCTGCCTATCGGGGCGGCGCGACGTATGACTGCAAGAACGAACGCTGCGCGTTCGAGGGGAATTGGGCGCACCAGTACGGCGGTGGAACCGCCCTGGGCGAGCAGCGTCTGTGCACGTTCCTGGCGAACAGGACATGGTCCGCGGATTGGAACCAGGGCGGAGCGGGATGCCACTCGGCGACGCTCGTGACCGGCTGCGTCTTCCGACTCAACGTCGCAACCGACACGTCGGGAAAGACGAACGCCTATGGCGGCGGCGTGATGAAATGCCCCGACGTGCGGAATTGCTACTTCGAGAGCAACTATGCCGGCAAGGGAGGGGCGGGGTGCCTCAGCGACCTGTACGACTGCGTCATCACGAACTGCTCCAGCGGAACGGACTGGGCCGACGGCGCCGACGCCGTCGGCATGAACGGGAACGCGAGCCTTGCGCCGAATCGAATCGTGCGCTGCAAGATCTATGACTGCCACGGCGTCAATGCCGGTCGCGGGAAGGCGCGCGCCATCGGCGGGATGGTGGCCGAGGACTGCGAAGTCTGGGGCGGCAACATTCGCGCCGGGTCCGCCACGCGGTGCGTGTTCCACGGACGGCGCGACGGCGTGGAGATTCCCATCCTTGCCGTTGACGGCACGGTGATGACAAACTGCCTCGTGACTGACGCGGCGGTTGGCATCGGCTTCAACAACACCGCCAAGCTCGTCAATTGCACGGTCGTCAACGTCTCGGCGTCCACGGCCCTTGTGGGAAGTTACTTCACGGCCGTCAATACGCTCTTCGCGAACAACGTGCAGAACGGGACGCCCGCAGACATTTCGCTGAGATCGGACTTCTCGTACTTCAACCTGACAAACTGCCTCTATCGGACGGCGAACGCAGCCGCGCTCGCCGGCCTCCGCGGAACGGGCAACGTCCAGATTCCGGCGGGCAGGCGCTACGGCTTTGTGGGAGGTGCGGGCGCGCATCCCTATTCGATCGTGAACTCGTCTCCGGCGCGCGAACAGGGGCTTGCCATTGACTGGCCCGAGGGCACGCTTGACCTCGCGGGGAACGCCCGCGTGAACGGCGCGGTCGACATCGGCTGCTACGAATGCTACCTCCCGCCCGTCGGCACCGTCATCCTGTTCCAATGATGCGTGAGCCCATAGCCCCCGTGCGCCGCCAAGATGGCGGCTGGATATGAAAGTACATGCGAAAATTCTGGGATCGGTCCTGCTGGCAGCGGCGCTTTCCGCAGCTGCCGCCGAGCCGACCAAGGTCGTGTTCTTCTTCGACACCGAGGACTTCATACAGCCTCGCAGTTCCGACGCGATACGCGACATGGCGAACGTGCTCGCCGCGGAAGGCGTCAAGGGGCATTTCGCCATGGTGGGCTATCTCGGCAAGAAACTTGTCGACTGGCGGCGGTTCGACGTCATCGATGCCCTGAAGGCGCATCATGTCGGCACGCAGACGCTCTACCACTCCCTTCATCCGAACATCACCGAGTATACCGACATCGAGGACTTCGACGCGGCATACGTCCGCGCCCTGGAGGAAGAGTCGCGCGGCATCGGCATGCTCATGGCGGCGACGGGCAAGGACCGCATGTGGTGTTCGGTCCTGCCGGGCAACGGCAACACGATCGTGGGGCTTTATCTTTATGCGGACATGGGCATCCCGTTCTTCGGCGGCGGGACCGGGATGTACGAGGACGAGACCAAGTGCGGCGACATCTGGTACTGCAACCAACGGCATCTCAATTACGCATACAGCCTGCACCTTGAATCCTTCCTGCATGAACAGCCGGAGAATGTAATCAACGCAAAACTGGACGAGCTCGCCAAGCAGCAGGTCGTCACGTTCTACATGCATCCCCACATGGCGGTGTGCACCCGGCACTGGGACTGGGTGTTCCGCAAGGGCAACCTGTACCCGTTCGGAGAATGGCCTTATGCGGAAGCGCGCGATCCGGCGGTGACCGCGGCCTATTACGAACGCGTCAAGGCGTTCCTCAAGAAGCTGAAGGCTGATCCGCGCTTCGAGATCACGGACTGCCCCGTGCTCCTTGCCGCCCAGAACCCCCGCAGGCCGATCACGCGGGACGACGTGCCGGCCATCCGCGCGGCGCTCGCGAAATCGTTGGGGCCCGTGCGCGCGCCGGCGGAATGGAGCATTGCGGACTGCTTCCTGGCGGCCGTGGAGTTTCTGCGCGGCAAGACGCTGCATAGGCCGGGGAAGACCTACGGTTTCTTGTACGCGCCAAAGGGCGTAAAGGAACAGGTGCGCGTAAAGGCGGCGGATCTCGTGGCGGCGGCGCAACGGATGGACGTGTCGCGCTTCCTGCCGACGTCGATCGATGTCGGCGGCGTCGAGATCGGCCCTGCCGACTTCCTGTTTGCCGCACTTGAGGCGATTGAGACCGGCAAGGACGAAGTCCTCGTGACGCCCCGCGACCAGCTGGGCGACATTGCCCGCTATCTGCCGAAGATGGCAACGGTTAATTTCAGGGATACGTGGATCTACACGCCGGAATACAAGGATGCATGGACCTCAAACCGCCTGCGCTGGCAGTTCTGGACGTTCCGCTACGAACGCCCGTCCCGTTAGATGTGAATGTTGCCAATGAGAGAATGTTGCCAATGCCCAATTCCAATATCCAATTGGCAACATTGGTACTGGCAACATTTCCACATTGGCAACATTTCCACTGGCCGTTTTCGGCTTGCGGGAAAGGGCCGGAGTGTGATATGATAGCCGCACATAGAACTGGAAGAGGGAAGCACGAGAGGACTCAACAATGAAGAGAATCAAATCCAACAGTATCGGCGCGTTCAACGCATTGGGCCGAGCTCTCGCGTGCTGCATGGCGTGCGCCTTTCGGGAATCGTCCAGATCAGGAAACCTGCTTACGCCGTGAACGGGAGCCCGTTCAATTCGGCGCTTCGCTTTCTCGCGGACTACAACTATCCGGAGATTCCCGTCGTTGCCGACAGCGGCGCCAATCAGATCGCCGGCTGGTGCGAGAACATCGGCCCCGTCTCCCTCTCTGAGAGGAACTCCCTCTCGCCGGGTGTGGGGGCGAAGAGCGTCGGCACGCTCGGCATGGAGTCGCTGACCATGGCGAACGGTGCCAGCCTTATCGCCTCGCTCTACCAGCAGGAGGACGGTTCGGTCACGTCGGACCTCATTCGCGTGAAGGGTAATCTGACGAAGGGTTCCAATCCCATCGAGATTCAATTTGACTGTTTCCCGTCTGGCACGAACGGTGTCGTCAAGGGACGTCTCCTGACTGCGGCGAATCTCGGCACCGCAGGCGGGCTCACGGTGGACGACTTCACCTGGCGCATTCAGGACGCTAGTCTCAACAACATCGTCACGGGCGAGTTGTCCATCGAGCAGGATGCGGACGGCACGAACTACCTCTTCTTCACTCGCACCAGCACCATGCCCGTCTATTTGACGGGGCTGGACACCGGGGGCCTAACTGGCTCGTCCTTTGATCGCGGGACCAACTGGGACAACAAGAAGACGCCGGATGCCGAACACGACTACATCGTCCCGAACGGCCAGCTTCTGCGTTGCTATGTGGACGCCATTCCCTTCAAGGGACGCTCGCTTTCCGTGCAGGAAGGCGGCGATTTCTCGATTTGCGGCGTGAAGGCAGTGGTCAACGACCTCCGAGCCTACCCCGGGGCACGCTTCTCCACGCGGACCAGCAATCTTCTGAACCAGCTGCAGGGGGGCTTGAGCGTCTACTCAACGACGGCAAAACCGCTTGATTTCATGATTGAAGGTGGCGCCTCCGCGCGCCAGCTCACGCTTGGCGCGAGTCTTGTCGGCGGCAACGACGCGAGGGTGCGTTTCCGCTGCTATACCAAGGGGCCGGCGGTTGGTTCAGATACCTTCACCGGCGGCAAGTTCGTCATCAATGGCGACAACTCAGCCTACAAGGGCAAGATTACGATCCATCAGGAAAAGATTCTGGCGGAGTTCGCGAACGAGACGGCGCTCGGCGGGCGGGCCGACGCCTTCGCCGCCGACCGCCTCATCATTTCCAGCAACGGAACCTTCTGCTGCAACTCCACGTACACGCTCTCCGACCCGACGCGGGGCATCACCCTGCAGGCGCCGGACAACCCCGCCAACTACTCCAAAGGCGGCGGCAACTTCGAGGTCACGGCCGGCAACACGCTGACGATCCAGAACGTGATCACGGGTAATGGGTCGTTGCGCAAGTCCGGTGACGGCAACTTGGTGCTTGATGCGACAAACGCCACGTTCTCCGGCGTTGTCCAGCCCAAGGAGGGCAAGCTCGTGGTCCGCAACAAGGACGCGCTGGGAACGGGCACGATCAAGCCGTTCGCCGACGGCATCCTGCGCATCGAGACGGTGGACGGCGTGACGCTTACGCCCGCCGAACCCTTTGACGCGTCGGGGTCGGGCGTGCTGAACGTCGAGCTCGCCGCCTTTGACGCGCCTTCCAGCGGGAAGATTGAGGCGAACGTCTTCACGTTGTCGAACGCGACGGCGTTCGACACCTCGTCTGTTCAGATCGTGGCCCCGGCGTTGGGCAGTAGATACAAGATCGAGGTTGCGACGAAAGCGACGGCGGCCGGTCTGGTGGTATACGCCACCGCGACCCCAAGGGGCATGACGATCCTCTTCCGCTGACTTTCTCAGTGCGCCGCCAAGATGGCGGCTCTCCATATGGGGAGCCGCCGTGCCGGCGGCTGGATGTGAATGTTGCCAATGTGAGAATGTTGCCAATGCCCAATTCCAATACCCAATTGGCAACATTGGTACTGGCAACATTTCCACACTGGCAACATTTCCACGGGCCGCTTTTCGGCTTGCGGGAAAGGGCTGGAGTGTGATATGATAACGCCAAGTTTGAGTGTCGTTTGTCTTGAAAAAGGACAGAGGACAGAAGACGGAGGACAACGGTTGGAACCGCAATCCTTTGTCATTTGTCCTTTGTCTTTTGTCCTCAAACACGTGCGAAAGGGAAGCCAATGAAAAAGAGAGCCTGTTTGGTCTGCATGGCGGCGATGGGAATCGCCGGCGGCATGGCGTTGTCCGCGGCGGCCGCGGTGGTCCACACCGATTCCGACGGGACCACGTTCGACGTGACGGGTGGCACGCTCACCGTCAACGTGCCGACGTTCGGGAAGACGAACTCCTACGACTACGTGGCGAACATCCTGAACAACGGCTCGTACGCCATCACCGACATCGTGAAGGACGGCCCCGGCGTCCTCAACGCGAAGGCGGCGTCCGCCTACACCGGCAGCTGGACGATCAACGCCGGCGCGGTGCGGTGCACCGCGAACCAGAGCCTCGGCAGCACGTCGGGCACGGCCGCGTCGAAGGGCGCCGTCACCGTCAAGTCCGGCGCGGCGATCAAGCTGGAGGTCGATCCCTGCTACGTGCTGAACAACAGGCGCATCTTTGTCGAGGGCGCGGGCGACGGTACGGCCTACAAGAGCGCAATCGTCGGAAAAGCCGCCACGGCAACGGACAGGAACGGAATCGCGGGCTCGTCGATCCAGCTGACGGGCGACACGGATTTCTGGGCGGAGGGCGGTTGCACCGTCGACATCGGCAACAGCGCATTCGATCTGGCCGGCCATACCTTCAACGTCTGCGGCAAGGCCTGGTCGTGGTTCTATTTCCGCGGGGGAATGATGGCCACGAACAGCAATGCGTCGGTGGACGCCGTGGTCAAGATTCCCAAATCCACCAACATGAAGACAACCTTGACCGGCCTCACCACGTGGCTTGGCGGCGGCAGGAACGTGATCGACGTCACGGGAAACGGGCGAATCTACATCGAGGGCAAAGTCGAAGGCGACTGGACGATGAAGCTCAAGGGGCCGGTACGCGGCATCCGGACTACTACGCCGCAGACGACGCGAAGTTCATACTACATACGGCTCCCCACGGTCATCAACGGTGCCGTGACGATTGGCAATGGCGACAACACGAATCCGGGCTATGGTCTTGAGCTCGGCGGCAGCATCACCGGCAATTCATCGTCCTCCATCACTGTGAACAGGGGTGCATGGGTGTCGTTCGCCAACGCGGACGTCGACTATGCCGGCTCGTTCACGCTCTCGGGCGAGGGTGACGCCATGTACCGCTGTACGGCGTACTTCCAGGCGGGCGCGCCATTCCTCACGGCGGCGGACAAGACGGTTTCCGTCAACGACTCGGACATCTGGATGGACTCGACGACCGTACGCGCGATTTCCAGCCTCTCCATCACCAAGGGGAAGAGCACCGTCACGGGCAGCGCGGCCGGTTCCACGATTCCCGCCATTACGGTGACGGGCGGCGCGACGAACGTCCTCGACACGCCTGCCGCGATCGGCACGTACACGCTCACGCAGGGCCGTCTCGTGTTTGGCGGCACGTTGCCGGCGATCTCCAACTTGGACTGTGCGAATGATCAGGTCGTCGACCTGAACGGCAAGGACGTGACCGTCGGCACGTTCACGTGCCGTGTGCAGGCGTTTGAGAATCTGGGCACGCTGACGGCGGAGAACCTGGTGATCGACTTCGTCACGAAGCCGGCCGTCATTCCATCCTTTGTTTCGGTGGGCGGCACAGGACCGATTCCCGTGAAGATGGGCGGCGGCAACCTGATCGCCGGCAGGTATGTGGTGGCCTACTTCGCGCCCGGCGCGACGGTTCCCGAAACGTCGCGCTTCACGGCTTCGGTCGAGTCCGGGATTGCCGCGACATTCTCCTCCGAACCCGTGGCGAGCGGCGAATACGCCGGGTACACGGCCCTTGTCGTCGATGTGGCTCCGGCCGCGCCCGTGGCTGCCGAGACCGTCACCGACGCCGACGGCACCACCTTCGCGTGTGCCGACAGGATCCTGACGGTCACGGTGCCCGGCGGGCTCACGAACGCCTACGACTACTCGTCGCTCGTGGCGGCGCACTTCGTGACGAACATCGTCAAGCTGGGCGACGGATCGCTCGTGGCGCGCGCGATGACGTCGTACGCCGGCGACTTCACGATCCGCGCGGGATACTTCTACATCAAGAACACGGGCGACCTCGGGCGCGAGCGGTTCGGCGTCACGCGCGTGCTGTCCCCGGGCGCGCTCGCGGTGGGGGATGATCCTGCTATGAACGGCGTGATCAAGTGGGAGACGGTCTATCTGGAAGGAAGCGGACCCGACGGCCGCGGCGCGCTGAGGGGACCACGCAATGCCCCAACCACCAGCACCCATCCCCTTGAGCGGATGACGTACATCCTCACCGGAGACGTCAAACTGCTCCACAACAACAGATCGTTCGAGCCCTACTCATCCGTGTTCGACGTCGCCGGCCACACGCTCACGTTCCGTCCATTATCGACTTGGGCGCAGATGGGCTATTTCAGGCAATGTCAGATCACGAACAGCGTGCCGGGATCGGCCGGCAAGTATCAGGCGATCGTCGAGGAGTCTTACACGTACCCCAAGATGCAGCTGGACGGCCCTTCGTCCTGGCTGGGCGGCACGAACAACGTGATCGCCGCTACGTACCGGGTCTATCTGGGCAAGACGGACGGCGACTGGACGTTCTCGTCCGAAAGCGACAGCGTCCATATCTGGGGCGCGAGCTCGGTGACCGACCCCACCTCGTCGGACGGCGGATACTACACGGGCCCCGTACGCCTCAACAAAAACCTGAAGTTGGGGATCAACGAGAACACGGCAACGAACTCGAGCCGGAAGACCTCGCATGCCTATCCGATGTCGTTCTACGGTCCGTTCCTCGGGGCGGCGAGCCGGACGTTGACGGTGTCGGGGCCGGTCCACCTCTTCTCCCCGACCAATTATTTTGAGGGCACCGTGTTACTCAACGGCTACATGGATCCGGCGAAGCAGAATCCCGTGATTCGCAATGCGCTGTATCTCCACGACGGCGCGTCTTTCCCCGGCGGCGCGGGCAAGGTCGTGACCGTGGACGACATGGACCTGTGGCTCGGCGCCGGCACGGCGTTCCGTCTTCCGGCCTTCAGCCACACGACCCGGGCGATGACCGTGTGGGGCGGTCCGCGCGGCGACTCCGCGGCGGGCCGGGCCGTGTTCAAGAGCTTCGAGAAGACCAGTACGGGCCAGCTGACCTTCGACACGCCCGCGATCGTGGCCGGGGACATGACGGTGTCCAAGGGCACGTTCGCCCTCGGCACCAACATGCCGAACAGGGTGCGCACGGCCGCCGAGCTGCCGGTGTTTTCGAACCTGGTGTTCGCGGCGGGGACGACGTTCGACATGAACGGCAACGCGATCGAGGTGCCGAACATCGTCGGCGCGCCGACGCTCGCGGACGCGGCGGCGCTGACGGTGGGCGAGAGCCTGACGGCGCGTGGCGCGGAGGTCGCGCACGGCACGAACCTCGTCTCGTCGTCGTCGCTGGCGTTCGCGGAAGGGGCGGTGGTGCGCCTCACGGGCGCGGCGAGCCTGCTGAAGACATCCACGTACACGCTCTGCACGGCTGCGGGCGGCGTCACGGTGCCCGGCGGCGAGGAGGTGCCGGTGGAGACGGACCTTCGTTCCAACGACTGGCACGCGTGCCTGACGCCCGACGGCAAGTCCCTGGAACTCGTCTACATCCCCCAGGGCACCACCATCCTCTTCCGCTGACTTTCCGCGCCTTTGCCCTCGGCGAGTTCGTACAAAAGCTGTGCTGTTTTGATATACTACTCGCCGTGAAATCATGGAACGAGATTCGCAAGGCGGCGACGGCGTTCTCGAAACGCTGGAAGAACGCATACGACGAAAAGAGCCAGGCGCAGAGCTTCCTGAAGGAGTTCTTCGCCGTGTTCGGCGTCGATACCGTGGTGTTCAACGCGTTTGAGCACCGCGTCAAGTTCACGGACAGCTCGCAGGGCTACGCCGACTGCTTCTGGCAGGGTAAGATCCTCGTGGAGATGAAGTCGGCGGGAAAGGATCTCGACGCCGCCTACCATCAGGCGATGGAATACGTGCGCACGTTGCCGCCTGCCGACTATCCCCACGCCGTCGTCGTGTCGGACTTCCAGCGCTTCCGTTTCTACAACCTTGAGAAGGACAACGCCCTCACCGAGTTCGCCCTGAAGGACCTGCGCAAGTACGTGACGCTCTTCGGCTTCATGATCGGCGCGGAAGAAGGCGGCGAAATCCGCGAGCAGGACCCCGTGAACCGCAAGGCCGCCGAGCAGATGGCGCGGCTCCACGACGCGATGAAGGCCGTGGGCTACACGGGGCACCCGCTTGAAGTGTACCTCGTGCGCCTCCTCTTCTGCCTGTTCGCAGAGGATACCGGCATATTCAAGCCAGATCAGTTTTCGCACTGCATAGACGAACGCACTGCAGCCGACGGCAGCGACCTCGCGGCGAAACTCGCGGAACTCTTCCAGGTACTGAACACCCCGAAGGAAAAACGGCTTGCGAGCCGCGACGAGACCATCGCGAAGTTCCCTTACGTCAACGGCGGACTGTTCGCTGAAATGCTGCCGATCGCCGCGTTCTCCGCCGACATGCGCAAGGCCATTCTCGACTGCGCCGCGCTCGACTGGGCGAAAATCTCCCCCGCCATCTTCGGCGCGATGTTCCAGAGCGTGATGGACGAGAAGGCGCGTCACGACCTCGGTGCGCACTACACGAGCGAGCAGAACATCCTGAAGCTCATCCGCCCGCTGTTTTTGGATGCGCTGCGGGAGGAGTTCGAGGCGATTGTGGGAAGGACAAAGGACGAAAGACAGAAGACAAAGGATTTAGGACAAGGAACGCGCGAGACATCCTTTGTCTTTCGTCCTCTGTCCTCTGTCCAACGCCACAAGCTCCTCGCCTTCCACGAGAAGATCGCCTCGCTCACGTTCCTCGACCCCGCCTGCGGATGTGGCAACTTCCTCCTCATCGCTTACCGCGAACTGCGCCGTCTCGAGATGGACGTGCTGGAGGAACTCCACAAGGACGACCCCGAACAGTTCCTCGACATCTCTCAGCTCTGCAAGGTTTCGGTTTCGCAGTTCTACGGCATCGAGATCGAGCCGTTCGCCGCCGAGATCGCGAAGGTCGCGCTGTGGCTGATGGATCACCTCTGCAACATGGAGGTCGCCGATCGCTTCGGACAGTACTTCGCCCGCATCCCGATCAAGGACTCCCCGCACATCGTCTGCGCGAACGCGCTCACGATGGACTGGCCTCGCAGCAGCTACATCTTCGGCAATCCGCCGTTTCTGGGACGCATGCAGAAAAGCGCGGAGCAGCAGGCGTCCATCGACCGTTTCTTCGACTACCGCGACATCGACTTCGTGGCCTGCTGGCATGCCAAGGCGGCAGAATACGGAAGCGCCCGCTGCGCATTCGTCTCCACCAACTCCATCACGCAGGGCGAGCAGGTGGCGCCGCTCTGGCGGACACTTTCAAAATACGGCACGGAGATCGACTTCGCCTACCGCACGTTCAAGTGGCATAACGAGGCGAAAGGCAACGCCGCCGTCCATTGCGTGATCATCGGCTTTCATGCGACGAGTGGGGACATTGGCGACCGTGAGGACAATGGTGACGTCATTGGAGTAGGCGCATCGTCCCCCAAGTCCTCATTGTCCCCCAAGTCCTCATTGTCCCCGATTTCCAACCACGCCAAAACCATCTACGACTCCGACGGCACGGTTCACCACGTCGAACACGTCAACGGCTATCTCATGCCTGCGCCGGACGTGCTTCTTGAAAGCCGCTCGCGCCCACTCTGCCCTTGCGCCCCCGCGCTCACCATGGGCAACATGCCGCTCGACGGCGGCAACCTCATCATCGAGAAGAAGGACTTGCCGCAATTCGTCACGGGAGGGTCGCGCTCCTGCGCGACCGCCGCCGAGACGGCGGCTCTCCATACGGACGCGCAGGAGCGCGTCCCTCCCGCCGAACTCCCTACCTACATCAAGCGCCTCACCGGCTCGAAGGAATACATCCAGGGACTCGGCCGCTGGTGCCTCTGGCTCAAGGACGTTGAGCCGACGGTCATTCGCTCGATGCCGCTCGTGATGGAGTGTGTTGCCAAGTGCCGCGCGTGGCGTCTCGCGAGCAAGTCCGCCGACACGCGCAAGCACGCCGCCACGCCGACGCTCTTCCGCGAGCAGAAGAACCCCAAGACGGCCATCATCATCCCGAAGGTTTCATCCGAACGTCGCGAGTACATCCCCATCGGCTTCATCGACGACTCCGTGATCGTCACCGACCTCGCCTTCATCATCCCCGACGCGACGCTGTACCACTTCGGCATACTGACCTCGCGCATGCACAACGCATGGATGCGCGTTGTGGCCGGGCGGCTGAAGAGCGATTACCGCTATTCCAAGGACATCGTTTACAACAACTTCGTGTGGCCCGATGTGGAAGAGGATGGGGACGTTGGAGACCATGGGGACGATGGGGACGTTGGAGACCATGGGGATTGGCGAGGGATGTCCTCAAAGTCCCCATTGTCCTCAAAGTCCCCATCTCGCTCTCGCATCGCCGTTGCCGCGCAAGCGGTGCTCGATGCCCGCGCTGCGCACCCGAACGCGACGCTTGCCGATCTCTACGACCCGTTGACGATGCCGCCCGACCTGGTGAAGGCACATGCGCATCTCGACGCGCTCGTTGACAAGGCGTATGGACTTTCGCCGTCCTGCACCGACGCCGACCGCGTGGCGCATCTCTTCAAGCTCTATGCGGAAAAGATGTGAATGTTGCCAATGTGGGAATGTTGCCAATGCCCAATTCCAATACCCAATTGGAAATTGGCAACATTGGGACTGGCAACATTTCCACACTGGCAACATTTCCACGCTGGAGGTTCCCCAATTTTTCGGGCATAAAAACGGCCGTGCCCCTGTAAACAAAGGGTGAAGTGGCGATTTGCGTGTCGCAGCAAGTGAAAATCCGGTCGCAGGAGCGCGGAGGCGTTC
>JAFRSR010000412.1 GCA_017427485.1 Kiritimatiellia bacterium
CCGTGGGGGTGCGGCGCGGCAGTTTCGCGAGGCACGCGAGCGGGTCGCCGCCGCCCAGCAGGCAGTTGCCGAGATCGAGCTCGCACAGCACCTGCGGCGAGAAACGCTCCCACAGGAGGTCCCACGCGGTGCGTCCGCCGAAGCGGATGCGGAACTCGTGGTCGTGGTTGTGGTACGCCACGGCAATGCCTTCCTTCGCGCAGGCCTCCGCCGCGTAGTTGAGCGTCGTCACGAGCAGCTGCCAGTCGTTCTCGTTCACGGCGCTCCCCTGGTACCACGCAACGTTGATGCGGTTGCAGCCCGACTCGTGCGCGAAGCGGATCGTCTTCGGCAGCTCCGCCCCCGCGAGCGTCCAGGGATAGAGCTGGAGCGCGAAGAGCTCAAGCCCGGCGTCCGCGCACACGGCCTTCAGCTCGCGCGCCGAACGTCCGTAGAAGCGGCCCGTCTCCACGCCCTCGTAGCCGATCTCCCGCGCGGAGCGGAGCGTGCCGGGGAAGTCGCGCGCGCAGAGGTCGCGCACGCCGTACACCTGGAATCCCAGGCGCGGACGGCGCGGCGCGGCGGCGAAAGCGGGTGCGGCGGCGCAGGCGAGCGCGCCCGCGAGGAACTCACGACGCCGCATCGGCGTCCCCTTCCTTCTTTTCCGCCGGCTTCTCCCACAGCCGCTCAAGCGCGTAGTACGCGCGCGCCTCGGGGGAGAACACGTGCACGACCACGTCCACGTAGTCCACCACGATCCAACCCGACTCGGGGTCACCGCTCGTGCGGTAGGACGCGATCCCTGCCGCGCGCATCGCCTGCTGCGTGCCGGCTACGAGCGCCTTGAGGTGCGGTGCGGCCGTGCCGGTCGCCACCACGAACGCGTCGCAGAGACCGGAGATGCCGCGCACGTCGTACGTCTTCACGTCGACGGCCTTCTTCTCCTTCAGCGCATCGACCACGATCTTAATTTGCTCTTCCAAAGTCATAACATTCAATACTCTTCACGAACCGCGAACCGCGAACCACGAACCACGAACCACGAATCACGAATCACGAATCACTTCCTCTTCAGTCCCGGCACGAGCGGCGCGGCCTTGACCTTCTCGACGATCTCGGCGGCGACTTCGGGATGGTCCTTGAGATACTGGATCGTGGCCATCGAACCCTGGCCGAGCTGGCTGGAACCGTAGGCGATCCAGCTGCCGCGCTTCTCCACCACGCCGCGCGCGAGCGCCGCGTCGAGGATCGAGCCCTCCCACGAGATGCCGCAGGTGTAGAGGATGTCGAACTCCGCCTCGGTGAACGGCGGCGCGACCTTGTTCTTCACCACCTTCACGCGCGTGCGGTTGCCGATCACCGTGCCGGACGTGTCCTTGATCGCGCCGATGCGCTGCACCTGCAGACGGCAGCTCGCGTAGAACTTGAGCGCCTTGCCGCCGGGCGTCGTCTCGGGGTTGCCGAACATCACGCCGATCTTCTCGCGCACCTGGTTCGTGAAGATGCAGAGCGTCTTCGTCTGGTTCAGGACGCCCGTGAGCTTGCGCATCGCCTGGCTCATCAGGCGCGCCTGCAGGCCCATGTGGCTGTCGCCCATGTTGCCGTCGATCTCCGCCTGCGGCGTGAGCGCCGCCACGGAGTCCACCACGATCACGTCGAGCGCGCCCGACTTGCAGAGCTGCTCGCAGATCGAGAGCGCCTCCTCGCCGCTGTTCGGCTGGGAGACGAGCAGGTCGTCGAGGTTCACGCCGATCTTCTTCGCGTAGCCCGGGTCGAGCGCGTGCTCGGCGTCGATGAACGCCGCCACGCCCCCCGCCTTCTGCGCGTTCGCCACCACGTGGAGCGCGAGCGTTGTCTTGCCGCTCGACTCCTGGCCGTAGCACTCCACCACGCGCCCGCGCGGCAGGCCGCCCACGCCGAGCGCGAGGTCCAGCGACAGCGCGCCCGTGGAAATCACCGGAATGTCCGCATGCTCCTGCCCGCCGAGCCGCATGATCGAGAGTTCGCCGAACTCCTTCTTGATCTGGCTCAGCACGGCGTCCAGCGCCGTGTTCGTCTTCTTCGCGGGTGCGGCGGAAGCCTCCGCCGTCTTCTCTTTCTTTTCTGCCATGTTCTCTCCTCAATGTCCTGACAGGCTGAATTATACCAAATTACCCCCCGCGCGGGCAAGTGCGCGTTGACGCCGATTCGGCAAATGCCCTTCCTCTAGAAACGCACCACGCAGGAGCGCTGAAACGGCGGGAGTTTGCACGGGCCGGCGGGGATCGCGACGGAACGGTCCTCCCAAGGAAGATAGACGCTGAACCCCTTCTGCGAATTGAACGGCAGCACGACGCCTTCCAGCGTCTGCGGGGCGATCCCCCGACGGTACTCCGCCTCCCACGTGTTGGCCTTGTCGCGGCACCAGAGGACGGTCGTCCGCCGCCCCCTAAGCCCGTAGACGCGCAGGTTCTTCGTCTCCGTGCGGAACGGACGGAAATCCTCGGCGACGGGATCGAGTCCCTCCACCGCTTTCGCGAAGCGTCCGAAATGATGCCACAGGCCATAGCGGTCGATGTACTGGTGGTCCCAATGCCAAGGCTGCCCGCACCCGGCCGACCCGGCGAAGAACGGCGCGAATATCTCGTCGTGGAGCAACATCCCCTTCGCGTCGAGGTCGTAGAGGTCGGACGGCCCCGTGTGGTTCGCCCGCACGGCGCCGACCTCGGCGAGCAGCACCGGACGGTCCGGACGCCGGTCCAGCAGCTCGCGCACCGCGTCGGCGCTCAGGACGTCCACCGGCCCGCGGCACACGTCGAGCTCGGCCCCGGGATCCAGATAGCGGTGCGCCTGCATGAACGCATTGCCCTTCACCCGGCCCAGGTAGTCGTAGATGCGGAAAGCGCCGGCGCCGGAGAAGCTGCCGAGGTTCTGCGCGACCATCTGGCGCGGGAAGAGCGCGCCGAGCGCGTCCAGCATCCGGTTGCTCCAGTCCTCGTACGCGTCCAACGGCCCCGTCGAGTTGATCTCGTTCCAGAGCTCCCAGCAGATCACCGCGGGCGAATCGCCCAGACCCAGCGACTTGAGGTAGCGCGCCTTCCCGAGATAGATGTCGAAACACTCCCGCGACGCGTAGAACGCGCGCATGTTCCCCGCGTAGGGCGCGTAGAGCGGACGGTTGAAGAACGCCGAATACATCCCCTTCCCGACCTTGTCCGGCGGCAGCACGGACCGGAAGCTCTCCAGCGTGAACTTGATTTTGATGCCGAGCTCCTCGGCGAGACGCACGGTCTTCTTCAAGGTCTCCGCCGCCGCCAGGTCGTACTCACCCGCCCTGGACGGCATCACCTCGAAGAACGGATGGCCCAGCCAGATGCGCAGGAAGTTGCCGCCGTTCGCGGCGAACGCGCGCATCCGCGCAAAATAGCGCGCCTCGCAGGCCGCGCGGTCGTTGCCTTCCGTGCCGTAAAGCCGGTCGAAGCAGATGTTGCAGCCAATGGGTATCCAGGCCCGCCCGTCCTCCGTGCGGAAATAACGCGGCGCCGCGGGACTCACGTCAATGAAACGTCCGGCCGCCCGCGCGGACGCGCACAGAGCCGCAGCCAGCGCTGCGCAGAACAGAGCTCTCCTCGTCATGTCACGGCCCCCTAGCGGAAAATCATGAGCGTGCCCTTGGGCATGATCGAGAGCGTGCCGGGGCCGGAAAGCACCGGATAGAGTTCGGGATGGGTCGCCTGCGAAATGTCCCCCACGTAGGACCGCCCGGCGATGCGGAGCGAATTGACGACGTTCGTGCCCGCGAAGTCCAGGTGCAGGCGTGCGCCGTCCGCCACCTCGATGTCCAGGTACTCGGGCAGGTCGATGTCGCGGTCCGGCTCCACGCGGCAGAGCCACGCCGCGTCGACGAGCGTCGTGCGGTCGACCCTTGCCGCCTCATCGCCGCCCCACACGCTCGTGCCGCGGAAACCCACGTCGTATGTGCCCCCCGCTGGCGGCACCGTGAACATGAACGCATATTCGTTGAAGTTCGTCGTCGCGGCGTTGTCTGACCGTCCCACGAGATTCGTCACGCCGTCCTTCGCGAGATAGACGTCGATCGGATTGAGTCCGTTGACGGCGCTCGGGCTCGTCGTGCCGCGCGCCTTCAGGTTGACGGTGAGACGGTACAGACCGCCCGTCGGGAACTTCACGGACTGGTAGAGGCAATCGTCGTTCACGAGCCGGCAGTGACCCGCTCCTTCAAATTTGCTGAGACCGAAATAGGTTGTGTAGAAGCTGCCCCAATCCCCGAAGCCCGATCCGCTGACTCTGTCAGGCTTGGGCGTTACCATGGTTTGCCAGTTGTCTGCCACGTTGACGCCCGGGTCAACCAGCAGATTTTCCTCCGACTCCCGCGCCGGCACGAGCACGAGGTTGTCGAGAATGCCGTGGTAATTGCCGTCCGGCGACGTGCCCGTGAGCGTGAGCGTGACGGGCGTCGTGCCGTCTGACGTAAAGGCGTTGGGCCACTGCCGCGCCACCAGACAGTGATTGGTCGCGGTAGACGTGCCAAGGGAGATGGTCTCGCCCCCAGCAGACACAGTCGCCGCAAGACTGTATGAAGCGACGTTGCCTGAGGCCACGCACCAGACGCTGAAGTCCGCCTGGAGCAGCCACTTCCCAGCCGGCGGCGTGAAGGTGGTGACGAGCTTCGGCCCTTCTCCCGTCAGATAGAGCTGCGTCCTCCCTCCGGTCGACCACGGACGGTTGTAATGCGCCCAACCGTCCGTGTCGGCAACGGAGAACGTGGAGTAGGAATTGGCTGTCCCTGCGGAAAAGTTCGAGCCTTGTTCCACCGCGAAGCCCGCCACGCGGTTCGTGTTGTTGAGTGAAAAGCCATTGACGAAGTTTGTCATCCAAATTTCAAAGTCGCCGTTCGGAATCGTCCAGCGTCCAATCTCTTTCTCCGGTATCTTCAAGGTAATCGCGTCAAAAAGTGTGCACCGGTCGCCGCCGACGTCCAGGGACTTGAACCAGAGCTGATAAGTCGTGCCGCCTTGGAGCGTGACGGGGTTGAACGAAAACCGGTGCCATCTGTCCGCAAATACGGCAAAGTCGCCGGAGGGCAACGAAAGAGCCGTCAAGTCATTTTCGTCCGGCCCGATCATCACGTCAAGATGGCGACCGATGAAAGAGCCATTGCGGGGTGCCGCCCAGAAACTCAGCACGTATTCGCCCGTCACGGGCACCGTGAACGAACACCAGGCCGACGCGTTGTGCTTGACCGCGAGGCAGTTCTTGCCGTCCGGCGTGTCCAATTTCAGATTCCAACTTCCTGGCGCCCCGTATGTCTTGTCGAAGATGAAGACCTGGCTCGTCGAGTCATTGTCGGGCCGGATGCCGTGCCAGCCCATATATTCCCCGTTGTTGAAGAATTTCTGGCTATTGTTCACGCTTGTAGCGTTGTACGTCTCGAAGTTCCATTCGGGGATCGTAGCTGCGATGTTTTGGTCAGGGCCCGGCAGCAGGTCGTCCTTGCGTTCGGGATCGGCGAGCGTGAGCAGGCCGCCCGAGACGACGAGGTTCGTCACGCCGTCCGGCACGCCGTCGACGAGCAGCGGACCGTTCCCCGCCTTGACGAGCCGTCCCGCGCCGGCGGACGACGCCTTCGTCACCTGCGGCCCGGCGTAGGTCATGGCCGAGGTCACGGTGTCGCCGGCGGCGCAGACGACCGGCAACGGCTGGCCGAGCGTGACCGATCCTTCGTCCACGCGCAGATGCGCCGTGCGCGGAACCGGTTGCGTGAGAGACGGCATCACGAGCATGCCCGCGCCCGTCTTCGCAAGTGTGCCATCGCCTCTCACCGAGAGCGACGCGAACGCGTCACTCTCCACCTCGAAAACGGCATTGGTGGCAAGCGTCACGACGACGGCGGGTTTCTGCGGCGGCACGACATCGCGCCACTTTGCGAGCAACCAGTTCGAGACGGACACGCGCTCAACCTCGGAGAGGCGATTCGTGAAGAGCAGCATCTCGCAGATGTACTCGCCGCCCGCGCGCTTGCCTCCGGCTATCTGCGTGGTGCTCGTCGGACCGAACATCGGGTTGTAGCCGTTCGCGTCCTTCCAGAAATCGCGGTCGTTGAAGAAGCACTGCGCCGACTGCCGCATCACGAGACAGTCCACCTCGATCACGTGGATGCCCGTCCCTTGCTGCGTCGTGAAGGGATCCACCTCGATACCGTCGCGGAACGTGCGCGAGGAATGCATCGGCTTGTTCTCGGCATTGTGGGAGATCCAGATGGTGGCGAACCTGCCGCCCCCCGGACCTGCCGGCTGGAAATAGGGCGCTTGACCGTTTCTTTGCCCCAACGCATATCCCCACCTCGAGTTCGCGCCATGCACGAGGAAAACATGATGGAGGTTGCCAACCGTCGCTTGCCCGCCGGTGGGGTTCTGCCAGTTCATCCAGCAGCCGGATTCGTACCCCTGGAAATAGACGGCCGGCTTGTTGGTGTAGATCGCCTCCTGGGGGCACAGGTCCGACCACGAATGCTCCGCGACGGCGTAGTAGTGGTTCGTCGCAGTCGGATCGACGTCGCGCACGTCGCGCCATTCGACGATGTCGTCGCCGTCCTTCACGAGGTTCGTGCGGCTCTCCAGCCAGAACGCAGCCTTGTTCATCGTCTCAGTCGGCTCGGGGTAGGCTGCGAGCGCCTGCGGCGAGGCCGCAAACGCCACGCCGCCCTCGCGCACGCGCAGGTCGACGGTTTTGTCCTGCGTGAACTGGCCGCCTTGAAATGTCAGCGTGCCCGCGCCCGTCTTCTCGATCACCGACCGGTCGGACACCGTCACGGCGTCCGTCAACGTGGTGTCAACGGCGACCTCCAGGTTCGTCGTCACGCCCGTCGGCAAGATCATCGTCCCGGCCATACCCACCGCCACGAGCATCCCGACCATCACCATCACCATCTTTTTCATAGGCACAATTCTCCTTATAAAGCGAAGGACACCCATATCTTATCATTTACCTCCCCTTCCGACAACTGCAAAAAACAAAAATCAGGCATTGTCACATCGGCAGGTTTATGTTATACTATGCTAAATCAAACCACTTATAGGAGAACAAAAAGACAATGAAGAAACTGCTGTCAGTCGCACTTGCCATGACATTCTCGCTTGGTCTATTCGCCGAAGGTGAGCAACTCTGGAGTCTTGTGCGTCCAGAAGGTGGATTCCACTATATCTCCATCGACCAGAACCTTGACGCGTTCTCGTTTGACGTTCTCAAATACGAAAACGCCAGTCTCAACGGTCATGCGGGCTATTTCGTCTACACAGATGAAATGTCCGGCCAGGAACTTGAAAACTACATCAAGGAAAATGGAGTAAACATCGCAAAGAACCAGACGACGGTTGATGTTGGTGCTCTCAATGAGGGGGACAAGGTTGGATTCTACAAGTGGGATACAACTACTGTTGGATGTGGGTGGAACCAGACCCAGCGGACAACCATCGACACGGGCTACATCATCGGCACCAAGGTTGTTTCCCGTTCAACCGACATGTGGGGTCACACGACGGAGACCATTCTGGACGAAGGCACTTTCGTTGACTATATTTCGGGTGACACGTACCAGTCGGGAAATGGCGGTTGGATGAAGATTGAGATTTCCGCCTCTGCTTCTGCTGGTGGCGGCGGTGGTTCCGAGCCGGCCAGCGGCGCCCCGCTTCCTGGCGCACTTGCAGTCATGCTTGTTGGCGGTATCGGCTCCCTGTGCGCGAAGAAGAAGAGAAACTAACTCTGAAAAGAGAGTCTCCGATCCTTGTGTGATTGGTGACTTCCCAAAATGCGACCCTGTGCCCTGATGGTGCAGGGTCGTATTTCGTTCTTCCGAGGCCGTATTGCCTGCGGCGCCTAAATGCTGAAGTAACGGCTCTCGCGGGAAAACAAAAGGGCCGGCGGCGGCATTGCTTTTATACGGCAATTATGGTAGAATACCGGCCATGCAACACAGACACGGCAAGACACTTGTCGTCGGCCGGCCAACGGCCTCGACGACGGACGGCTGGTATCGCCTGGGGGCAGCGTTGCGGGTCGAAGGCGATGCGCGGCTCGAAGCGCACCAGGCGGAGATCTGGTTTTCCCTGCCTGCGGAACATGCCGGGACGTTCGCGCTTCCAGACTGCAGCGACTGCTTCCTGCTGGGGCTCCTGTATTTCGCCATGCGCAACGGCTACGACATCCGCCTTGAAGGAGCAGTCTCCACGCAACTGGCGGTGAATCTGCCAAACGAGATCATGCCCATCATGTGCGCCTACCGCCCCTGCCTGCGGCCGGTCTGCGTCAGCGCGGCCGAGACGCGGGATTTCCAGGGAGGAAGCGGCGTCGGCACGGGCTTCTCCGGCGGCGTGGACTCGTTTTACACGATCTTCTCCAACATCAAGGAGCCTGTGCGCCCCCGTGACAAGATAACCCATTTGTTTTTCTTCAACGTGGGCACGAACGGCCTCGGGCGTTCCGTCGAGGAGTTGGCGCTCGTCCGTACGAAGTTCCTCAGGCGATATGAGGCCTTGCGGACGGCTGCCGACCTGATCGGGCTTCCGTTCATCCCCGTCGATTCCAACGTGCATTCGTTCCTGCCCGACAACATCGCATCCGACATTACCATCTGCAATGCGGCCGCCGTCCATTTCCTACGGAAGGGAATCGGGCTGTACTTTACATCCTCGAATGGATATGACTATACGGAGCTGCTCCGCTTTCTGACGCATACGCATTCCGCTGCGCGCATAGACATGGCCATGGTCGAGCACGTGCTCTGCCAATGGCTGTCCGACGGCACCTTGAAAATCGTGCCTTACGGCACAAACAGGAAGCGCCTGGAGAAGACGCAGGCCATTGCCGACTACAGGCCCGCGCAGCTCCGCTTGAACGTGTGCAACTCGGTGAACACCCTTGAGAAAAACTGTTCCGTCTGCTCCAAATGCCGTCGATCCATGCTTGAACTGGAACTGCTGGGCAAATTGGATCTCTTTCGCGAAGCGTTTGACATTGACATGTACCGGAAGAGATTCAAGTCGCGGGACTTCGCGGAACTCCTCTATCCTCCGCCCGAACACAAGAATCCATTCCTCAACGACGCACGCAACTATGCCAGGGCCCACGGGATTGACGTCGTGAATCAGTGCACGTGGATGGACCGATTTTGCGCACAGATGCACCAGACGTGGGTCTATCGTTTCTTGAAGGCGATTTCGTTGCTGGACGCGGTCAAGAAGCTGATTGGAAGAAAGTGAAGAATGTCCTGATATACCACAAGCGGCAGAATGCGCTCATCGGCGGAGACTGCTATCTGCCCCTTGCCCTCGCCGCGGAACTGCAGAAGTCATGCAACGTCACCTTGGTGACCAACGAGGGTTTTGACGTCGTTGCCGCATCCCGGATGTTCGGCGTAGCCGTGGACGTCTCGCGGCTGGACATCGTGAGGATGTCTTCAGATGTTTTTTTCCAGCGGACGTTCAAGGGGCTGGAGTCCATATTCACGGCCCGGAAACTGAAGTCGCTGTCTCGTGCCGCGGACATCTGCATCTCGACGCTGAACATCGTCGACTTCGGGAAGCCCGCGCACCACTTCATCTGCATTTTGTCGAACATCGAAGGCAAGGCGTTCCAGGATTACGCCCGAAACGTCCGAACCCGCACCGGACTTCGGCGCAAGGCCCGGAAGCTTGGCACCTGGATTGCCGAGAACGTCGTCAAGCCCCTCTTCGGGATTCGCCCCGTCAGGAAGATCGTCGCCGACGCACGCGAACGCATCTACCCGACGTCCCGCTATGTGGACAAGGTCCTACGCGGCTACTTCGGCTCTTTCAACGGCGCCGTGTTCTATCCTCCAACGACTTTCGACTTCCCGGCATCGGACGCGGAGCGCGATCCGCTGAAGGTCGTCTGCCTCGGACGGATCTTCCCGCCCAAGCGAGTCACTGAGATCATCTCCGCTGTGGAACGCGCACGCGCGCTTTCCGGAAAAGCCCTGACGCTTGACATTGCAGGCGACCTGCCGCCGTCCTCCTACTCGGACGTCATTCGCGACCTTGCCGCACGCAATTCCTGGATCAGTCTCAAGGGGGCGCTCTACGGCGACGACAAGCGACGCTTCCTGCAGTCGGGGACTTACGCCGTACACGGCCAGCGCGACGAGGCGTTCGGGATTGCCGTCACCGAATACCTGAAGGCGGGCGTTGTCCCCGTCGTTCCGGATGCAGGCGGATCATGCGAGGTCGTCGACAACCCGGCGCTCGCCTACCACTCAGTCGAGGACGCCGCGCGGATATTGGCCCGCCTCGTCTGCGACGCGCCGTTTCGCGAAGACATGGTCCGACACTGCGGCATGCGCGCCCGGACATTCACCTGCGGAGCCTACATGGAGCGGCAACACGCGCTTCTGGCGGAAATCACGGCACCAGCCCCTTCCCGTCCATGAGCCCCCTGCCCCTGCTCAATTGAAATGGGACGTCCCCTTCCCCCTAGCCAGAAACGCGGCAAGTTCCTGCCGCTTGCGGCCAATCGAGTGATCTTCGAGGCCAAGTGACGTCATCACCTGAAACCCGTGCCAGGCCTCGTTGCGTGAATAGAGCTGGCGGAAACGGAGGAAACTGCCGACGGACCGCTTGTCCGTGGAATACCAGATCCAGACGAGCGCCCGCACACCGCCTTTCTGGACAATGGCCTCCGTGACCTGGAACGGGTCTGTGCGGCCAGGCAGCTCCACGCGGCGCGGACCGTCCGACTCCACGAACCATCCGCCAGACCGGAGGCAATGCGTGGCCGGATGGATCTCGTGGACGTCCTTGCCGACCTTGACGGACAGCACCGAGACGGCGTTGGAGGCGTTGGCATAGGCGAACTGATGGGCTTCGCCCGTACGGAAGAAGCGCAGGAAGGCGTCGTCCGGTTCGATCTCGCGGCCCAAATACCCCTCCTGCGAATCAGCCGCGAAGACGGGCGCGAATGCCGCAGAGGTCTCGCCCGTGAAGGCCTGGCTGGCGCGGCTGATCCAGTAGACCGATCCGGGCACGGCCAAAACCGCGCAGACGGCGGCTGGCGCCAGCAAGAATCCGGATTCGCGTCCGTACAGCGCCCACGCGATGGCCCACAGAAATCCGACCGACGCGATCAGCTGGAGCGCGTTGATGCTCCAGATGACGCCAATCACGTAGAGGACAAGCGGGATGGCCGCTATCCGCAGCGAACGCGAATACTTCACAGTCGTGCTGGAGTTGCCCGTCAAGAACCGCCAATGCCATTTCGCGGCCACGGCAATCGACACGAACAGCAGCGACAACGACCCGTACAGGCCGATGTTGATTCGGTCGACGGGCGACGTCACCCAGGCCTTCATGAGGTAGGCGATCTTCACCGCAAACGGAATCGCGGCGAGCCCCAGCACGCCGAGCTTCATCCAGTTACGTCCCGGTCCAACGGGCTTCGGTTGATCTTCCACTGTTCCCTACCTCTATTTCTTCTGCGCAACGTACGCGATGGCCTTCCCGAACAGCCAGAGCAGGACGACGGCCAGCACCGTCTGCGCCCATCCAAGGGAAATGTGCCATGCGTCGCCCAGGATCACGTCGCCATATGCCTTGACGAGCAGGACCGTCACAATGAGGCGCACGGCGTTCGCCAGCACCACGCACGGCAGGATCGTGGCCCAGTGCAGGATGCGCCACCCCCAGCCCTTCTGCATGAGCCAGGCGAACAGCAGCCCGACCGCGACAAGCCCGCCAAGCTGCTCGAGGCCGCCGCAGGCGTCCGTCACGGCTATCTGCGTGGCGCCCGAATCCAGGGCGATGAGCGTGCGCTCGGCGGAAACGGGAACGCCGACGGCCTTCAGCGCGCCAACGGCAAGCCAAGTTGCCATCAGGCGCAAAGGGTAACTGAGGGTGAGGCCAATGTACTCGATCATTCCTTGCCGACCTCGGCGGCTTTTGCAGCATCAGCTTCTTTAGCATCCTTGGCTGCTTTTGCTTCCTTGGCGGCTTTGGCGGCTTCGGCGGCTTTTGCTTCCGCGGCGGCTTGTGCTTTGGCTTGTGCTTCCGCGAACGCTTTTGCGGCCGCGGCGATTTTTGCTTCGTCGGCTGCTTTTGCTTCCGCGGCGGCCGCGGCGCCTGCGGCGACGTTGCGCCTGTACTGCTCGCAGATGATTTGAATGCCCTTGTCGTCGGGGTATTTTTTCTGTACCTTATCAATCTCGAACTCCGTAAGGGAGTTGTTCGCTATCTTCGCGAACAGCGACACGCGCAGGAGTTCGAGGTCGACCGTGCCGTCCTCCATCACCAGATCGGCCAGACGCCCCAATGCGACAATGGAGTATTTCCTGTCCGGGAAATCCTTGTTCGGGAAGTGCGCCGCGATGAAGCGCTTGACGGCCAGCTTGCCGCGGAGCGGGAAGTCGTGCAGTGGAGCATCAGTCAGATCTCGGTAGGCTTTTTCGACGCGGTCTGCGTCGTCCCCGGTGGCGATGGCCTCCAGCTTGAGAAGCCGCGCAAGCGGCGTGCGGATATCCGTGCCCACGGCATTCATCGCCTTCACCAACGCCGTAGTGTCGCCCTTGTCCCATGCCTCCAGCGCATCGCAGTAGTACGCGAACACGAGCTGGAAGTGCCCCGCTCCCTTGGGCACGTCGGCACGGATCTCCGCGAGGAGATCCGTACGCTTCGCCATCGTGCACCACTCGGCGACGCTCACGAGGAGAACCGGACGCGGGAAACGGCGGATGTAGGGCCGCGCCGCGTCAAGCGCCAGGTCGGGGCGGGCGATGCGGACATACGACGCGACCAGCAACGGCGTCGCCGCGTAGTAGTTGAGGTTCGTGGCCTCCGTAAGCGCCGCCACCGACACCGCATTCGAGCCGAGCGACGCCATGTACGCGCTCCTCTCGATCAGTTCCTCCGTCCGTCGTTCGTCCTCGGTGAGTTCCACCGTTATCGGATGGCTGTTCGTGTAGGCGGTCAGGGCGTCAAAAGCGCGCATGCGCCTGAGCGCATGGACGTACGCGGTCGCATACTCCTCGTTGAACGGATTCAGCTTCGTCAGGCGGCGGTAGGCCCCCACAACGGCAGGCGGATCGTCGCGCTCCGCCGCGGCCTTGGCCTCGGCAAGAACGGCATCCTCGTTGTTCGGATCCGCCCCGCGGTGGAACTTCACGAGCAAAACGGCGAAAAACGAAAACGTCAACACGAGGATTCCCCCGACGACGACAAACACGATTGTCTTCTTTTTCATGGCGGTTTTCCTATTTTTTCTCCTGTAGGTTTCTTAAAGCATACTCCATTCTTCCCGTCCTGGGCGGCTGTCCATCTCAGCGAACAACTCGACTCCGAATCCGATTCACGAAGGCGACCATTTCATATCGGAAAAGGATGCAGGTCAGGCCGCTGGAGACGACAAAGGCGACCGCGCCCTTGACGACCAGGCCCGGCAGCCCGTCAAGCGCGACGGCCGCTGCCGATGCCCATGTGGCCGCCCCCAGGAAAAACGTCCAAACTGCGACCCGGAACTGGGCGCGCCAGTAGCGCCCGACCTGTTCTTTCCTGAAATATGAGGTAAAGAGCACATGCGCCTCCCATGGCACCTCGATGACGGCTACCGAAAAGATCGTCGAGAAGATGATGCCGTCCAGCCTGTACGCCGGCGGCAGAAGGGTCACGAACAGGATGTTGAGCGTGAGGTTGACGATGCCGGCCACGACCGACTTCCAGCGATCCGGACGCCAGATCGACGCGGCGCCCTTGAACTGAAGAAGCAACTGCCGAGACTGGCTGATGAAGAAGTACGTCACCATCAGGACAGGCGTGAGGAAATGCCGCGTGAGCGATGGGTCGCAGTGGGTCCATATGGCGATGAACGGCTGGTAGAGCGCGATCATCATGGCCGCGCTCCAGGCGATCAGTCCGGCCACCAGGCGGTTGGCCATCATGAACAGTCTGAAGTTGGCCTCCTTCGTCTCCGTGTAGACCTTGTTGCCGAACCCGTCCGTCATTGACGCATAGACGCACCAGATGAGGCCGCCGACGGCCGTGGCCACGTAATGGTAGTTGCCGTACGTGGCGACGGCGACGAGTCCCAGGAACGCCGAGATTATCACGTTGTCTGAGGCGAAGGTGACGATTCCCCCGAATTTGTGCATCGCGATGGCCTTGACGAGGGTAAGCACATCCCGCCGTCTTTCGTCCGGGAGCCGGCCGCGCGGCTGGATCTGCGGGAAGAGGCGGCGCGCCTGCCTGACGACGAGGATGTTGTTCAGCACCGTAAACGCCACGGTGGCCACAACGTAATGGTAGTAGTTCCGCGTCAGGACCAGAATGGCGAACACCGTCACGTACTGCGCGATGCTCGTACCCGTGTGGATGTTGGCGATCACGTCGCCGCGGTGGTGGGCGCTCAGCACGGCGCCGCGGTAGGCGAAGAGGAAGTAGCTCACCGACGTGTTGACGAGATGGATCAGGTAGAGGACGTGGAGGTCCAGCCCCGGCGGAAGATCACCGCGCACGAGCGTACGCAAAAAAGGCAGAAGGCACAGCCCCACGACCAATATCGCCGCGCCGACCCAGCGGTAGACCGTGCGGTAGAACCGCAAGTACGCGCACACGAGTTCCCGGTCGTCGTCCGCCACCGGCTTGTACATGGAGCACACCACGGCCGTTCCAAACCCGAGCTCCGCGAAGGACAGCACGCCGAGGATGGAGAGGAACAGTCCATTAAGACCCAGGTATGCCGGCCCGAGCAGCCAGAGGAAGAGCGTGCGGTTGAGGAAAGGGAACAGCATCCCCACGCACTTGTTCAACATGCTGGCAAGCATGTTCCGTTTCGTGTTCTTCGCAAAGTCCAGTTTCATGACTCGACAATCCTTTCACGGTCTTTTGCGCGGCGCTTCCCGGAAAGCGTCTTGAGGAAAAGGTCCAGCCGGAAGGCCAGACGGTAGCGGAACCAGTAGAAGGCGCGGACCCACCTGAAGCGCCAGAGGCTGGCCTTCCGCTCGATGAACGACGCCTCTTCGCGCGTGGCGGCGCACGGACGGGTGGCCGCCAGCACGCGTACGCCGCAGCGCGCGAACGTCGACCAGGCATCGGCCACGTTCGCCATCGGCGTGAGGATGTCCGCCAGCCGCCGGGCCGCCGCCGCGTTGAGGACGTAGCAATGCGCGCACCAAGCGCGGGCCACGTCGTTGGCCGTGCGGATGTCGTACCAGCGCCCGGAAAGGTCACGCCCCCGCGGAAGCCCCTTGTGGAGCAGCCACACGGTGGGCAGGGACGGGTCGTTCTCCTCGGCAATGGCGCCCAGCGCGTCCCGGAGGCCGGCGGCGTCAAACGAGACGTCGTCCTCGAATACGGCCGCGAGGGGCGTCCCGTCCGCAAACGCCTCCTGCCAGCACTTCTTGTGCGAGAGGGCGCAGGCGATCTCGCCCGGGCGCACGCGGCGCGCGTTCACGAGGTAGAAACGCACCGGCGGGCAGGCGGCGACGAGGTCGGCCCTGGAAAGTCGGGACGCGTCGACAGCCTCGACGCGGGTGAAGTCAAGCCCGGCCCCGGCGAACAGCTCCTGCACGGCCGCGAGGCGCTGCGCGGCCCGTGCGAGGTTGATCACCATGAGCTTCATGCCGGGTATCGTCGCGGGCTTCATGGCATGAAGATTCCTTTCGCCCAGAGGTACGCCTGGATGGCGCGTGAATAGGCCGCCGCGGGATGGGGCGTGCGGAGGCCGAGCTTGTGCGGGGGACGTCCGTGCGCGCAGCCGGTCAGTTCGCGCATCAGCTGGGCGAACGCCTCGCGGTGGGGACGTGCCTTTGCAAGCCAGGCGGCGCGCACTTTACAAGGGTCGGGTCG
>JAFRSR010000413.1 GCA_017427485.1 Kiritimatiellia bacterium
CACGCCGCCGGGTTCGTCGCCCCGGCTCCGCTCGGGCTCGTGCAGGACGAGACGGCGCACCGCCTCTTCTCCGTCCACGCCCTCTTCCCCCTCCAGTTCCTCGGTTGGCTCGCGAAGCGCCCGAACCATGCGGACGGCGCGGCGGCCGTGCTCGTCTCGTCGCTCGCCGCGCACGAGGGCGACTGCGGCAACGCGGCCTACGCCGCCGCCAAAGGCGCGGTCGAGGGACTGCTCCGGCCCGCCGCCGCCGAACTCGCCCCGCGCGGCGTGCGCGTAAACGCCGTCGTGCTCGGCGTCGTGGATACGCCGATGGCGCGGAACTCCTGGATGGCGCGCTGCACGCCCGAGCAGATCGACGCGCGGCGCGCGCGCTACCCGCTTGGCTTCGGCACGCCGGAGAAGGTCGCCGACGTGATCGACTTCTTCCTCGGCGAATCGTCCGCGTGGATCACGGGACAGTGCCTCGTGGCGGATGGCGGACACCAACTGACCTAACCGGGAGACGGCATGCAGAACCTCATCATCATCGGCGCGGGCGGTTTCGGACGCGAGCTCTTCAGCGCGGCGCGCGAGGCGGACGGCTTCGGCGAGCAGTTTCGCATCAAGGGCTACCTCGACGCGAATCCCGCCGCCCTCGACCGCTTCGCCGGCTATCCCCCCATCCTCGACGCGCCTGAAAACTACACGCCCGCCCCCGGCGACGTGTTCATCACCGCCCTCGGCAACATCTCCTCCCGCAAACGCTGCGCGGCGCTGATTGAAGAACGCGGCGGAACCTTCATCTCCATCATCCACCGCTCCGCCTCGCTCGGCCAAAACGTCACGGTGGGCCCCGGCTCCTTCATCGCGCACAACGTGGTGCTCACGGTGGACATCTCCGTGGGGCGCCATGCGGACATCTTCCACGGTACGGAAATCGGGCACGACTCGACCGTCGGCGACTTCGCGCACGTCTACTCGCTTTGCTCAATCGGCGGCAACGTGAAAATCGGAAATGGCGCGGCCGTCTATCCCGGCGCGCGCATCGTCCCCAACCGCTCCATCGGCGAGAACGCCGTCGTGGGCATCGGCAGCGTGGTGCTGCTCAATGTCCCGTCCGGGACGACAGTGTTCGGCAACCCCGCCGCCCCGAGGGTTATTCCTTCGTGACGGGGCCCCTGACCTTTTCGCGGAGGGTCTGGAAGAGGACGTAGAGCCCCGGCACGAGGACGATGCCGATCACCGTGGCGGCGAGCATGCCCGCGAACGTGGTGGTGCCGATCGCGCGGCGGCTGCCCGCGCCCGCCCCCGTGGCCCACACGAGCGGCGCCACGCCCAGCACGAACGTGAGCGCCGTCATGAGCACCGCGCGGAGGCGTTCGCGCGCGCCCGCGAGCGCGGCCTCCAGGATGCCGAGTCCGTCGCGCTCGTGCCGCTCCTTCGCGAACTCCACGATGAGGATGGCGTTCTTCGAGGAGAGGCCGATCAAAAGCACGATGCCGAGCTGCGCGTAGATGCTGAGGTCGAGTCCTGCGATCTTGAGGCCGAGGAGCGCCCCGAGCACGGCCGTCGCCACCGAGAGCATCACGGGAAGCGGCACCGTCCAGCTCTCGTACTGCGCCACGAGGAAGAGGTAGCCGAAGAGGATGGCGAGGATCAGAAGCGGCAGCGCCGTGCCGCGCGAGCGCATCTCGTGGAAGGTGAGGCCGGCCCAGTCGTAGCCGTAGTCGGGCGGCAGCTTCTCGTTGAGGATGCGGATCACCTCCTCGCGGCAGTCGCCGGCGAGGACGCCCGGGGCGGGCGTGCAGAGGATCGTGCAGTAGACGTACTGGTTGCGGCGGTAGATCACGCGCGGGCCGAGCTTCTCCTCGAAGGAGACGAGCGCGCTCACCGGCACCATCGCGCCCGTCTCGGAGCGCACGTAGAGCCCGCGCACGGCCTCCACGTCGGCACGGCCCGTCCAGTCGGCCTGCACGGTCACGCGGTTTACCTGCGTGCCGAGGTTGACGTCGTTCACGTAGAGCGAGCCGAGGTAGGTCTGCAGCGTCGAGTAGAGCGTGGCGAGCGGCACGCGGAGGTACTCGCACTTCGCGCGGTCCACCTCCAGGTGCAGGTGGGGCGTGTCCGCATGGTAGCCGCACACGGCGCTCTCGATCAGGGGGGAGGCCTGGAAGGACGCTGCGAGCGACTTCGCGACGCGGGCGAGGCGGATGGGGTCGGCGTCGCCGAGCGAGAAGATGGCCGGCTCGATGCCGCCGATCGCGCCGAAACCCGGGATCGGCGGCGGCGCGAACGCACGCGTCACGAGCATCGGGAGCGTCGAGTTCGTCTCGTTGATGCGCGTGCGCACGGACTGCACCTCCAGGTCCTGGCCGGGACGCTCGTCCCACGGCTTGAGGCGCACGGTCATCATCGCCTGGTTCTCGCCGCGTCCGCCGATGCGGCTCATGCCGGCCGTGAGAAGGACCGACTCCACGCCCGGCACGCCCCGCATGCGCGTGACGGCCTCGCCACACGCCTGCGCGGTGAGCGACCGCACGCAGCCCTCGGGCAGGTTGGCGTCCACCATCACCGTCCCCTGGTCCTCATGCGGGATGAACGCCTGCGGGATCGACTTCGCGGTGGCGACGGCCCAGAAGACGAGGAGGAGGAACACGAGGGAGAGCAGCACCACGTGGCGCGCGAAGACGCCGGACGCCCACACGTAGACGCGCCCCACGCGGTCGAGGACCGCGTCGAAGAGCCGGAAGAGGACGAACTTCTTCCGGTCGGCGGGCCTGTTCCTGAGGAGCACGGTGCAGAGGGCGGGCGAGAGGGTGAGCGCGCAGACCGTGGAGAAGATCACCGCCGTGGAGAGCGTGACGGCGAACTGCTGGTAGATCTTGCCGGTGAGTCCGCCGAGGAAGGCGACGGGCACGAAGATGCCGAGCAGCACGAGCGTGGTGGCGATCACGGCGCCCGTCACGTCCTGCATCGCCTGGATGGCGGCCTCCTTCGGGTTGAGGCCCTCCTGCATGAGCGTCTGGACGCGCTCCACCACCACGATCGCGTCGTCCACCACGGTGCCGATCGCGAGGACGAGGCCGAAGAGCGTGAGGATGTTGATGGAGTAGCCGAGCGCGGCCATGAGGGTGAAGGTGGAGAGGAGCGACACGGGGATGGCGATCACGGGCACGAGCGTGGCGCGCAGGTCCTGGAGGAAGATCCAGCAGACGAGCGCGACGAGGGAGAGCGTGAGGAAGAGCGTGAAGACGATCTCCTTCAGGCAGGCGCGCACGTAGTCCGTGGTGTCGTAGGGGATGAGCCATTCGAGGTCGCCGGGGAAGCGCGTGGCGAGTCGGGCCATCTCCTCGCGGATGAGGTTCATCGTGCGGATTGCGTTGCCGCCGGGGAGCTGGTTGAGCTCCACGGAGATCGAGACGTCGTTGTTGAAGGTGTTGTAGTGCGTGTAGCCCTGTTCGCCGAACTCGGCGCGCGCCACGTCCTTCAGGCGCACGAGGCCGCCCTTCGCGTCGCGGCGGACGATAATCTCGCCGAACTCCTCGGGCGTGTGGAGGCGTCCCTTCGCGATGAGCGTGAGGATGCGCGCGTTCTTGTCCGGCGCCGGCGACGAGCCCACCGTGCCGAGCGAGGCCTGCACGTTCTGCGTCTTGATGGCGGCGACGATCTCCTCGGCGTTGATCCCCTGGGCGGCGCAGCGCTTGGGGTCCAGCCACACGCGCATCGCCATCTTCGGGCCGTGGATCGAGGCGTCGCCCACGCCGGGCACGCGCAGGAGGGCGGGCTGCACCACGCCGTACATGTAGTCCGACACCTCGATGCGGTTGAGCTTGCCCGTCTTCGAACGGAGCGTGAGGATGCCGAGCTGGTCCTCCGACGCGCAGCGGATGCGCAGCCCCGTGGCCTTGATCTCGGCGGGGAGCTTCGTGAGCGCCTGCTGCACGCGGTTCTGCACCTTCATGAGCGCCACGTCGCGGTCCGTGCCGACCTCGAACGTGATGCCGAGCGAGTAGGTGCCGTCGTCGGAGCAGGACGATGCCATGAACAGCATGTCCTCCACGCCGTTCATCTCGTCCTCGAGCGGCGAGGCGACGGTGTTCATCACCTCGGTTGCGTTCGCGCCGGGGTAGGAGCAGTTCACCACGATGCGCGGCGGCTGCACCTCCGGGTACTGTGCGACGGGTAGCTTCAGGAGCGCCACGGCGCCGGCGAGGGTGAGGACGATGGAGACGACGCCCGCGAAGCGCGGACGCTCGATGAAGAAGCGGGAGAACGGGTGCAGGGCGTCGATCGCGGCACGGATGCTCAGCTTCACGGCGTCCCCCTCAGTTGAATTCCGATGCGGGGACGACCGTCACCTTCATCCCCTCGCCCAGCTTGTGGATGCCCTGCACGACGATCCGCGCACCGGGCTCCACGCCCTTCACCACGCGCACCTTGCCGTCCGCGCGCAGGCCGGGCTCGATCTCGCGGAACGACACCGTGCCGTCCTCGTTGTACAGCCACACGCCCGTCGCGGACCCGCTCTTCGCCACGGCGAGCGCCGGCACCACCGGCACCGGCTTCGGGTCCGCCTCGTCGGCGAGCACGGTGACGTAGGCGTTCGGCACGAGCAGACGGTTCGCGTTGGGGAAGTGCGCGCGCACGAGGAGCGTGGCCGTCTCGGTGCTCATCTCGTTGTCGGAGAACGCCCACTTGCCGCTGGACGGGTAGATCGCGCCGTCCGCGAGGCGCAGGCGCAGCCGGCGCGTGTCGCCCACGCGCGCGCCGCCCCACGCGAGGTAGGCGCGGTCGGTGATCGGGAACGTCACGCGCACCGGGTCCATCTGCACGATGCGCGCGAGCGCGCCCTTCGACGGCGACACGAAGTCGCCCGCGTGCATGAGGGTCTTGCCGATGCGCCCGGAGATGGGCGCGTAGATGCGCGTGTGCTTCATGTTGAAGGCGGTGCTCGCGAGCTTCGCCTCGGCCTGGGAGACGGCAGACTTCGCGGAACCCAGCGCGGCGCGGTCGGACTCGAGGCCCGTCTCCGCCGCGTCCAGCTCCGTCTGCGTGATGCCGCGCGCGTCCGCCGCCTTCAGGCGCCGCAGGAGGCGCTCGGCGCGCTCCACCGCCGCCTCGGCCTGCACGACCTTGCTCTTGGCGGACGCCACTTCGGCCTTCGCGACGCCCTGCTCGGCCGCGTAGCGCTCGTCGTCGATCACGAAGAGCAGGTCGCCGGACTTCACCTCGTCGCCCTCGGCGAACTTCACCTCCTTGATGTAGCCCTCGATCTGCGGGAGGATGTCCACCTCCTGCACGGGCTCCACGTGCCCCACGAACTCCTCGGGCGGGTTGAATTTCTCGGACGCCACCTCGTCCACGGCCACGAAGGTCGCGCGCGACGTCAAGCCGCGCGGAACCGGCGCGGAGACGCCCCAGAACGCATGCGCGAACCAGCCCAGCGCGACGCACGCGCCCCCCGCGCACAGATAGACGACCAGGGCCGCCGCCTTAGACGCCGCGCCCACCGCTTACTTCCTCGGCACAGGGAGTTTCAGGGCCTGCGCGACGCCCACGGAGAAGGCCTTCCCCATCGACATCATGCCCCAGTCGTTCGGATGGCAGCCGTCCACGGTGCCCTCGATGTCGCCCGTGTACATGCCGTCCTTCGGCAGGTAGACGAGATCCTTCCAGCCTTCGGCGACGAGCTTCTCGTAAAGCGCCTTGATGAACACGTCCTTCGCGCACGGCGGACGGCAGTACACGTCGCACTGCTCCGCCATCACGATCGGCACGCCGGGGCGCTTCGCGCGCAGGTTGCGGATGAACGGCTCGTAGCGCTCCTTCACGAGACCGTCGTTCATGTTCCAGAGGCAGTCCAGCACGTAGCAGCTCGCGTCGATCGCCGCGAGGTGCTCGCTCATCTCCATCTCCATCTTGCCGGACCCCGAGAAGCCGAGGTTGACGATCGGCACGTCGAGCATGCGCCCCACGATGCTGGGGAACGCGAGGCCGGGACGCGACGCGCAGCCGCCGTGCGTGATCGACGTGCCGTAGAACACGACCGGCTTCGTCACGCCGCTCGCCCGCGGCGGCAGCGCCTCGATCTTCGAGCCGGGCTTCACGCCGAGCGCGAACGACTGGATGCCGTTGTAGAGCGGCAGGTTCACGAGACACGGCTTGTTCGGCGTCCACGCCACGCTCACCGTGCCCGTCGGCCACGCTTTGCCCGCGCCGGGATGGATGCGGCCCGTCTTCACGTAGCGCCACTGGCCGTCGTCCCCCTGCTGGTACACGTCGATGCCGCTCATGCCCGTGGAGGGCATGTGGTCCATGGCGAGGTTGCGTCCGGTCGGCACCCAGCGGAACGTGAGCGTGGGCGAGTCCGTGCGGAAGCGGAACTGGAGTCCGGCCGAATGGCACTTCATCCCGCGCACGCCGCCGTTCACCGCCGTCGTGACGTTCCGCGGCAGACGGTCGTAGAAGCGTTCCACGTCCGTGAACATCTTCCCCTCGAGCGGCAGGTAGCGTCCGTCGAGCCACTGCACGCCCTTCTCCGTGACCGAGTTCTCCAGCGCCATGCGCGGATCGTACTTCGCCGCGTCCGCCGCGGCGGACAGCGCAACCAGAACGGCGGCCGAAGCCACCACGACGCGTTTGCAGGTAAGCATCATTTCTTCTCCTTGAAGTTGTTTCCGTCAATTATACCCGCCCGCCTTGCCGAGGTCAAGCACGCAGAATATAAATGCCATTCGTGCCCATTCGCCCACCGGTACCTCTCGCGCCGTCCCTTCGGGGAAATAGCACATCCCAACAGAATCCCAGCGGGAGCGGCCGCGCTTGTCGCGGCCGTATGGAGAGCCGCCATCTTGGCGGCGCACTCGCCCCGCTACTACCGCCTACGGCATCTCCACCTTCACTTTGAAGAATCAATAAGCGGCGAAATTCGCGAGAATAGTTTTCGCATTTTCCGGCTTGCGCCAAGAGCACGGATTTGGCATAATTGACGTGCTGGATTCTTCAAGTGACCTCGTACCTCCATATGGAAAGGCTAAACTGATGAAACCCGTAGCTCTCTGCGTCGCGCGCGTGGCCGTAATCTGCGTGACGACAACAGCCTTGCCGTTGTACGCCGACGTTCAGACCCTCACATGGAACGGCGCGAGCGGCGCGGCATGGACGACGGGCGAGAACTGGCTGGACGGCGAAACGCCCTCCGCATGGACCGGGGGCGCGAGCGCGTCCTTCGGCGCGGGAGCGTCCGTCTTGCTGGACAGTTCGGTCGCCGTGTCCAACCTGACGACGGCCGGGGCGATCGCCATCACGGGGCCGGATTCCAACCCCGCCTTCCTCAGTCCGTCCACGCCCACGCTCGTGTTCCCCGGCCTCACGCTGGACGACATCGACGGCAGCCTTCTCATGGCCTATCTGAACGGCGGCGCCATTGGACAGTACAAGCCCGCAAAGGCCTACCACTACAAACGAAACGGCTCGACCGCCACGGCCCAGTTCCAGATGACGCACAACGGCCATCTCCGCTGCGTCAAGGTCACGTTCACGGAAGATGCCAGCGGGGTCTGGGCGCAGACGGGCAACAAGTCGTATTACGTGCATAAAAACGACAACGGCGAGAACAAGGTCGGCGAAGACGTCGATACCGATCCCAAAACGGTCGAGTGGAGCATGACGACGTCGCCCAGCGGCAGCGGCATGTGCATCAGCAACATGCGCGGCGCGGGACCGCGCGTCAAGATTGCCGGGACCGCGCAGTTCGGCGGAGCCGTGGCGCTGACGAATGCCGTCCTCGAAACCACAAAGCCGGATTCGCAGACGTGGAGCGCGGCGTTTCCCAGCTCGAACAGCTGCCTTTCAGTGAAGGGCCTCTCGGATGCGACGGTCGACAAGACGTTTGGCGTCCTCGACAACGTGCATGCGGCATGGCTCACGGCGACGGCGTCCCACAACGTGTTCACCAACATGCTGCTTTCGCAGGTCGTTCCAGTGAGCGCGCGGATGGCGGGCGGCAGCATGGGATTCATCGCCGATGCGGCTCCGTATCACGTTACCTACAACGGACAGACGATGACCTGCCAGTTCCAGTTCTCCGGCAACAACGGCACCTACATCAAAGGCTGCAAGGTGGAGTTGGCGCAATCGGGGGCGAACGTGACGGCTCGGGCCACGAAGTCCTATTATCATCCGGGCGGCGAGCTGGGCGAAGACCTCGACACGACGAGCGGCGTGACATCCTATACCGACGTTTCAGGGAACGGCATCAAGAGCCTGGTGCTGCGGACGGTCGACGTGCCGTCGCGTACGCTCGGCGGCAACGGCGGTTTCGACAGCATGGCCGTCGACAATGCGCAGATCGTGATCATGAACAACGAGATGCGCCCGAAGAAAAGTATTGTAGCGCGCAACGGGGCGCAGGTGTTGCTTTCGGGCGGAAACGGCAACAACGGTGCCGGTTCCGGGAAAATCTACACGTTCGAGTCCGGCAGCGTGCTGGTGCCGCTTGTCACCATGGCGACGGAAGGCAACGCCACCTACATCTTTGACAACGCAACGCTCTACCTGCCGCTACTCCATAGCACTTGGAAGGACGGCCAGAACATGATGCGCTACATCACGCTTCGGAACGGCGCGCGAACGATCGGCAATCCGACGCGTAGCGGCGACTGCAGCAAGTTGACCATCTTCAGCGAGGGGACCGGGCCGAACGTGTTCGGAACGGGCATGTGCCTCTACGGCGCAGGAAATCCCACGCTCTACATCACGACGTCCGCCGACCTCGAGATTTCGGGGAACCTCTATCAGGCACCGTCAGGTGCTCAAAACACCCCCGTCGTCAAGCGCGGCGACGCGAAGCTGACGCTTTCCGGCGTAAACAGCTTTGGCGGCCGCTTCACGGTCGAGGCGGGGACGGTGGAGCTGGCGAGCGACACGGCGCTGCCGACCACCTCGCCGATGACGCTCAAGGGCGGCTGCACGGTGACGTGCGGCGCAACGACGAACGCAACGGGCGCGCTGACGCTTTCGGGCAATGCGACGATCAACGTTGGAGACGGCGCGCTTTCGTTTGCGGACTCCCATGCCGCGACGTGGGCGGAGGGCGCGACGCTGAACATCATCGGAACCGTCAAACTGTCCAGCAAGCCGATCCGCTTCGGCACGAACGGCTCCGGCCTGACGGCTGCGCAGCTCAAGCAGATCCGGTACAACGGCGACAAGGTATCGCTGACCGGGCAAGGCTATCTGGGCGGTCCCCAAGGCCTCATCATCATGATTCTCTGATGTTTGAGCCGATAGATGCGAGAAAGTGCATCAATAGCATGTGCCGCGTGCGTCGCAATCGCGACATGCGCGTTACATGTGTTGGCGGAAGACGACGTCGGCACGTTCGACCCGGACATGGAAATGCCGGGCGTCGTCACAAACGGCGTCAAGTGGATCGACGGGCGGCTCCTGCCCCTCGAGGGACGCGCGTTCGACGGCACGGAGAATTACTACGACCGGCTGCCCACGAACGTGACGGCAAGCGTCAACGCCAACGTCAGGTCGACGAAGCACCACACGGCGGGGATGCAGTTCAGGTTCGCGACGGATTCACGGACGCTCGTGTTCAAATGGGTGCCGTACAATGCGGGACTTGAGACGGACAACATGGCGGCGTCGGGCGCAAGCGGCATCGACGTCTACCGGTTCGACGCGGAAAGCGGCAGATGGCTCTACGCGAAGACGGGGCGCATCAGCAGTTCCGAAGGCGGCAGCCTCTCGCTCGACTGGACGCCGGGGACGCCGTGCCTCGTGAACCTGCCGCTCTTCAACGGCATCCGCGAGTTCTCCCTCGGCATCGAGCCGGAGGCGACCGTCACGAGGCTGCCCCCGCACCGTGGCGGCAGCGTCAAGCCCGTCGTTTTCTACGGCTCGTCCGCCACCCACGGACTCGGCGCGTCGCGTCCCGGCATGGCGTTCGTGAACATCGTCGGGAGGATGCTCGACGTGCCGGTCGTGAACCTCGGCTTCTCCGGCGGGTGCCTCATGGAGCTCGAGATGAGCGACCATCTCGCCGCGATCGACGCGAGCTGCTATGTGCTGGCCTGCGGCGGCGACACGGATGCGACGGCGGACTGCGAGCCGTTCATCCGCAACCTGCGCGAGAAAAGGCCGGACGTGCCGATCGTCATGGCAGAAAAGCTCCCTGACGGCAGGGACGAGTCCGTTGACGGCGAAACCCTCGACGATTGCGGCATGATGGCGCTTGCGGAAGCGCATGTCCGAACGCTCAAAAAGGCGTTGTGGCACGACCTTGCCTGGGTAAACGAATCGGCAGAGACGGCGTCCCTCACCGGAACGTGGGCCCCCGCCATCGCCTACGACCCCGCGGCGCGGAAGGCCGAATTGCGCGGCGACCATGCGTTTACGCCGGATGCGCCCTCCGGCGGCACTCCCGTCACCCTGGAAGTGACGGCGACCTTCGAGGCCATACCCGAATTGGAGGATGTGCCCAAGGCCGGAACCCAAGGCGCGGTCTGGATCGGCACGAACGGGTGTTTCCAGGTGTGGACAATGGGAAATGTTGCCAATGAGGAAATGTTGCCAATATCCAATACCAATTCCCAATCCGCCGACACCAGGTCAATGACGGATAAATTGAGAACTGGCGACATTGGAACTGGCAGTATTGGCAACGCTGGCAACATTCCCATGTGGGTGGATGCCGTGGCCGAGGGCGTGACGCCGCAAGCCGGCGTCGAGTACACTTTCCGCGTCACGTTCGACTATCGGGAAGGAACGTATGGGGTGGAAGTCAAGACATTAACAGGGTTCGCAAGATTAAGGGAAAAGGCAAATCCTCTCCAAGAGGCATTCCCCCTCGCGGCATCGGGTTCGGCCATTTCCAAGGTGCGCCTGCTCGGATGGGGCTCCCTGACGTCCATCGTCGGCGAATACGTGTCTGCCGAGGGATTTGCAGAGGACGACGAAGTGCTGTTGAAAGACAATGCCGCCGTCATCCTCGACGCGGCGAAGGCGGCGTGGCTCAACAGTTGTGCCGGAGACAAGACCGCCGTTGGCAATGCGGCGGCCGTCCTTTCGGCGGACGATTTCAACAAGGCCTATCTCCTCAACCTGGACATCACGGGCGAGTGCTCCTACTCTTTCAGAATCACAAGCGTCGACGTCGCGGCGGAGAAGGTTACGATTGGCGTCACGCTCACGCGAACCGGCAAGATTGCGCAGAAGACAAACGGCGTGCTGAAGTTCTACGGCGCGGCGACGGTCGATGCGTTCACGACCGCCACGCCGATTCCCACGACGATTCCGAACGGCGACTTTTCAGACGGCGACGCGGCGACTGCGGAAATCCCGCTCGTAGGCGACGACCCGCCGGCTTTCTTCAAGGCAAAAATCGAGGAGAGGTAGGTCAACATGAAAATGCAGAAATGCGGAGACTCCTGGCGGACCCTGCGCGCGGCGACGGCAATTGCCTGCGGCGTGCTGTTCGCTTCCGCGGTCGCCGACGACAACATGAAATGGATCGACGGACGCGATCTGCCCATCGAGGGCCGAGCGTTCAACGACACGGAGCACTACTACGACCGGCTGCCCTCGAACGTGACGGCGAACGTCAACAGCGGCGTCAGGACGATGAAGCACCACACGTCGGGGATGCTGTTCCGGTTCTCCACCGATTCCGCGAAGCTCGTGTTCAAGTGGGTGCCGTACAATGCGCGCCTTTCGATGGACCACATGCCCGCCACGGGCGTGAGCGGCATCGACGTCTACCGGTTCGACGCGGCGAAGGGGCGCTGGCGCTATGTCAAGACGGGGCGCATCACCAGCGCCAGGGGCGCGACTCTTTCGCTCGACTGGACGCCGGGGACCCCGTGCCTCGTGAACCTTCCGCTCTACAACGGCATCAGGGAGTTCACGCTCGGCGTCGAGCAGGATGCGTCCGTCTCGCCGCTTCCGCCGCGCGCGAGCGGCATCGAAAAGCCCGTCGTATTCTACGGCACGTCGATCACGCAGGGCGGCTGCGCGTCCAGGCCCGGCATGTCGTTCGTGAACATCGTCGGGCGCGACCTCGACGTGCCGGTCGTGAACCTCGGCTTCTCGGGGTCGGGCGTCATGGAGCTGGAGATGAGCGAGCACCTCGCGGCCATCGACGCGAGCTGCTATGTGCTGGACTGCGTCTGGAACATGCGCAACATGACGACCAGTGCGTTCCTGAACCGCTACGAGCCGTTCATCCGCAACCTCCGCGCGAAGAGGCCGGACGTGCCGATCGTGATGGCCGGCATGTCCGACGTGTACTGCCGCGGGCCGAACGACAAGGACGAGAGCGTCAGGGCCCTTTACGAAAGACTTGTCGCGGAAGGATGGACGAATCTTGTCCATCTTCCCAAGGACGGCATGTATTCAGGCGACTTCGAGGGAACGGTGGACGGCACCCATGCAAACAACTGGGGCATGGTTTCGCTCGCCGCGGCATACGGCAAGGCCGTGAAACAGGCGTTGGACGCCACGAAGTCGGGAAACTGAAAGCGCCGCTGCTCCCCGTGCGCGGCCCCCCTCACGCGGGAGGGTCGCAGCTTGCTGCGCCCGCCGGCGAGAGAGGCGCCGACGGGCCAAGGTCAAGCACGCGGTTGAAACCGGCAGGGATCTGGTCGGCCCGGTGCGACACGCACACGGCCGCCGCGCGCGGGTGGCGGTCGAGCCACGACGCAATGCGCGCAAGGATCTTCTTCGCCGCCGCCGGCCCCTGGCTGTAACAGGGTTCGTCGAGGAGGAGCAGGCGCGGTTTCTTGCGCAACGCCGCCGAGAGGAGCGTCGCCGGCGACTCGCCGAGGTACACCTGCTGCTCGGGCGAGACGGATCCAATCTTCCGTCGCACGTCCGCGAGCACAGACCCTGCCGCACCGCGGCGCTGGCCGAACACCGTCACGTCGCACGCGTACCCGAGCGGCGAGTCGCCCGTGATGAGCGAGAGGAGCGTCGTCTTTCCGCTGCCGTTCGGCCCGCGCAGCAGCCAGCGCTCGCCCTCGCGAATCGTCCAGGCGAAGTTTTTGAACAGCACACGGCGACCGAACTTCACGTTCACGTTGCGCAGATCCACGAGCACATCCCCTTTGCATACCGACATCTCTCGCGCACTATCACTGGGACAACGGGCATCTTGCCCGTTGACTGCGGCGCGTCGAGGACGCCGCGCCCTACCACTGGGACAACGGGCATCTTGCCCGTTGCACACCACCACCTCCACGCCGCGCGCGCGCAACTCCCCCAGCACCTCCCGCATCCGCGCACGGTGCGCCGGGTCGAGGCCCCCGTACGGATCATCCAGCACAAGTTTCTTCGGCCCCTTCAGCAGTGCGCGCGCGAAAAGCACGCGGCGCATCTCGCCGTTCGAAAGAGAGGTGAAGGCGCGCCCCATCAGCTCGCGCACGTCGAGCAGCTGTTCCACCACCTTCCGCCACGCGGCGTACACGCGCCGCTCCCGCGCGTGCGACACGCCCACGACGAACGGGTTGATCTCGTACACGCTGCGGAACGACAGGACGTCCGCCACCGTGTCGCCGTCCTCAGAATAGTAGCGTCCTTGCAGCCACCCGTTCCGGGCGGCCTCCACCTGCTCGGCAAACCCCAAATGGACGACCTCGTCCTCCGCGATTGCCGGCATAATGTTACAGCGTTTGGTCTGCACGCGAAAACCTTTCTGCCTTTTGCTCTGATTAAGGGGTTGACTGCACGATGTGTTTCACGCATGTGCCGTCCTTGAACACGGCTTCCACGGTCTTTCCGCCGGGGGCGCGAAGACGGAACGAGAAATCCTTCCAGGCGGACGGCACGGCCGGCGCCAGCTTCGGCGCGTTGCCGTCGCCCTGCAGGAGCATCTCGTTGACGACCTGCACGAACGTGCCCTGCGGCGACGAGCACCACGGGCAACTCCTGTACGCGGGTTCGTTGATCTCGAAGATCTCCGAGAACGCGCCCACGCTCGCCGCCGCGCGGCGGATGTTGCGGTACGCGCCTTCGCCGTCGCCCAGACGCGCCTGCGCCCCGGCGAGCCACGCCGCATACCACGTGCAGATGCGCGTGCCGACCGAATACATGTTCCCGACCGAAAGCCCGTTCGCCTCGAAGTCCGCGATCGCCGCCCGCTGGAGCGGATCGTCGGCGGAAACGGTGCCGTACGGGAAGACTCCCGAGAGCACGCCCACGCTCCGGTCCCCGCACCCCTCGAACGGCAGATAGCGTGTCCCGTCTGCGGGGAGGTCGCGCCTGAGCGCTGCCGCGAGACGACGCCATTCCGCCGCCTCGTCCCGGTCCGCGCCGAGGATGTCCGCGCCCTCCGCCGCGCGTTCCAGACAGTAGATGGCGCCGCACGTCGTGAGGAAGGCGTTGCGCGCCGGACACGGCAGCCGCTCCAGGTCGCACAGCGGCCCCAGCACCGTGCGCCCGTCCTTGAGCTCGCACACGAGATGCGTCTGGAAATACTGCGCGCATCCCTTCACCACGGGATACACGGTCTCGCGCAGCAGCTTTTCGTCGCCCGTGTACCGCCACGCGGTCCAGCATTCGAGGGAGATGTTGCCGAGATGCAGATAGTGGTCGAGCCACCGGCCCTTCTTCGCGTTTTCGCTGAAGTCCTCCAGCGTCTGCCAGTTGTAGCGGAGCCCGCAATCGGGATTGCGCTTCACGTTCCCGGCGCGGTAATGCGCGCTGCGCAGATGTTGCGGATCCCCCCAGAAGCGCGCGACCTTGACGGCCTCGGAGACGTGTCCGGACGCGCAGAGCGCCGGATTGAAGAACGTGAAGCCGAAGAACGCGCCATGCCAGTGCGTGGGCAGGATGCCGACGGGGATCGACCATGCCGTGCTCCAGCACTTGAGGTTGTAGAGCGCCGTGTAGTAGGTGTCCTGCACGCGCGCGTCGGGAATGGAGATGTACGTGTCCCCCCAGAACGCGCGCCAGGCTTTCCGGTGCGCGTCCAGCAGCCCGTCCCAGCCTGCCTTGCGCACAGACGCGACATCCGGTTTCGCCTTGTCGAGCGAATCGCGGTAGACAATGAAGAACCGGACGTTCCCCCGCGGTTTCTCAAGCGTCAACCGGACGCCTTTCTCGATCGTCTCGGCGCGCACCGCCGGCGAATCCGAGAAGACCGAGATCGTGCCGTCGATAGCGTCCTTCTCGCGGTCGACGCTGAAGGCGATCTCGCCGGGCTTGAATGTCGCGGTCGTGTTGAGCGGCAGGCGGGCGTCTGTGCCCGGGCGACGGAACATGTAGTCGAAGGAATACCGCACCACCTCGCCCGCAAACCGCTTCTCGATCGCGATCACAGACATCCCCTGCACCACGAAGGCCGTGGAATCCACCCGCGCGCCTCCCGCGTATTCGTTCTCGCAGACGGAGAGCGCGTTGCTGATGTCGAGGGTCTGCGACCACTTGACCGGCTTCGCGTCGTCCGCACCCGCCAGCGACACGTGCTCTTCGATGCGCCCGAACGCGGCGAGCTTGCCGTTCTCCGTGCGGCGTCCCGCGCGGTAAATGCCCGGGCGGTATTTCTCGCCGACGGCGTGGATCGACTTGTAGCTCGGCACGTCCTGGAACTGGCAGTTGCGGTAGTCGATCAAGAGGCCGATGTCGCCGTTCGCGAGGATGGGCGGCGAATAGCTCTCCGCCATCGCATCCGTCGCCGTTCTCGTTCCCGCCAGCGCGGCACCTGCAAACAAACAACTCATCACGAGACTGAAACGCATAGCATTCCTCCAGCAAGCATTCACCGCCGCGCGCACTTCTCGGCGCTGCGGGATCAGAACTCGACCTTGATCGACGAAATCTCGTAGCCGTGCGGCTTGTCGAGCGTGTCGCCGTAGAGCCAGCGGCCGTAGCCAAGCGAAATCACCTGCACCTGACCCATGTCGGGTTCCGTACCGTCTCCGCGGCGCGTCGTCCAGTAGGGGCGGAAGTCCTTCACCGGCACGCGGATCGTCCGCCACTCGGGCGTAAGCTCGAGGTCCACGCCCCAGTTTCCGCCGTCCGCCTGCACGAAGACCACCTCCACCCGCTTCGTGAACGCGTCCATCGCGCGCGCGCGGAAAACGGCCGTCTTGCCCCGCCCCGTCTCGCCGAAGAGGTCCTGGAACCCGACGGCGTCGCAGGGGATCCGCTGTCCGACGAAATCCTTCGGACCCGCGAACGCCCCTTCCTTCGCGGCGAATCCGAGCGCCGTGCCGCCGGCCGGATCGGCGCCCCGGTACTTCCGCACACCCGGCGCCCACGTGTAGCGTCCCTTCAGCGCCGCCTCCACGTTGAGGAACTCCCAGTCGTCCGGCTTCACGCACAGCTTCACGGGGAACGACCGCGTCTCACTGCCGGACGCGGACTGCACGGTCACCACGACGTTGGTGACGCCGATCGCCGACACGTTGAACGTGAGCGGCATGCGGTCGCCCCACTGGCGCGGCACGTCGTCCATCTTCCACCCGAAGATCTTCTCCGTCGCCGACCGTGCGTGGTAAGCGGGCGTCTCCAGCGCCGCGAGCGCCTTACGCTCCGCCGCGCCGAACGTGGACACGTTCTCCAGCACGTAGTCGCCAGGCGGAAGCGCCACGCGCCCGCCGTCGGCCTGTTTCACCACCGTCCCGGCCGCCGCCGCGCGTACGCGGAACGCCGTTCCCAGGCCGGGCAGGTTCACCGTCAGCGTCGGCGCGGCAGGCAGGACCACAACCTTCGGCTGCGTGCCGCCAGAGTACTCGTCGCGCACGGTGAACACGCTTGGATGGAGCTGGAGACGCCAGACGCCATCCGCCGCCTTGTCAAGGAAGTAGACGCCGTTCCCCGTGGAGCTCGCCACGGGCGACGCGCCCACGCCCCACACGCGCCGCAGCTTCGCGGGCGCGGGCGGCGGGTCGAGCGGATCGGCCGTGTAGAGGTAGTCCGTCTCGGTGGCCATCTGCGAGAGGTTGCGGGCGGCGTTGACGCGGAATGGCGGGAACACGAGCTCGTTCGCGTCGTTCGTGTAGGCGCAGCCGCGCGGGAGGCGGCGGAACGCCTCGGCGGCGATCGCGAAGGAGAGCGCCTTGGCGGGCGTGTAGACGAGGTTGAGGTGGTGCGTCTGCCAGTTGCCGTTCACGTCCGCGAGCCGCATCGGGTCGTACTGGAACTGCGCGGCCACCTGCACGCCCTCGTGACGGAACAACTTCGCGAAAGCGGGATACATGTAGGCGCCGGGCGTGTCCGCGCAGTCGAACTCATAGATCATGCGCGCCTTGCGGGCGATGTGCTCGTCGGGATAGAGCGATGACGCCCGCACCTTCGCGAGCTGCGGACCCTTCAGCGCGTGACCGGCCACGAGTCCCGTGGGGTAGGTGCTGCCCGTCACGCCGTCGACGCGCGCCCTGCCGACGGCGGCGTTGCGGCGCTGCCACGCGTTGTAGAAGATCGGCTTCGCGGTGCCGCTCGCGCGGAGGCCGTCGGCGAGCGCGTTGACGTAGGCGGTGATCTCGTCATCGGGATGCTTCGGCGGATAGAGCGGCTCGTTGATCAGCTCGAAGCAGAGGATCGCGGGATCGTCCGCGTAGCGCCGCTTCGTGACCGCGTTCACGTGCTCGCCGAACTCCTTCAGGAAGCGCGCCTGGATGGCCCACGCCGTGCGGTTCGTGGTCATCTCGCGCATCTCCCAGTCGTTGGAGAAGCCCTCCTTGTCCTCGGCGTAGGACCCGCCCCACCACGCGATGGGCGTGAGGACGGTGTAGATGCCGTTCCGAGCGCAGAGGTCGATCAGCTCGTCGAGGAGCGCCACATGGTGGTTCGCCACGAACGCGCCCTCGTGCGTAGAGAACTGGCGGTCGAAGCAATGGATGCGGATGCAGGTGAGGCCGAGGCGGCGGAAGTGCGCCACGTCCTCGCGCATCACCTGCGAGAAGTCGAGCCCCTGCTCCTTGATGGACTTGTAGTCCACCGTGAACGGCGGGTAGTAGTTGACGCCGAAGAGCGCCACCTCGCTCCCGTCGTCCGTCCAGCGCATCACGCCTTCGGCGTCCACCTTCGCGAGCCGGTCCGCGCGCGGCACGGCCATCGCCGCCGTCGCCAGCAGCGCAAAGAACATTGAATATTTGTAGAGTAGAGCGGAACGCCCCGAATGTCTCGGAGCGCCCGCCCCCTCGTCAAACCGTACGTGCGGATTTCCCGCATACGGCTTTCCTTGCATGACTTTCTCTTTCACAGTTATTCGCCTTTCACTTGTTCCGTTCTG
>JAFRSR010000414.1 GCA_017427485.1 Kiritimatiellia bacterium
TCCGTCGTCGCGGCACGCTGCAAGCTCGCGGGCATGCACTGGCGCCTGGCCACGGTCGACGCAATCACGATCCTAAGGGCGACATTGCGCTCTCGGCTCCCGATTGCGGCATGATCACGGGGACAAAAATTTTTCGCACCCCAAGATTTAGTGCCACTTGCACTTGGTGCGCGAAGCCTTTTGCCGGAGTGATTTCTTTGGATATCTTGGTCGCCTCGTCGCTCATTCTACCATTACTAACGACAAGGTATCCAATAAACGCGACAACGGTAATTGCCGCTGCAAAAACAATTACCCTGGTCGCCCTCGAACCGAACTTCGACGCAATCTCTGTCTTAAGACGGAGCGTCTTGAGGTCCTTGATGAGCGCCTTGGCGGACTGGTAGCGGCGAGATGGCGTGGGGTCAGTTGCCTTGTTGAGGATGCGCCACCATGTGGGAAAGCGAGCCGCGCCGGTGTCAGCCTCCATCGACGGGCCCTTATCAAGCTCCTCGACCTGCCTGCCAAAACTCGCTGCCTTGAGCGTGAGACCAAGGCTGTAGATGTCGCTGGCGGCCTCGGTGAACCTCTCCGGCGGGACGTATCCGGGCGTGCCAACGAGCGAAGCCGCATCCGATTCTTCCACTATCAACCCAGGATCGGAAAGGACGGGCTGTCCCTTGACGTAGAGCACATTTCCAGGCTTGATGTCGCGGTGCAAGAGGTGATGGCGCTGAAGCACGTCGAGTCCCTTCGCGAGCGACAGGGCGAGGCTGACGCTCTCCTTGAGCGGCAATGCCTTCTCACCCTCGATGACGCGGGCGAGCGTCTTCGGACGATATACGCCAGATGCGGCGGCGAAGGGGCTCGCCGCCCTACCGGAGGATGCCGCGCTATCGCTGGCAAACTCGTCGTCCATCACCGTGTAAAAGCCCCATTCCGTCTCCACGAGGTCCCTCATGCGGACAAGCCCCTCCTGCGGCGGAATCGCCCTGTAGAGTTTCGCGCCGCGTAGCTCGCGCTCGAAGCGCTCATCGCCAATATCATCGCGACGGCAGACCTTTACCGCCGCCCGTTCACCACCCGCCCCGGCGGCAAGATAAACCACGCCATACGCACCTCGCCCGATTTCCTGATCGAGACGCCAAGCGCCGCACATCATGCCACGATCTTTTTCCACGCATTTCATTGGCGGACATTATACCACAAAACCACCAAACCCTCAAACCACCAAACTATCAAACCAGGTATCCAGAACCCCCGCGAACCTGTCGCACACCGCCCTCACCGTCGCCGAGGCATGCGTCACGTCGCTCACCTCGTGGATGATCTCCGGACGGCCGAGCGTGCGGGCGATGAGGTAGCTCGGCGCGAAACGCATGACCGAGCCGTTCCCCTGCGATTCCTCGTGTCCGTTCACGAGCGAGCCGGTGCGGGCGAACGCCATCACCGAGCTGTAGGTGGCGCCGCCCACGTCGAAGGAACGCCCTTCAATCGAGGAGAGATAGCCCTCCTTCAGCCACTTCACGAACGTCCCGGCAATATCCTTCAAGTCATAGCCGCCCTTGCGGACATACGAATCCATGACGCACATCGCCATCGACCCGTCGTCCGTCCAGTAGCCGGGTGGCAGGCCGAACACGGGACACGCCACCATCTCCGTGATCCACGGATGGGAGTCCATGCCGCTGAACTGTATGGGGCTTCCGAAGGCGTCGCCCACGACGAGTCCCCACAGCATTCCCTTTGCCTTGTTTCTGTCAATCATTTTCTTTCCTTTCTTCAGACTTTGATGCCTTGTATACTACCTGCTGCCATAGTCGCGGTCGACGTGCGTGCGCCAGCTCTCGCCCCGTTCGTCGAGATCCTCCACGTGGCGATGCCTGCGGATGTTGCTCACCGCCCTGTTGACGGCGTCGTAGGTCATGTCCAGCCCCTGCGAATCGCAGTGGTAGTTCACGGCGCGCTCGGCCCTGATTCCGATGTCGGCGGCGGCGGTTACCGCGTCGATGTTGGCGCCGAGGAAGAGGAATTCCCAGCCCCACTCCTCGGTCTGGTTCTTGACGAGCTCGCGCACCACTTCGGGCGGGAACGTGCGGCTCGCGTTTTCCAGGCCGTCCGTGATCACCGCGAACACCACCTTGTCGGCCTTGCGGTCCTCCGGCGCGCGTCTTTGGACGTCGATGTGGAACTTCACCGCGTTTCCGAGCGCGTCAAGGAGCGCGGTGGATCCGCGCACGTTGTATTCACGGTCGCTGATCGGCGCTACCTCACGGATGTCCGTCCGTCTGTGGAGCACCTCCATCCTGTCGTCGAAAAGCACCGTGGAGACCCTGCATTCGCCGGCCTCCTTCTTCTGCTTTTCGAGCAGGCTGTTGAAGCCGCCGATCACGTCGCTTTCAAGGCCGCCCATCGAGCCGGAGCGGTCAAGCACGAAGACGAGCTCCGTGCGCGGCGGCGACGGATTGGCGGCGATTCTGGAGGCAAACGCGACGATGGCGTTGATGTAGCCGATCAGGTCCGCACGTGCGTAGTCGCGCGGCAAGGCTCCCACCATCCGCGCGAGGTCGGCGTCCGCGGCGGACTTCCAGAGCGCGACAACGTCAACGCCGCCGAGCAACCTGCGCAGCATGCCCTGATGGCGGTTGCGGGCAAGCGAGATGTAGCCGCTGTGCGGGTCGTCGATGCGCGAGCGCTGCCAGAACCACCCCTTGCGCTTGCCGCACGCGCGGAAGTCGAAGCTCGAACCGTTGTCGACGAACCAGAGACGGCCTTCGGGATCGACACGCACGTTGTCATACGTGAACGTGTCGATGCCCGCGATGAGCGCCTGATAGGGATATGCCGCCAGCACCTGCTCGCGGATCCGGGCCTTTGCGGCTTCATCTGCCTTGCCCCACGCTTCTCCGAGCGGGATCGCGTCGGCCTTGAACTCGGCGAGGCGAACCACATGCACGCCGTCTGTGCCGAAGTCGACGCGGTACTCCCTGGATGCCGGGACGTTCAAGCCGGCCTCGCGCGGGAAGGCATCCGCCACGAGTTCGTTTAACACGTGCTCGTCGCTCGAATACGCGCTCCAGATGCCGCACTTGGCGATGTACCGCCGTCCGTCGATCTCGCCGACGCGCGGATGGGTGCAACCACGCTCGGTGGTGATGAAGCCGCGCAGCGTCTCCGCCGTCAGCGCCTGCGGGAATCCCGCCGTGTCATTTTCTTTTCTGTCCATTTCGCTCCCTTTCATTTGTTCCTTCTAGCAATATGAAATCCGTTTATGCCAAGCGCCGCCATTGGCCACTAGCTACTAGATCACTAACAACTCCGTCTGCGGTAGAGCTTTGCAGGGGCGTGCGCGCGACCGCCGAGGTCTTCCCATTCGCCCTCGCACACTTCAAGAAGCGGGTCATTCGTATCCATCAGCTGACGACGGAAACTTGGGATGTTTTGTTTCTTGATGGAGTTGCGCGTGAGGTACTGATAGATGTCAATGTAGTTGGAGAGCGTGAACTTTTCAGGTAGGAAGAAGAACACGAGCTTCTTCTTGTCGAAGGAGAGCATCCGCAGGAACGCCTGCGCGATGATCTCCGCATGGTCGAACGCGAGCGGATTGTCGTCAACCGAGGTGACCGTGCCGCCGTCGAGATCCCCTTCGCGGTACATGCCGGTCAGGCAGAACGCCAGCTTTCCGTCTTCGTAGAACGGGAGATTGAACTTTCCTTCTCTGATTGAGGGCGAATCGAGCCGAAGCCATCTCGCCATGGCCGCATCGTCGCCGCCCCTCGCATGATCTCCCTCGCCGCGACGATAGACGCACACGAATGCATTGGAGATGATCCACGTCCTCATGTCACGATCCGGTTTAGAGAACACGCCGATGGGGATCAGGTGGGCAGCCTCAAGGTGCGTCTCCTCCAGAAGTTCGCGAATGGCACAATCTCGGACGCTCTCCTTGCCTCTGACCACGCCATCCTTCTTCTCACCCCTCACGAATCCGCCCGGCAGCGCCCAGCATCCCTCAAACGGCCATTGACCGCGCTTGATGAACAGCACCTCAAGAGCGAACTTCGGGTTCTCGCGCCACTGACCTTCGTCAAGTTCGCTGTAGGCGGGACGCACGGCGATAATGTCCGCCGTGACGCTCGGCTTGGGATACTGGTCAAGCGTCTTGTTGTACGCTTCGATCCTTTTTTTGTCTTCTGGCGTCTGCGCCTTCATCGATTTGCCTTTTGCGAATTGCCTTATTTGGGTTGACGGCGCACATTATATCATGTTGCTTATTTAGCTACAAGTAGTATTTTCATATTTTTCTTTGTGGAGAAATCGTGAGGCGAGAAACGTCGCGGTGCTATCGGCGGAAGACGTAGTTGAAGCGGCGCTCGGGGGCGTCGTCGCCCTGGACCGTCGGGAGACGCGTGAGGCTCTCGGGATTGTCCTTCCAGTGGAACTGAAAATGGAGCGGCGCGGTGCCGAAGCGCGCGCGCGGGAGCACGAGCTCGATCTCGCGCGCGCCGATGCGAACCGGCACGCGCCCGACGCATTCCCAGTAGCCGCCGACCACCGGGCCGCGCCACACGTCGAGCGAGGCGGTCGTGCCGTCGGCGGAAATGTCGCGGTTCACGCGTAGGTCGTATCCGTACCATCCCGTCGTCTGCTTCGCGTCCACGTTCACGAAAAGGAGCATCCAGTTCGGGTCCGTGTGCGGCGAGAGGTTGTTCGCCGTCTGCGCGTAGAACGCCACGTTCCCCTGCGGCGTCTCGGCCACCTTGAGGTCCGCGATGTCGTTGCGCCCGCTCGCGTCCGCGTAGTGGATGTTCTCGCCGCAGCCCGCGTGGTCGCGGTGGACCGTATCGCCAATCGCGTCGCGGTACGTGGGCTGGACGTCCGCCCAGTCCGCGAATGCGCCGTCCACCTCCACCGCGTACGTGCGCGTGGCGGCGGGCGCGGGACGCGCGCCCTTGTAGCGGCGGATGTTGGCGACGAGCTGGTAGTAGTAGTTGTCGCCGTGGCCGCCCTTCATCGGCTCGCAGTCGCGGCTGTACTCCTGGTTGTATTCGTCCACGAAGAGTCCGCCGGGGAAGTAGCAGTCCGTCTCGCCGTTGTATCTGCTCCATTTCGTCATGCGGCCGGCGCGCCATTCGTTCCAGCCCGTCACGAACACGAAGAGCGGATCGTGCTTCAACGCCCAGTCCCACTGGTTCTGGAAGAAGATGCCGCGGTTGACGGCCGCCGGATCCGGGTCGATCTTGCCGTCGTGCCAGCTACGTCCCATCGCGCCGTCCTTGTGGGACATCGGCGCAGGGCCGGGCACGCCGGGCAGGGCGTTCACGGCCACGCCCACGGACATCTGCTCGGCCTCCCCGAGGCTGTTCGTGAACACGTGCTGCGGCGAGATCTCGAGCCAGCTCCACTGGTTGGGCGCCGTCGGCCCGATCCGGTAGTCGGCCTCGGGATAGCGGAACGTGAAGAACTCCTTCATGCCGGGCAGCTTGGCCGAACGCGGATCGGCCAGAATGAGCGGCTTCCCCTTCCAACGATACCAAAGATCCTTCCACTTGCCGGGCTTGTAGAGGTCGTACCACAGCTGGTCCACCGTGATCTCCGCGCGATCGGGACGTCCACCGAACGTGAACGGACAAATGAACGCGATCTGCGGCGTGGGCGTGCCCTGTTCGCGCAGACGCGTCCAGGCGCGGCAGAGCGCCTCGTACTGCTCCTTGAACGTCCACGGCGGGTTCGTGGTGTCGAAGAGCACCGCGTCCACGCCCGCCGCCGCGAGCAGGATCGCGTGGTGCGTGAGCACGTACTCGTCGTCCGCCCGGTAGTAGCCGTACTCGCTCTCGCCCCACCAGTGCGACGCGCACGGGGGCCAGCTTACGATGCCGTCGCGCGCGCCGGCGGTGAGCTTCATGTTGTCGTAGGGACCGCGCGCGTCGCGGTGCCACGTCCAGTAGAAGATGCCCACGCTGCGATTCGCGCGCGGCGCGCCGACCGCGGCGGCGTCCGGCAGCGTGCGGTTGAGGCCGTCCACGGCCGCCCACGTATCGCTCATGAGGTCGCGGAGGGGCGGCGGTCGCGGGACGACCGCCCCATCGGATGTTGCCACGCACGGTAGGGCGCGGCCTCCGGACGCGCCGCGCGGCTCGTCGCACACCTCGATGCTGAGCCCGTACAGGTGAAATCCCATGGCGGGATCGAGGTTGCGGATGCGCAGCGTGAGCGAATCCTCCTCGACCGCGTAGAAATCGTACTCGATGCGCGAGACGGGATGGAGGTTCTGCCACACGGTGATCGACGCGGGCGGCAGGGGGCCGTCGCCGTCCATGTCAAACGAGAGCACCGCGCCGCGCCGGCGGTTGCCGGGTTGCTCGAAGGCGCGCTGGTAGATCGTGATGCGGTGCCAATGACCTTTCTTGAGACGCTTGAACCTCAGCGGCTTGTCGGGTTCGAATCCCACGGCGAAGTCGCTGAAGAGATGGTAGAGACCATGGTGGCGCGGCACGCCGATGTTCTCCATCCGCATGAGGTTCCCGCTTCCGCACGGCACCTTGTCCATGCCGACCGTGATCACGCCGCCCGCTCGGTTGAACTTCACGAAGTTCGCCACGGCGTTCGTCGGGTTCGGGCCGAAGTCGTACAGGTGCGTGTACGTCTTGTTCGTGGAGAGCCCGCTGTCGAAATCGTTCTTGAAGGGAATCACCCGTGGTCTGGGGAGTTCGCCTTCCCAAATCCGCCCCGGCCCTGCAAGCTCCTTGAAGGCAAGATCTTTCATCAAGTTGAGGCAGCCCGCCTCCCCCACGTTCACCTTCGTCGCCACGCCGTCGTCGGCGATGCGCACGAAGCCCTCCTCGATGTCAAGCTCGTCGAAGCGCGCGTTCGCCGCGCACACGACCATGCCGCCGCCGCGCACCGTCGCGCGCGGCGCCGCGTCGACGAACGCCACCGTGTTGGAAGTCCCCCCGTCCGCGATGAGCACGGGAATCTCGGCCTCGCCCTCCAGGCACACGCCGCTCGCGCGGAACCGCACGCTCGTCGCCTTCACGCCCTTCGCCGCGCGCACGCGGCACCCCGAACCCGCGAACACGGCCTCCGCGCCGTCCCTCCAGGCGCAGACTTGCCCCTGCACGTCCATCCAGTTCTTCGCCGTATGGTCCCACGCGCCGCCCGTCGCGCCGTTCCACGTGAGGACCTCGCCGCCCGCGCCCGCCACGCACGCGCACAAGCTGATCAAACCGATCGTTTTCAAGTTCATTTGCTCCCTTCTTTCTCCACACGAGTTCAGCGCATACCCTCAATAGAGGAAACCAAACAGCCAAAGCGGAATCTTGTTGCCGATGCCGACCTCGATTCCGTCGTTCACCACGAAACTGTCGGGCAGATCCTTGATCTGCCGAAATGTCTTTCCCTTGCCCCCCACCTCGAAAAGGTACTTGCCGTCCACGAGGAAGTCGCCCTTCTTCGGGTAGGTCAGGACATGCGAACTTCCAACCTGGTTCATGAAGAACGTCTCGCGGGCCGTGCCAATATCCGCATCCGGGATGATGGCGTACATCAGGTTCGTGTTGTCGCAGTAGATCTTCTCCGGCGATGCCAGATTCTTCAGCGATTCGCCTGACGATGGAAGGAGACGCAGAAGCGCCGCGCGTTCCAGCGCGTAGAGAATCTTCAGGCCATGCTGGCGTTCGGTGTCGAGCTGGTCGTAGAGAAGTTTCATCTTGGGCGTCTGCGGCGGCATCTCCGCGAGGATGCGCAACATCTTCCGCGCCTTGCGGACGGTATCTGCCGTAACGTCCTCGACGCTTGGCCAATCGCTGTCCAGCGTCTGGTTGACGATCTGGAGGATGCGCGTTTCGTACTTCGACCCGCCCTCGCGGTAGAACGGATAGTATCCGCCGCGGAAATACTTTTCGAACAATGGCAGAACGTGTATCTTCCGCCGAACGTCCCTGGCGATTTCCTCGTGCCCTGAAAGGATTTCGGACAACGTCAGCGGCTTGAACGTGCCGACGCCCTCAAACGCGAGAAACTCGCGAAATGAAAGCCCTGGCAGCTCATAGCCGATCTGCCGGCGCGAGAGATCGCCCTGCCGCGACTTGAGCTTCAGCATGGAAGATCCGGTGTAGGCGATCTTGAGTCCTTTGAAATCGTCGCTCAGGTTCTTGATGATGCGCTGCCAGTCCTTGACGTAGTGGACTTCGTCCAACACCAGCCGCGCGCCGCCATGCTGCACGAAATGTTCCGCGAGACGGTAGATTTCCTTGGCGTCGAGCCATACGCTGTCGAGCGAAACGTAGAGCGAGCGAGCCCGCTCCTCGCCGCTGTCCGCGATCTTCTGCAGCAACAGCGTCGTCTTGCCCACGCCACGTGCGCCGCGCAAGCCGACCAGCCTGTCCTTCCAGTCGATCGAGTCGTAGGAATATCGTTTCAACGACATGTCCGTTTCCTCGATCTTGTCTTTCGACAGTCGGTAGATATGTTCTATGTCATCCTGATCCATGATGCCTCCAGAAGAATCTCCAGATTCTCTTTTCTGCTTCAAAAAGGAATCTCAAGATTCTTTTTTCGTAATTCTATCATACATGCAGGAGCCTGACAATGAGAATCTTGAGTCCTACCTCAATTGTGAATCCTTGCGCACCTTGTGTGGCCAGCCTACGAACAGCCGCTCCCAGTTGGCGTGGAAGCTGTAGTCGCACACGAAATCGCCTTCCACGGAAGCGCGATAATCGACAAGAGCCTTGAACGCCGCGGCAAATGCGGCCTTCTTCGCCGTGTCATTCGGATCGGCCGCGCGCGCCTTCTGCGCGATGCGGCACTGGCGGCCAAGTTCCGTATCGCGCAGACCCTTGCGCAGGAACTCGATCCGCGCCTTGACCGCGGCGTCGTCCGCCGCCTCTCGCACGGCCTCGTCCAGGATGGCGTAGCAGTCGGAGAAGAAACGGTCGTCGAAGAAGTCGCCCAGCACGGCATTCGGGTTGCGGAACGTGCCGCCCACGTCGTCGCGCGTGATGTTCTTCATCCCCATCTGACGGTAGGACTCGCTCGTCCATCTCGCGGAGTTGGCCTCAACCATGTCGAAGTAGCGGTTGACGGTCCCCGCCGCCTTGCCGAAGCCGGAGAGCATGTCCGCGCGCGCCTTCTCGTAGCCGCGCAGCGGATCGCGCATGGCGCGCGTCATCGCGTAGAGGTGCATCGCCTGCGCAGACCACGCGCCCGTGAGCGAATCCTGCTGGCAGGCGAACATGCCGTTGGTGTAGGCGAAGGCAAAGTCCGGCAGGATGCGCCGCGCCGTGTCGTTCGGGTGGTTGCCGCATGCCAGCATGTAGTTCGGACGGTACACCATGCGCGTCGCGCCCATCTTCACCCAGCCGCCCCACTGCTTGCGGAAGTTCGCGAACTCCTCGTCGTCGTAGGGAAAGTAGCTGCGCGGCACGAAGATGATCACCGTGTCCGCCCCGACGCGCGTCTTGAGCGGCGGATCGATGTAGTTCGCGTAGGCGTAGCCGATGGCTTTCGCTTCCGGGTTGTACTGTTTCGCAAGCGCCGCCACCTCGTTGTAGAAACGCACGTAGCGGTCTGAAAGCGATGCGGCTCGCTCGCCATCGGACCAAGGCGTACGCGGCAGAACCCATCTGCCGCCGGCGGAAAGGCCGATGTCGGGCGTGAACTTCCTGCCCAGCCACGTCTCGTCGAAATCCTTTGCCATGCTGCCGTTCCAGTACGGGCTCTTCTCGAAGCGCGGATCGGGGCCGTCCCACGACCGACATCGCTCGCATGTGCAGAGCGCCGGAGAATCGTTCTCGCAGCAGTTCACCCACGGACAGGGCGCGTGGCGCTGCCTGGACACATTCGCCCACCATCTGCGCCATTCCTCGACGCGCTGCTTCCAAACACCCGGCTCCGACACGCACATCGTGCAGAGCGTCGGCGTACGGTGCGGCATGCGCTTGCCGTTCGGCAACAGGTTGAAGTATTCTGGATGCTTCTCGTGGTAGTTCTTCCACCATTGGGCGAAGCTGTGTCCGGACCTGATGTCCACGCGCTTGCCGAGACGTTGCCTCAGCAGAAGCCTTTTCTGCTCGCGGAAAAACGCCTGCGCGTTCTCGTCGCTCGCGAAGCCGGTCTTGACCTTGTAGCCGCCGCCGTAGTAGAAACGCACCAGTAGCGGCTCCTGCGCACGGCGATCAAGCGCGCCCACGACGAGCGCGGCGCGCTTCGGCACCACTTCCCCCGTCTCGCCGGGCCAAAGCCACCGCACGTCCATCTCGTTCTCAAGGAAGTCGTATGCGGCATACAGCGTGCCGCGCATGGCCACGCGCTTCCAGTCCACTGCCTCGTCGTACGTCGTGTCGCCATCGCCACCCAGTAGATAGAGGCCGCTGCCCACGGTCTTGACGACATGCTCCTCGTCCGCCAGCTTCCCGACCGGCAGCCCAGCCGCCGTAGCGGCCTTGGTCGTGCCTAAATAGATGTGGAACGGATGCCGCACGGCATCCACCTTGTCTTCGCCCACAACCTCCGGAGCCTTGCCGAACGCTTTCCGGAAATGATAGGTCAGTTCCTCGGCGGCCAACTTCTCCACGCCGTTTGGCGCAGCGGGAAGCACGATGTCCGCCTTGTACGCGCCATCGGCGAAGATTGTCAGCTCCGATGCCACGGCCCCTGCCGCAAAGGCGGCGGCAAGCGCAAACGCGATGTGCATTCTGATCATGGTCTACTCCTTTTGGGTGGCGGAATTGCCAATGCGGTTCGGCCCGAACAGGCCGGGGTACTGGAAGTTGTTGTTTTTCCAGTACCCGCCCATCCATGTCTGATACAAAGGGCCGACAAAAAAGTTGAGATTGAGGGTGGAGCTGGAATATGCACGCGGCGCGCAGATGTCGATCGACATGCGCAGGACGCCGTTGGAGATGGCGTTAAAGAACGGGTGGATCGCATGCGTGCGGTGTTTGGTATTGATGTCCGAGAGCGTGCCGTCGTTGATGAACGCCGCATACGGGTTGCCACCGCCGGACTGCACGACGAAGTCCGCCTCGTTGGTGCGGGACTGATCATAGATCTTCTGCCAGCCATCCTGCGCGTATGTGGCGTCCGCGACCACCATTCTATACTGCACGCCGCTACCATATTCGCCGGTGAAGTTGCGGTAGAGGGTGGAGTCGGGCGTGTAGGTCGTGGTCGACCAGCGCGACGCGGGCACGGGCGTGAGGCTCGTGCGCGCGGAGAAGTCGTTTTCGTAGACGGTCGTGAACCCGGGCGTCGCGAAGGCGGCGACGCTTGCGCAGACCGCCGCCGCGAACAGTCCCAATTCGAACCCCCGCCGATTTTCAAAGGATTTGAACCGTTTCGGCAGATGCACGCGCATGTCATTTGTTCTGTGTCTCTCCATCAATCGCCACTCCTTCTGGGAAACAAGCGCATAGTATAGCATATCGTTCACTTGCGTTCTAAAGGAAAGGTGTGCTATACTAGGTGCGCAACGGCCAGTTCGGAACTGTATGGTTCGCAACGGGCGAATTCGTAATGAATGACGAGAAAGCCGGAACATGAAATTCTTCGACCGAGAAAAGGAAATTGAGAAGCTCCGCGACATCCGCGCGAGGGCGTGCGAGGGCGCATGCTGGACAATCCTCACCGGACGCCGCCGCGTGGGCAAGACCGCGCTCGTGACAACGGCCTTTGGCGACGAGCCGTATCTGTATCTTTTCGTCACGCGTTCCGCCGAGGCAGACCTCTGCGACGGATTCAAGTCGCGCATCGAGGCGTTCACCGGCCGGACGATTCCGGGGAAGGTGCAGAAGTTCTCCGATCTTTTCCGCTATCTGCTGGAGCTGGCGGCAGAGCGCCCCATCACCGTGGTCATCGACGAATTCCAGGATTTCTTCAGGGTGAATCCGGCCATCTTCGGCGAGATGCAGCGGGATTGGGACGAGCTTGCGGCGCATGCTCGGATCAACCTCGTCACGACCGGCAGCATCAACACGCTGATGAACAAGATATTCAAGGACAAGTCCCAGCCATTGTACGGACACGAGACGGATCAGATAAAGCTGCGCCCGTTCTCCGTGTCCACGCTGAAGGAAATCCTCGGGCACTATCATCCGAAGTGGAAGAACGACGACCTGCTGGCGCTGTGGACCTTTACCGGCGGCGTGGCCAAGTACGTCACTCTTCTCATCGACCGCAAGGCATACGCCGTGAAGGACATGATCAACGTGCTAGTGGAGGAGGATTCATACTTCCTTGACGAGGGCTGGGCCGTGCTGGTCGAGGAATTCGGCAAGGAGTACGGCACGTATTTCTCCATACTCGGGGCGATCGCGCGCGGAAAGACCTCGCGGGCCGAGATCATGAACGAGATTGGCGGCGAGGTGGGCGGGTACCTCACGCGGCTTGAGGACCAGTACGAGCTGATCGCGAAGAAGCAACCCGTGTTCGAGGCGACGTCGAACAAGAGCTGCCTCTACTTGATCAGGGACAACTTCTTCCGTTTCTGGTTCAGGTTCATCTTCAAGCGGCAATACTTGATACAGGTGCGCATGTACGACGAGCTTCGCGGCATTGTGAAACGAGATTACGAGGTGTTTTCGGGCCATGCGCTTGAAGGGTACTTCCGCGAGAAGTTCATGGAGCAGGGGCGCTATTCCAGGATGGGCGGATGGTGGGACCGCAAGGGCGAGAACGAGATCGACATCGTGTGCGAAAACGAATTCAGCAACGCGCTTGATTTCTTCGAAGTGAAGCGGAAGCGCCGCGAAATCAACCTGAAGGCGCTCGAAGGGAAATCGGCGGCATTTTTCGCGAAGAACCCGACGCTGAGGGGGCGAAAGGCTTCATTCGCCGGCCTTTCGTTGGAGGATATGTGAAGAAGTGGACCACATTGTCTTTTCTCGTAAATCCACCCATTACCTTCCCATTTCGCACCACTTTTTGGCGGTTTGGTACAATGCAAAAGAAAGAGAAATGTGCGATAATATGCGCCGTCATGTTTGGATCATTAGGAGACAGACGATGAAGATCGTGTATTTGGCGATGGTAATCTTCGGTGAAGCGGCGCTCTCGCCGCTTCAGGCGGCAGGTCGTCCGGCGGCGGCAGCCAGCGACATAGAGAAGGACTGGATGCGTCAGGATTCGGGGCGGGTGGACGTCTCGTCCTGTTTCGCGGACGCGAAGGCGAACACGCTGGAGAGCGGGATGGCGGAGGCGGTCGTAGCCGAGCTGGAACGGCTGGCCGCGCCGTCCGCCGCCGCACGGCGCGCGTCGCTTGCGGCGTTGCGAAAGGAGGGACGGCCGGGCAATGACCCCGCGTGGCGCGCGCTCTACCTCGCCGCCGCACGGGAACGTCGCACGCTGCGCCTCAAGAAGCTCGTGGCGAAGACGCATCAGATGTTCTTCACGCGCCACTGCCTGATCGCCGCGCCAGGGAACATTTCGTCCAACCAGCATCCGTCCGACAGGCGGGGCCCGTCGTCGGGAACGGGCAAGTCGTTCAACGGCAAGCCGCTGTACCTCACATGGGAACCTGGCGCGGAGCTGTGCCTTCTCACGCTTGACGACGACGGCAACGCGACTGCGGAGACGGTGCTCGAGACGCCTGACGGATTCATCCGCGACCCCGCTCTCTCCTATGACGGCCGGACGCTGGCATTTGCCCGTCGGGAGCGTTTCTACACGGACGATTTCCAGATTTACCTGATAGACGTGGCAACACGCCGGACGACGCGGATCACGGCACCCCTTTCGCCCGACTATCCCATTTCCAACATCTACCCGTGCTTCCTCCCGAACGGGCGCATCATGTACCAGTCCACGCGCTGCGCCCAGCTCGACCCGTGTGGCTGGGACCAGACGGGGACGTTCTTCTCCATGCGGCCGGACGGCACGGACATCCGCCGCCTGACGGCGGACCAGGTCTCGACGATGCTGCCCACGGTGATGGACGACGGCCGCGTCCTCTACACGCGCTGGGAGTACAACGACCGCACGCCGGTCTACGTGCAGCCGCTCTTCACGATGAACGAGGACGGCACGTCGCAGGCCGAGTTCTACGGGAACGACTCGTGGTTCCCGACCTCGCTCCTGCACGCGCGCGGAATCCCCGGAACCGGCAAGGCGATGGCGATCGCCTCCGGACACCATGTGCTCCAGAAGGGCAAGCTCGTGATCGTCGACCCGCGCAAGGGCACCGAGGAGGAGGCGGGGATCGAGTACATCTGCTCGTCGGCGCCCGACGGCACGCGCGGGCGCAAGGCGGCGTCGGAGATTCCGCTCAAGCACGACAAGGGACAGCACCTCGACGGATTCGGTCAGGAGGGTCCGCAGTTCGCGCATCCGTTCCCGCTCGGGGAAGACAACATCCTCGTCTCGTTCACGGCGGACGGCTACCAGGGCTTCGGCGTATGGGGCGCGAAGTCGAAGAACCCGAACCGCAAGGGCGAGAACTTCGGACTGTTCTGGATGGATGCGGACGGACGCCGCGAGCTGCTGGCGTACGACGCCCGGCGCAACTCGCTGGAGGCGACGCCCGTCGTGGCGCGCGCGAAGCCGTTCCTGCGGGGATCGCGCGTGGACGAACGGCAGAGTTTCGGGACGTTCTACGTCAAGGACGTGTACCACGGCCCGGGCGCAGAGGGAATCGCGCGCGGCACAATCAAGAAGCTGCGCGTGGTGGCGCTCGAGTACCGCGCGGCGTGGGCAGGCTCTCTGTGGGCGCAGGGCCCCGGCGGCGATTCGTGCGCCCAGACGCCCATCGGCCTCCAGAACTGCTCGTGGGACGTGAAGCACATCCTCGGCGAGGCCGACGTGGCGGCGGACGGCAGCTGCTCGTTCGCGTGTCCGGCGCACCAGGCCGTCTACTTCCAGCTGATCGACGACAAGGGACACTGTGCGCAAACGATGCGTTCCTGGACGCATCTCATGGGCGGTGAGTCCGCCTCCTGCACGGGGTGCCACGAGTCGAAGACCGAGAGCTACCAGGGCGCGCCCGCCGGTCAGGCGGAGGCCAAACCGCAGCGTCTCAAGCCATTCGCCGGCGTGGAGCATCCGCTCCTCGCCCGCTACGAGAAGGAGGGACGCCTCGCCTCGGTCGAGAACTACCTTGGCGTGAACGCGGTCCGGTCGTTTGACCCTCAGGCACCGATCGAGGGCTTCAGCTTCGAACGGCGCGTCCAGCCGATTCTCGACCGCCACTGCGTGAGGTGCCATTCCCCGGAGGCGAAGGCGGGGAACGGCGTGAAGCCGTCCAAGCTGGACCTGACCGCGCGAAAGGTGCGCCGCGTGGGCGACAAGAAGCGGAACGGGGCGGCGGTGCAGCGCGTGTTCAACCAGTCGTACATCAGCCTCACGGGCAACGGCAAGCCGACGCCAGCCGTGAACTGGGTTCTCCAGGAAAGCGCGCCGCCGCTGCAGAAACCGTATTCCTGCGGCTCCGCCACGTCCTCGCTCACGAAGCGCCTGGAACGCGCGCACTGCGGAGATGACCTCGCGCAGGAAGAAAAGGATACAGTATGCGCGTGGATCGACCTCGCCGTACCGTATTGCGGCTCGTATCTCGAAGGACGCGCCTGGGACGCGGAGGACGAAGCGGCCTACGCACGCTTCCAGCGCAAGCGCAGGGTCTACGCCGAGCAGGAACTCGCCGATCTCCGCAAGGCGTTGAACCATTGAACGAGGCGGTACTGCACTGGGGTCTGGCCGCGGAAGTGCGTAACGGACATGCCCGAAGCGACGATTTTTTGGTATAATTTTCCCCCATGAAGATTTTGCAGATACTGCCCTCCCTCCAGATGGGCGGGGTGGAGCGCGGCACGTTGGAGATTGCCCACGCGCTCCAGAAAGCCGGCATCCCCAACGCGGTCGCCTCGCAGGGCGGCCCGATGGTGAAGAGCCTCGAGTCAATGGGCGTGCCGCATTTCACCCTGCCGCTCATGAGTAAGAACCCCTTCTCCATGCGCCGAAATGCGGTGCACCTCGCCGAACTCGTGGAGAAGGAAGGCTTCACGCTCATGCATGTACGCTCCCGCGCGCCTGCGTGGAGCGTCAAGTGGGCATCGAAGATGTGCGGCGTTCCCTGGATCGCCACCTTCCATGGCGTGTACGGCACGAAGCCCGCGTTCTTCAAGATCCCCTACAACCGCGTGATGCTCAAGGGACTCCGCACAATCTGCGTCTCCGAGTACGTGCGCCAGCACGTCCTCGACACGTACCACCCCGACCCCGCGCGCCTCGTGTGCATCCCGCGCGGGGCGGACACCGATTTCTTCCGTCCCGACGCCGTATCCGCCGAGCACGCCCTCAAGAAGAAGACCCAACAGTACCGCTTCACCCCGGACATCCCCGTCATCACCCTGCCCGCACGCCTCACCTTCTGGAAAGGGCAGGAGGTGTTCCTCGAATCGCTCATGCAGATGCGGCACAAGCGCCTGGGCGTACTGTTCCTCGGCTCGGACCAGGGGCGCACCGACTACTCCGACCACCTCCGCGAGATCGCCGGCCAGCTCGCGGACGACACGGAAGTCGTGTTCCGCGACCACACGCGCGAGATCCACGTCGTCTACGCGATGAGCGACATCGTGGTAAACGCCTCGTCCGCCCAGCCCGAAGCCTTCGGACGCACGATCCCCGAGGCGCAGGCGATGGGACGCATCGTCGTGGCGACCGCGCACGGCGGCGCGTGCGAGACGATCGAGGACGGCAAGACGGGTTTCCTCGTGCCGCCCGGCGACGCGGACGCCCTCGCCGCGAAGCTCGACGAGATCCTCGACATGCCCAAGGAGAAGCTGGACGCCATCCGCGCCGCCGCCGTCGAATCGGTGCGCGCGAACTACTCCGTCGCGAAGATGTGCGAGTCCACCCTCGCGCTCTACCGCGAACTCGACGCCGCCGCACGCTGAAGATCACGGCGTGGCGTATTCCACGAACATCGGACGAAGCGACGCGAGCTCGAAGACCTGGGGCATGGCCGCGCCCGTGATGAGGTCCCGCCCCGGCGCCTCCAGCCGCACGCGCTGCGGACGCGCCCGGTGGTTGACAAACGTGACGTAGGACTTTCCGTTCGCCCGGTACCCGCGGCTCTCGACGCCCCACGGCCCCACCTCCCCTTCCGGCGTCATCACGCGCGGACAGTCGGGCAGCTTCCAGCCGCGCGACAGTTCCACGAGGCGTTGCGCCATCTTCCGGTCGTTCCACTCCGGCACCTCGACCACGGCCACGCCCTCGGCCGCGAGACGCTCGATTCCGCGTCGCACCTCCGGCGGTATGTGCGACGCGTCCGGCAGCAGCACCACGCGCGCGCCGTCGAACGGACGGTTCCGTGCGCCGCCGCGGCCGTAGTCGGCGAGCATCCGCTCCGTCGCCACGCCGAGCGACTGGCCGAGCACATTCGCCGCGCGGTAGCAGGCGAGGAAATGCCGTGCGCACTGGTTGGTCGGATTGAGCACCTGCGAGGCGAGTGACCAATGGATCAGCACGGCGGGCGGCTGGTTCTGGATCGGCGCGAGGCGGTCCACGAGACGGTTCAAGTCGAGCGCGCAGTGCGCCCACGCCTCCAGGCAGGCCGGGCGTTCGAGGATGAGTCCGTTGAAGTCGCTGCGTCCGTTGTCATACGCGCGCTCCCACACCCAGAGCGTGTTCGCGCCCTGCCCGTGCACCGTATTTTGCCAAAGCGCCGTGTAGATGTGCTCGCCGCGCACGCTTCGCTTCTCACGGTCCGGGATGAGGTGGTTCTCGGTGTTGAACACGGGCACGTCGCGGCAGCTGCGCTGGTAGTCATAGCCGGCCTCCATTGACCACCAGTTGTGGGCCCAGCCGGACCGCGTATGCGACGACGGAATGTCCACCGCGTCGTTGCCGTTGTACTGGCTCAGGTGCGCAAACGCCTCGGGGTCCACGGACCAGTAGGTCGCGTTGCGGTTGTAGAGGGCATGAACCATGATCTTGGAGTGGACGGGTATCTCCGGCGCCATCGAGTGGATCACGTCCGCCATCCAGCGGTGGAAGCCGGCGAACGCCTCGCGGTTGAAGCGTATAAACGCGAGCGTCTCGGGCGTGTGCTTGCCCTCCTTGAAGCTACCCGGCACGGGCACGTCGGCAAACGACGCGTAAGACGTCCCCCACGCGGCGTTCATCACAGCGGGCGTACCGTACGTGCGTGCGAGCCACTTCGGCCATTCGCCGCGCAGCGCGCAGTGCGCACCGTGGAAACCGCATTCCGGCTCGTTCGAGAGGCACACGGAGTGCAGCGCGGGATTGCCCCGGATGAGCGGGATGACCGTGCGGAGCGACTTCTCGAGCACGCCGCGCGCGCGCGGGTCGTGCACGCAGTAGCGGAAGAACCCGCCCGCGCATTCGCCCAGTTCGGGCCATTTGCGCAGCGCCCAGGCGGGGAAGTAGTGCGGACTCAGCAGCAGGCAGATCTGCACGTTCTCCCGCGCACCGCGCGCGGCCGCGTCGAGGAACGGACGGATCGCGTTCGTGTTGACCACGTTCTCGGCGGGTAGGAAGGAGTTCGGGCCGATCTCCATCTGGAGGATGTGGTTGCCGAGCGGCGGTAGCTTCGCGAGCTCGCGCTGGACGGTGCTAAAGTGCCCGAAACCCGTGAGAATCACGTTGCCGCGTTCACGGCGCCCGTCCGGCCACTCGCGCGTGGCGACGAGCTGGGCGTGCGAGGTCGCCACGGGGCTCGTGACGAAATGCGGCACGGGCGCGTCGGCCTCCTGCCCGGCGCGGATGCGTTCGAGACGGGCGAGCCCCGCTCGGCCGATGTCCACCATCTCCCACAGCGCGCGGTGCGCGCGGTTCGTGAAGCCGCGCGCGACGTCCTCGCGCAGCCACGGGAAGAAGTCGTCCATCACCGCCACGGTGGCGCGCGTCTTCGCGCCGAGCCCGCGCCGTTCGAGGTCCGGCAGTTCGCGCGCAAGCTCGTCGCGCAGGCGGTGCGCTTCGTCAACCAGCTGCGCGATCGTGCGCGCGGGGCGCGCCGGCGCGAACTCGGCGGCGGGGTCGCGGTCGAGAAAGCGGATGTTGCGCACGCAGAGCGTCCCGCGCGCCCCGTTGGGCGCGTCGGGCGTGAGGTTGTCCGCCAGCACGGAAATGCCGGTGACCGGCTGGTGGAACACGCCGTCGTTCGCGCCGCCCCAGCGTCCGCCCGGCGCGTCCACGCGCGTGGTAATTTTCTCCCAGCTCTCGGTTTCGCCGTCGAGATACTGCTGGAAGGTCTGTCCCGTCGCGTCCGTGACGCGCAATGTCACGAACGCGCCGTCGGGACAGCTCGCCTCGAATGACACGCCGCACGCGGTCGGACGCTCGGGCAGTCCGAAGTTCGCCGCCACGTAGTGTCCGCCCTTCGAGAAGTCGAACGTGAGGCGCAGTTCGCCGTTCGTCACCAACAACGAGCCCGACGCGCCCGGAAACTCGGCGCCGGGATAGAACGTCGGAGTATGGTTCGCCAAGAACGTGGTTCTTTCGCACGTGAGACCGGAGGCACGGTCACGGCAGACGACCCGATACGCGCCGGGCGCGTCGTTGAGGTTCGTGCGCACCGAGAGCCGGCACGTGCCGCCCGCCGCGCAGGCGTAGCCCGCGCCGTCCAGCTCGCGTCCCGCCGCGTCGTAGACGCGGACCTCCACCGGCAACAGCGCCTGCACGGGTTCGCCCGCCGCATCGCGCACCGTCATCGTCACGTTCAGCGCGTCCCCAGCCTTCGCCACATCCGCGTCCACCGAAGCGATCTTGCGCGGCAAGAAGACGAGCAGGCGCCCGTCGTTCGTGTCGTAGTTGAGCGGCACCGCAAGGCGTCCGTCCGTCTTCCGCGCAAACTTCACCTCGCCGCCGCGCGAAAGCTCGTACACGGCGCCAATCTTCCCTTCGGGATCGGCGAGCGTCACCTCGCCCGCGAACGGCAGGCCCTTCTCCATCGTGAGTCCCCACTGTCCCACGTAGTCGCCGAACGTGCGCTTGTCATTCAGCGCGAACACGTAGGGCGTGCCGCGCCACGCGCGCGAGTAGGTGACGATTTCGGGGCTGGAGCTGTCGGCCTTCGGCGCGTAGGCGCACTTCGACGCGAGCGCCGCACGGAGCTTCTCCGCCTCGGCGAGCATCCATTTCTTCGCGTTGGCGGTGAAGCGGCGGGCCGCCGTGTTCACCATCGTCTTCGTGGCGGCGTCCACATCCTCGGCGTGGTCGGACTTCGGCGGCGTCTTGTACGCCATCACGGGCACGACGATGTCCGCCTTGAGCGCGGGCAGCAGGTTCTCGTCCGCCACGAGGATGCCGCCCGCCTTCTGGAACGCCTTCACCTTCTCCACCACGGGCGCGGAGAGGAACCGGCACTGCGGCGCGTAGAGAATCTTCGTGCGCCCGAACCCGTCGCGCAGGATCGTCTCCTCGTAGACGACGCGCGGGTCGAGGCGCGCGCGTTGGCAGAAAGTGATTGCGGGCGAGAGCCAGCCCCATGAGGCCGGACCACCCATCGCCGCCGTGGCGAAGCTCTCCAGCACGGCCACCTCGGGCTCCTCACGGCCGAGGTTCTTCAGCGTGGGGCCGAGCGGCGCGACGAGTCCGTTCAGGAGCTGGCGCAGACGCTCGGCCGATTCGGGCGAGGTGTAGGTGTAGCCCGTCTCGCTGCCCGTCTCGGCGATCGTGCCCCATCCATGGAACATGATGCCCTTCACGGGTTTCGCGATCATTGACCACACCGCCTCCTGCAGCGCGTCCGCAGGGATGGTCGGGAAGCCGGCGCGCGGACGCTTCTGCACCCAGACGGGCAGAGGCGACACGACCACGTTCGACGGCGCGAGCCGCGCGCGGTAGCAGATGAGCTGCGTCATGATCATCGGGTGCTGGCCGGGACGCCCCGCCGCCATCGCGAGGATCTCCTCCGCCGGCCCCGCCACATTCATCGGCTCGGGTTGCGCGTACACCCACTGGTTGAGCGCGTCCACGTCGCCACCCGAACCCCACTTCGGCGGACACCGCACCGCGGGATCCCAGAAACTGAAGAAGGGACGCCTCTTCTGCGCGGCGCTCCCGTCGCCGTAGCGCCCCGCCGTCTTGCGGTACTCGTCCGCAATTGCCCCCGTGTACCCCGGCCAGCCGTCGCCGCCGCCCCAGAACCAGCTGTAGTAGGCGTAGATCGGGTCGTCCGTCGGCACCACGCCGTCCGGGAAGCGCGCCTCGGCGTCCTTGAGGTTGAACGTCTTGCGCGTCACCTCGGACGGCACGTCGCGTCCCGTCTCGGCCTTGTAGCGCAGATGCTCCGTGCGGAACGAGGGCGACGTGTGGTCGCGCAGCTCGGAACACGGCAACACGCCTGCGAACGCGGGATGGTCGCCCACGCGCGCCGTCTCGGCGGCGACGATCCGCCGCGCGTAGTCCACGAGCGCGGGGTTCGACACCTCCGCCTGCTTCTGCTCGCGCGCGGTCGTCGGGGCCGTTCCGTCGCGCCGGCAGCGGAAGAACTTCTCCACGTCCCCGTCCGGGTAGCGGACGCCCTGCGAATGCATCGTGCGCATGCCCGCCGCGAGCGCGCGGTCGTACATGTCCGTCAGCTGACGCGCCTGCTCGCGCGTGCACTCGGGCGACGACAGCCCGCCATAGCGCAGCACGTGCGTGAAGCCGAAGTCGCGCACCACCTCGTCCGTGCCGCTCGATCCCCACATCACGGCCGGCATGCGGTCCGCGAAGACGGGACCGATCGCGACGTCGAAGGTGTTCGTGATGGCAACAGCCGTCCCGTCCGGCGTGCGGCCCGCGAGCCGGACCGAGACGGGATATTTGCCCGGACGCAGACGCGTCTCAAGGGGCCGCACGAAGAACTCCGTCCACTTGCCGGCCTCCAGTTTCAGAAGCCCCTTCCATTCCATGTGCTTGTAGGACTTCCCGTCGGACGGGTCGCGCTCGTCGATCTCGCACGTGACGTCCGTCAGGTCGCCGGGGCCGCGGTAGAACGCCGACACGGCGAACGCCGCGTTCGTCTCGCCGCGCTCGAACGCGCGGCGGCCGTCGGGACGCAGCGCGAGCGGCGCGCACGTGAGCGGCTTGACCGCGATGCGGCGGATGGTGCCGTTGAACGGCCAGTAGAGGCTACAGATGCGGTCGCCGACGACAGGACGGCGCGTCGGGTCGGGGACGATTGGTCCGGCCTTCGCGAGGTAGCTTTCCTGTTGCTGGCCGTCGAGGTCCCAGCGGACGGTGCCGAGGGCGTCGTACTCCAGTTTCAGGCGTACGGGCACGCCGGCCCTCGGCGTGAAGGACGGGCCTGTGGCGCGACATGTCATGTCGCCGAGGCCCGCGAAAAGCACGGCCGTCCATCGCTCGCCCGACTGCTGGAACATCACCTGCAGGCCCTTGTCGCGGCACTTCGGCTTGTAGTTGACGGCCATCGTGTCGAAGACGTGCATCGACCGCGAGCCGGCGGCCGCCGCGCGGTCGGTCTCGTTCGTCCAGGCCACGAACGGCACCACCTCGGCCTCGAACACGAACGCTTCGGGCAGGTCAACCTTCGGAAATTCCACGCCGGCGCCGTCCTTGCCCGTCACGTTCCTCGATATCTGCGAGAGGGAAAGCCCCTCCGGTCCCAGCACGGCGCACGCGCGCAACTTGCCCCCTTCCGGCAAGCCCTTCGTGAAATCCCACTCAAACGCGCCCGCAACGAGCGCCGCCATCGCAGCAACAGCTACCAACTTAACTTTCATCTCAACCTCCCTGTCTCCGTGTGTTCTCCGTGAGCTCCGTGTTACCGCCGGCAGGCGTGGAGCAGGAATCAGTCTCTATGATCTGGGCGAAGTCGGCGAGCGTCCGCAGGTTCGGAATCGTCTCCAGCGGAATCGAGACGCCATACCGTGCCTCCGCCTCCATCACGAGGCGCAGATGCATCACGCTATCCCATTCGGGGATGTCGCCGCAGGCCGTCTCGGGCGAGAGCCTTTCGGGCGCGACGCCCAGCACGGACGCCGCGAAGGCGATGAAATCCGCCCTCACGGCAAGTCCTTCAGTTCGCCACCGAAGAAGTAGATGGGCGAGTCGGAGAGCGTGAGCGTCACGACATTGCCCGCGCGCTCGGGACGCATCCGCGCGCCCGCCACGTCGAGGAACGTCACATTGGGCGCGGTGAACGTCAGCTTCCGCTCGTGCGGGGCCTTGGTCGTCCAGATCATACCCGCCTTGCGCTTGTCGGGACGCGTCCACTGCGGGAAGTAGACCGTACCATCCGCCGAGCGCCACGTGGCGGCCTTCTGCGCGGAGCCGACCGGACGCGCGTCGACGAACGTCATGTACGCGCCGTACGCCGGCTTCGGGGCGAAGTTGTCGTGTACCATGCCGAAGTAGGACTCCGGGTCGTATGGATCGTGGTCGGGCTGGCGGAACTCGTACCAGAAGAAGTTCTCGATGCCCTCCGCGAACGCGATGCCGAGCGCGCGAGCCACCATCTTCGCCTGGCGGTCGTTGCTGCTCGTGCCGTGGCTGCCGCGTCCGAAGAGCCCGCTCACCACGATCGCGCCCTTCATGTCGCTGTTGAACTTGTACACGGCGGCGGCGACGGCCTCGATGCCGTTCGTCGGCGCGGAGAGGAGCGGAATAAACGCGTCGCCCTTCTGGAGCAGGCGGGGAGTGAGGAACCGTTCGCCCTTGAAACCCTTCGGCAGAATCTTCACGCCCTTCGCCGCGGCGGTCGGGCGCACGGGCATCGACTCGGGATAGCGCTTGTCGGTCCACCACGCCGTCTCGGCGATGCGCAGGCGCTGGCGGTCCTTCCACGGTTCGGCCTTCTTGTCCGGCTGCATCACGCCGTCCGCATCCGCGCGGTAGGCGGTCCACATCGGCATGCCGCCGAAGTCCACGAGCACGCCGCCCGCCTTCACGAACGCGTAGACGGCGTCCACGGAGTCGGCCGCGTAGTTCTCGGTGAACGGGTAGACGACGCCGTCCACGTCGCCCTTCGCGAGGCGCTTGGCGAGGTCGAGCGAGCGGCAGACCTCCACGCGCGAGCCCTTCGGGAGGACGTTGAGCAGCTGGGTGCGGACGGCCTCGTCCGCCTCCCCGCCCTCCTCGTCCGTGCGCGCGGGCACGTACAGCATCCGCCACGCCTTCAATTCCGGACGCGCAGCCTTCAGTCCCGCCAGGAGCAATCCGCCCTCGGAGAAGCGCAGGCTGTGCGTCGGCCAGCCGACCTCCGTGATCCAGATGGGCTTCTGCGCGTCGCCGTACTGCGCCATCAGGATGCGCAGCTTCTCGATCTGCGCGTCCATCGCGCCCTCGGGACGGCGCGGATGCGAGTACGGGTGGATGTTCATGATGTCGAACCACTTCGCGCCGCCGAGCTTGTACACGCCCTCGATGAACTTGAACGGCACGCCCGCCGTGCCGCCGAACGCGATGCGGACGTTCGGGTCGATCTTCTTCGCCGTCTCGTACGTCCGCCGCAGCACGGCGAGGTAGTTCGTCGGGTTCGGATCCTTCCAGAACCCGGGGATGTTCTCCTCGTTCCACACCTCCAGGACGGGCAGCCGCTTGCCGTAGTGCGTCACGACCTTGCGCACGTACTCCTCCCAGGCGTCGAGGTGCGCGTGCGCGGGATGCGCCCACGGCACGGAATAGCCGAGGATCGGCAGGAGCTGCACGCCCTCCGCCTCGCTCTCGGCGAGCACCTTGTCGAAGTAGGTGAAGTCCCACACGCCCTTCTTCTTCTCGATCGAGCGCCAGTCGAAGTCGCTGCGCACCCAGCCCATGCCGGCCTGGCGCATCATCGCGCACGTCCGCCCGGTCGGTTCGCCGCGCGTCACGTGCGCGCACGCGCCGTACGGGTTGTTCACCGCCGCGGACGCAACCGCAACCACCCCCGCCACCGCGAGGGACATCCATCTTGAGTCCATCTTATGCATTCCTTTCTTTTCAGGTGCTTTTTACCGGCCACCATTATACCACATCTTCCCGCCTCACTTGCTGAGGACACGGCGGGCGTGGTTGGCGTAGGCGCGGCGCGGATCGGCCGCATAGGCCTCGAGCGTGCGGCGGCCGAGGCCGTCCGGCGTGTCGCCGAGGTTGAAGATCGCCCGCGCGAGGCACAGCTCCTTCAGGACGCGCGTCCGCTCGCGGTCGCCTTCCCGGTTCGAGTAGTTGCGGATCGGCGGAATCGCCGCGCCCGGACGGAGCGCGTGCCCGCCCACGCCCGGCAGCTTCAGCAGCCGCGCCAGCGCCGGAACGCCGGCCGAATCGCCGATTCCCTCGTAGGCGAGCGCGAGCGCGCGAAAATGGGAGTAGTGCATGTCGGCCGTCAGCTCCGCCGCCTTCGCGTCAAGCGCGGCGCGCGCGGCCAGCGAATGCGCGCGGCCAAGGGCGATCGCGTAGCTGTCCGTCCAGCTCACGCTCCGCATGAACTGGCTCATGCCGCGATAGTTCCAGCCCTTGTCCCACGTTGCCGACTTGAACTTCGCGAGCAGCGTCTCCTCGCCCGTACGGTCGCCCATCATGCCCAGCACGTGCGCGTACACGAGTTTCGCGTCTGGGTTCTCAACCGTCCGCCAGGCCTCCTTCAGACGCGGAATCGCCCGCGCCGGATCGCTCATGAGCACGGCAAGCCCGTCGTAGTCGTTCGGGAGCGTGCGGACGGCGCGGTCGAAATCGGCGTCTTTCGGCGGGAAGTTGTCGACCATCTCCAGCGTCTCGAACGGGATGATGCCCTTCTCCGCGAGGTGGTGCTGGAGCGCCTTCACGCGGATCGCGCGCACCGGCACGCCCGCAGCCACCGCCATCGCCGAGGCGACGCCTGCCGCGTACCCTTGGTTCTGCACGTCCGGCTCCATGCGCAGGATCGGCATCGCGTCGCGGTGCGCGCTCATGCCGAGTCCCGTCACGAGAAGCCCGTCGAGCTTCTTCGGCAGGAGCGCACGGTACGGCAGGTTCACGTACATCGCGCCATGCGGCGGATCCTCGATGAAGAACTGCGGCGAGCGCGTCTGGCCATGCGTGTCGAAGTTCGAGTAGGTGCGGCAGATCGTGTCGGGATAGGTGCGCTCCAGCATCACGTCAGACGGCGTGACGTAGAATGCGCCCAGAATCCGACGCCGTTCGCGCGAACCGGGAATCTGCGCCTGGTCCCATGTATCGTCCGGCATGCTGAGACGCGACCGGAGGCCGAAGAACCACAGGTCCTCGGCGTCCGTGTCGTCCAGGAAGCCGATGTCCGAGTTGCGTCCGCCGCCCGTCTTCGACTGCGGCGCCTGCCCCACGCCCTGCACGCTCAGCTCGTCGCCCGTGATGAACTCCGTCTCGCAGCCTGCCGACGCGGCGAGGTCGGCGTTGCCCGTCGCGTCGATGGCCGTCTTGCACACCACGCGCCCGCACGTGCCGTCCGGCAGCACCGCGATGACGGCCGTCACGCGCCCGTCCTTCGTCTCGACGCCGGCGGCGAACGAGCCGAACCACACGTCGCCGCCCGCCTCGCGAAGCGCCTTGCGGAACCATTCGCCCTTGGCCGTGTACCACACCTTGCCAGTGGCGTCGCGCCCGGCGTCGACCTCTTTCGTGAATCCCACGCGGTTGCCGAAGTAGTAATGCGTGATGCCCCCTTCCGTCGTCTGCCCGCCGAGACGGTCGAGGAACTCGAGCACGAGCGTCTTCGCGCCCTGCCGCGCGGCGGCGATGCCCGCCGGCGCGCCGCCCGTGCCGCCACCCGCAACGACCACGTCGTAGGTCGCCAGCACGGGAAGCGGTTGGGAGGGACGCGCGCCTGCGCGTCCGCCCCTCCGCTTCGCCTCTGCAGCCGCCTTGCGTCCCACCTCGTACGCCGACGTGCCAGACTCGGCGCACGGTCCGACGGCAAACACGCCCTCGGGCAACGCGGTGAACGTATCCGGCATCGTACACGCGATCCGGTCCGCCGCATCGGCCTGGTCGGGCGTCCACGTGCGGTCGCGCGCAATCTGCTCGGCCGCGAGGAACGACTGTGCGGAGCCGTCGGCAAACGGCAGCATCAATTCGTGCATGTGCATTTTCCCCTTACGGTCGATTGTCGTGAACGTGCAGGGCCTGTCCCCAAACGGAAACGCGCGGCGCGCGGCGCCCGCCCGTTCGGCGAGGCGTCCGCGCATCGTCGCGTCGATCAGCACCTTCGCACGGACGGACTGGAACCCGTTGCGCGACGCCACCACGACGCCCGCGAACTGTCCCTCCGCGTCACGCAGGATGTCCGTCGCGGGGAAGCCCGTCCGAAACGGCACGTCCGCCGCCAGCAGGCACTTGTCGAGCGCGCGCTTGAAGAGGAACGGCGCGGCCGCCCCGCGCAGTTCTTTGCCAACCGGCGCGAAGACGCGCAGAACGCCCGGTTCCTGGCGCGGGTAGTCCTTTTCCTGAAACTGCGTGGCGCGCACGTAGCGGCAGGAGTCGTCCGCACGCCGCTCAAATGGCGAGGCGCTCGGACGGTGGCCGTAGGCGTTGTCGGCGCGCGTGAGGTCGGCAAAGGGCCGCCAGGCCGTTCCGTCGTCCGACAGCTCGATCACGACGCGTTCCGTGGCGTAGAGGTCGGGCGCGTTCTGTCGGAACGAGGCATCCTGGCGCACGTGGACGGGCACGCTCGCGCACACCCCGGAGATCGGCTGCACGGAACCGAGATCGACCGTCAGCACGATGCGCGCGGCATCGGCGGCGTTCGTGGCGAGAACGGACTTCAGCGCAGTCGGCGCCCCGTAGCGCGGGTTGAAGATCTCGCGGATAACGGGGTCGGACGGGTCGTCGGACGGCAGCAGCTTCAGCTGGAACGTCCCGGCGCGGTCCTCGCCCAGGTAGGCGCGCGGCGCGACGAGGAACACGGACGCGCCGGCCTCCTTCGCCGCGATGGCCGCGCGCACGCCGTCGAGCGTGCCGCCCACCACCACCACGTCCGCCTCGCCCAGCACGGACGGCACGGAACTCTTGGCGGCCGTTTCCGCAAACGCCAACAACGCCATAAAAACCGTACCGGCTGTGCAGACGATCCTTTTCACGGTTATTTCCCCTTTACGTACTTCTTCTGGTTGTGCTTCGTGCCCATCGCCTTCATGACGACGATGCCTTGGCGCGACTTCGGCGACTGGAACTTCTTCGCGAGGATGTCCTCCTCGGTGAACTTGTGGAGGATGATCTCGGCCTCGCGCCCGCGCTCGAAGTCGTGCGTCACGTAGATGAGGCCGTCAGGCCCCTGCTCCACGTCGGGATACGTGACCGACTTGCGCTCGTCCAGCACGAGCCCCCCTTCCCACGTCTTGCCCTCGTCGCGCGAGAGGTAGGCGATCTGCCCGATGCGCTTGTTCTCGTTGTACGAATCGGGCGGCGAAAGGTGCTTCACGAAGATCCAGTTGCCCGAGGCGAGTGCGCGCACCTGGCAGCGGGCGCAAGGCTGGTCCATGCCGTCGGGCTTCGTCACCGGACCCCATGTGCGGCCCTCGTCACGTGACTCCGTCACGCGCAAGCCGGGACGCGACCGCATGTACATCCGAAGCGTGCCGTCCTTCAGTTCGAGGATGTGGTTCTCCGGCCAGTTGCTGTCGGGAACCATCGCGGTTCCGCGCCGCTCCCACGTGGCGCCGCCGTCGGTCGAGGCGAGTGCGAGCGCCCCCGCGTCCGTCTCGCTCGTGCCGAACAGGCCCTTCCACGGCCCCCACGCGCGGGGTAGTTCCACGGGCAGGAGCCACGTGCCGTTCCGCAGGACGACGGGCTTGTTGAGCGCCGCGCCGTCGCAGATGCGGCGGATGGGCGACCAGACGGGTTGCGCGGCGTCCGGGTTCGCGCAGACCGACTCCCACACGCCCATGCGTCCGTCGTTGTGCCACATGGACTGGCTCACGAAGAGGTGCAGCTTCCCGGCGGGATCCGTCCAGAGGTTCGCGATGATGTTGCTGCGCGGGAACGGGATGCGCTGCGGGTCGTGCCCGTCCACCACGAGCGCGGGCTTGCCCCACGTCGCGCCGTCGTCGTCGGAGAAGGCGCAGACGGTGTAGGCGTCCGGCGAGTCGCCGCCGCCGATCCAGCTCGCCCAGAGGCGTCCCTTTGGCGTAAGCGCCGCGCCATTGTTCATCGCCCACCGCTCGTTCGCGGCGCCGTACTCGGGCCCCGGCGACGTAATCAGCTTCGGCGGCACGAGCGCAAGGTCCGCCACCGTCTCCAGCACGCGGCGCTCAAGCCCGCGCACGCGCGCCTCGGTCCATTCCTCCGCACCGACGGCCACGCCCGCCAGCAGGCAGGCGACGATAATCGATCCCCTCATCTTTCGCTCCTTTCATTCAACGGGCATGCCGCCTTGATTGTTCTGGCTCCTGCGTCACTTCACGAGGACGGTCAGGCGGCGCGCCTTGAATTCGCCCGCGTTTGACATGAACGTCCAGTCGGTATTGTCGTTGCCCTTGTTGACGCCGATGCCGATGTCTGCCGGGCCGACGAAGCGGTTGTAGGCGAAAATCGTCGCGCCGGTCGTGGCGTCGTGAACCTGCAGGCAGCCATAGCCGTCCTTGTGAGGAGCGCTGGGTGTATCGTTGCAGTCGTATATCTTGTCGGATCCCGCCGCGCCGGCAAGGGCCTTATGCGTCCCGTAGTTGCTCGTGAAGAACTCAATGATGCCTTCACCGCGCGCCCCCTCTTCGACGCCCCTGCGGTTAGAGCGGACGACGAGGTTGCCGACCTTCTGCTGGAAGAACGCTCCGCTCGCGCACGGAACACCGAGCTTCACGGCGTCGCCGGTGAAGGCGTCCATCGCCGCGACGGCCCACTCGACCGCGCCGTCCATGCGCTCGAGCTCGAGCGCATATGCGACGCGCGAGAACGAACCCGCCTTCGCCGTCTCGTCAAAGGAATAGCCGGCAAAGCGACCAGTCGGGATGTCAACGGCGAGGACCTGGCGGAACCCCGCGAGTTCCGGAACCTTCAGCGCATCGCCGATCTTGGCGTTGACGTCGGTGAGGTCGTCCTCGGGACGGCGCGCGTCGATCTCGAACGGACCGAGGGGCAGCCCCGAATCGAACGAATACAGCGAGCCGATCCACGGCTTGGAGGCAAGGTAGCGGAGGCGGCGCGGCTCCGTGACGCCGGGCGCGGAGACGATCAGCTCCGTTCCTGTGAGCGTTCCGTTGGCGCCCTTGTTCTCGATTTTCGCGGGGACGAACTTGCCGTCCTTGCCGGCGATCTCGAAGCCCTGCGCGACGGAACGGTCGGCGTTGTAGGCGTACCAGGAGTTTGCGTTGCTGAAGGACATCACGAACTTGCCGCCCTCGATCTTCCAGGACTTGAGCTCCGGGGAATCGTCGATGATGTCCGTGAAGCCGTAGTCGCGCTTCAGCGCATGAAGGACGAGGCGCCGGGCGACCGTCTCCTTGTCGTTGGGGTGGATGTCCCACGAGTTGCCGATGTCGCACGTCGTGACCATCGCGGCGTTCTTCTCCTCCTCGGCGAACAGCCTTTGGCCTTGCTGGACCTCGAACCAGCTGTGGGAGTACGGCGCGAGCTGCACGAAGTAGAGCTTGAGGTCGGGGTTCTTGAACTCCTTCGCCCAGCCGTCGTAGAGGTTGTGCATCTTCGCGCTGTACCTGCGTCCGTCGCCGGAGTTGCTGCACCCCTGGTACCAGATGAAGCCCTTGATCGCGTAGGGCGCGAACGCGGCGACCATGCCGTTCCAGAGGAACGTGACCGTCTGGTGGTTCGTCTTCTCGGGGATTTTGGGAGGCTCGGCGAACCCCGACGGCGGCGTCCACGGCTCGATGCGCGTGCCGCCCCAGCTCGAATCGATGATGCCCACCGGCACGCCGAGCGCGTCATGCAGCTCGAGCGCGTAGTAGAACGCCATCGCGGAGAGGTTGCTCTTGAAGGTCTCCTTGAAGGATTCCGGAGAATAGTCGCGCCAGACCGCCTTCCAGTCCAGCCTCGGCGTGGGGGATGGCGTCCGCGCGTTCTTCACGTAGCGGATGAACGGACGCCGCGCCGCCGCGGTCATCACGGCGCCCTGTCCGTCGCGGTAGCGCGGGCTGGGTCCCCAGATGGGGCATTCCGTGTTGGACTGTCCGCTCGCGAACCACACTTCGCCCACGAGGACGTTCCTGATCGTCTCGGTATTGGACGCGCCGGCGACCGTGAGTACGCGGTTCTCCTTTGACGCGTCCATCGCGTCGAGCGACACGCTCCATTTGCCATCCGCGCCCACCTGGGCGGTCTTGGTCTGCCCGGCGAACGCGACGGTCACCTTCTCGCCCGGATCGGCGACGCCCCACACGGGCACCGCGCGCCCGCGCTGGAGAACCATGTTGTCGGCGAACGGCGTAGCCGTCTTCACGAACCCATACGCCGCGAACGCCGTCGCCAGCACCGCCGGCGCGACAACCATCTTCGATACTTTCATCTCTACATGTCCTTTCCCCGGCCTTTGGCCGGTTGCGGAAAGTATACCATAAATGCCGCCCATCTGGGGCATCGGGCATCTTGCCCGTTGCGGTAGTGCGCGCCCTTCCAGCCGGCGGTCAGGGACGCGGGCGGACGCGGCGGGTGGCGACGGCCGTGAGGGGATCCTCCGGCCAGTAGTGCTTGGGATAGCGGCCGCGCAGGTCCTTGCGCACGAGCGCGTAGGACGTGCGCCAGAAGGACGCGAGGTCTTTCGTGATCTGCACGGGACGCTGCGCGGGCGAGAGCAGCTTCATCACGATCGGCACGGTGCCGTTCGCCACCTTGGGCGTCTCCTGGAGTCCGAAGCACTCCTGCAGACGCACCTGCACGAACGGCTCCGCCTCCTCGTAGTGGATCGTCATGTTCGACCCACTCGGCACCTCCATCTTCACGGGTGCGGCCTGGTCAAGCACGCGGCGGCTCAAGCCCGCCTCCGCAAGCACGGCGTCAAGCACGACCGCGAGGTCGAGACGTTCCAGATGCGCCCAACGGCTCATGCCGTCCACGAACGGCGCGAACCAGTCCTCGAGATGTTGCGCCAGCGCCGCGTCCGAGACGTCCGGCCACGGCGCGCCCAGCACGCGGTTGAGGAAGGAGATGCGTGCCTGGAGCTGGCGCGTGCCGGGCGTCCACGGCAGCTGGTCCACGCCCTTCTGCCGGATGCCCTCGAAAAGCGCGCGCCGCACGGCGTCGGCGTCGGGACGCGCCTGACCGCCCTCGTGCAGCACCATGCGCCCGAGCCGACGGCGATGGACGCTCTTCACGCACGCCTCGCGCCGATCCCAGAACGTGTCGTCCACCTCCTCGATCTCGTCCGCGAACAGCTCCTCGATGGACGCCTCGTCGATCGGCGCGGCAAGGTGGATCTTCGCGTCGCCGCCGCGGTCGTCGAGGTCGCAGAGGACGAGATAGGGACTCGTCGCCAGCGCCTCGGTGCGCTCCATGAACGCCCCGCGTCCGCCCGTCAGCTGGAATGTGCCGTTGCCGCGGTTGCGGGCGATGCGGTCCGGGAACGCGAACGCGAGCGCCTCACCCGCCTCGCGCCGGCAGGCGCGCACGCCCGCGCGGGCACCCATCGCGTCCCACCGGCGGGCGAGTTCCTTCATGCGGGACGTCGGACGCACGTCGCGGATGTCGGTGATATGGTGCGGGGCACCCTCCTCGATGATGGCCGCGAGGAGCGTGTCGCCCGTGTGCAGGATCATGTTCGCGAGACGCGGATGCGCGGCGAAGCGCGACATGCGCCGGCCGTGGTCCGTGATGCGCCCCGACTTGTCGAGCGCGCCGAGGAGTTCGAGGAGCGCCTTCGCGTTCTCCCAGCTCGCGGCCGGCGGCGGCGTGAGCCACGGCAGGCCGTCCCGCGCCGTGGTGCCCCACTCCGCGCAGGCGAGCACAGTCGACGCGAGGTCGGCCTCCACGATCTCCGGTTTCATCGCGGGGACGAGCGTGCGGTCCTGCGCCTCGGTCCAGAGCCGCAGACAGAGTCCGGGCGCGGTGCGTCCCGCGCGTCCGCGCCGCTGGTCTGCGCGGTCGCGCGTAAGGCGCAGCGTCTCCAGACGGCTCATGCCCGAGCTCGGCGAGAACCGGCTCACGCGCATGAGCCCCGAGTCGATGACTGTCGTCACGCCCTCGATCGTCAGCGATGTCTCGGCGATGGACGTGGCGAGCACCACCTTGCGCCGGCCGTCGGCGAGCGGCAGCAGTACGCGGTCCTGCTCCTCCTTCGGCATCGCCCCGTAAAGCGGCATCACGACCGACCCGGAAAGGTCGCGCAGTTCCTCCGCGCAGCGTCGGATCTCCCCCTCGCCGGGCAGAAAGCACAATACGTCCCCCGCCGATTCCGGCGCCATGCGTTTCACCGCACCCGCCATTTGCGCGGAAATGGGCACCATGCTCTCCATCAGCAGGTAGCGCGTCTCCACCGGATACATCCGAGCCTCGGCAGTGTGCACGTCGGCGTCGCCGAGGTGGGCGGCGATCTCCTCCGTGGAAAGCGTGGCGGACATCACCAGGAGCCGTAGGTCGGGACGCAGCGCGCGGCGCACGTCCACGGCCATCGCGTACCCAAGGTCGCACGCAAGCGAACGCTCGTGGAATTCGTCGAACACCACGAGTCCCACGTCGGAGAGTTCCGGATCGTGCAGAAGACGCTGCGTGAGCAATCCCTCGGTAACGATCTCCAGCCGCGTGCGGGAACCAATGCAGCGCTCCAACCGAACCTGAAAGCCAACGGTCTCGCCCACGCGTTCGCCCATTCGGCGGGCGATGTACGCCGCGCAGCTGCGGGCGGCGAGACGCCGCGGCTCCAACATGAGGATCTTCTTCCCGCGCAGAAAGGCGCAGTCCAGCAGCGCGGGCGGCACGCAGGTGGTCTTGCCGCTGCCGGGCGGCGCGCGCAGCACGACGTCTCGGTTCGCCTCAAGCGACGCGCGGATGCGCGGAATGATTGACTCAACGGGAAACACGACTACTTGCCCTCCCGACACGTGGCGGCAAATGAACGGAGCTCGTAGGGCTGCAGGGAGAGCGTCTCCTTCTGCGCCATCCGCGCGCGCGTCACGAGGTCTTCCGCGCCGGACGGCAACTCCAGCGTCACGCGCGCGGGCGCGTCGCCCGTGTTGATCGCGTAGAGATACGTCTTGCCGTCAAACACTTTCCGGCGCACCTTCACAAGCGGATCACCCGCACACGGCACGTCGTCGAATACCACGGCCGGCAAGGCGCGGAACGCCTGGATGAACGGCACGAGCACGTCCTCGGTGCCGTACGTGCCGATGAGGAATCCGCCCTTCGAGAGCCCCAGCACGTCATGGTAGCGAAACGGCATAGCATAGTGTTTCAGCGCCGAACGCCCCGACGGGTTGATCGTCGTGACGCGCCACGGGCACTCCTTCAGCCACGCGCAGGAGAGCGTCTTGCCGGGCTGATCTTTCGTGATTCTGCCGATGGCGGACTCCCAGTAGCGGTCGTGCTGGTTCACCCACGGAAACGCGGCACCGTCGAGGAGCGTGTAGTCGCCTTTCTTGAAGTAGAGATTGCGATGCGCGGGCTCGGCCGTTGCGCGGAACTCGCGCCAGCGGCCGTTGTCCTTCGGGTTGGACGGATCCATCGGACCGAACCAGCGGTAGTCCGCGGGAATCTCCGTCTGGCAGACGATGATGTTCGGCACGTCGGCGAGCAGGCGCACGTCCAGCCCCGCGCGGCGGTTCGCCTCGGGGATGAAGTTCTCCTTGCCGAAATCGGGATGGCGCCAGTCCGGCAACAGGAACGTGTTGACCATCAGCTTGAGGTCGGGACGCGCCGCGCGCAGCTTCGCCGCGAGCCGACGGTAGAGATCCGCCACCACGCCGCAGCGCCAGTCGAGCCACGCGTCGTACGCGTGCGCACGGATCCAGTCCGCATACCCCTTCCCGCGCATCGGGTCGTTGCGGTCGACGGGAATCGTCAGGCCCTTCACGCGCGCGAACGCCTCCACGGCGTAGTCGTTGTACCCTGCGCGCTCGTCGCCGAACCAGGAGAGGGAATGGCGCGTGAGGTGCAGCACAACGCCCTTGAACGAGGGATGCGCGCGCCCTTCGGCGATGAACGCGTCCACCGCACGCTCCAGCGCAGCCTGCACGTCTGGATGGGCGATGTTGAAGTTGGGCGGCGTGCCGTGCCAACCGCCCGGATTGGGACGGCCGTTGTCGAAGATCGAATACGGCGAGGCATGGAGCGAGCCGTCCTCGATCTTGTCGCGCGTGATGCTATCGCGCGGCAGGATGATGTCGTTCTGGTTGATCGTCGGCATGAAGCCGAGACCTTCCCTGTCGAACTTCGCGTAGTACGCTTTGCGGTAGGCGGGGGCGTGCACGCGCGGGTTGTACTCGCCGTCCATGAGTCCCCCGTACCACGAACCGGGGTAGGCGAGCAGGTTCTGTCCGGTGTACTTCATCGTGGCGGCGATGCGGTCGATCATCGGCCCGACGCGTTCCTCGTTCGTGCCGTCGATGCCGAAGTCGTACCCGATCGCGGGATCCTCAAAGTAGAGCGCGAAGGTGCGCCGCCAGCCGTCCGCGTTCGCCGCGGGCTCGCAGATGGCGGCCACGGGGAGACGGCCGTTCTTCACCTTGTAGAGGCGAATCGCCGCAATCGCCGCCGGCGCGCCGCCGCGCGCCGTCATCGCCGCCAGCGCCACGTCCGATGCGCCGCGCCAATACAGGCAACAGTGCGTGAGGATGCGGCCCGTGTTCGGATACTCGTCGCCGCACGCCACGCCCTGCTGCAACGCGTAACTCGCGCCCGTCGCGCCGTCCCAGGCGGTCTGCCCGCATCCCTGCACGATCAAGTCCATCGTGCGTTTCCGGTCGTCGGGGTAATCGATTTCAAAGACGTACAAAGGCGTTGATTCATCAAGCGTGAACCGATAGGCGAAGCGTCCGTGGACGACCTCATCCGTTTCCAAGTACGGCGTGCCGTTCAAGTTGCCGATGCGGCACGCGCCAACCGCGACGAACCGGTTGGAATCGGCGGGGACGTGGTCGAACACGACCTGTTCCACGAGCTCCAGCTCGCCCGGCACGCCGCCCTTCGCGAGCGGCAGCGCCTCGAACGGGTTGGGCGGGTCGTTCGCGTATTTCGCGCGGTAGTCCGGCGGGGACGGCGGTTCGGGTTCGCATCCGCCGCCGTCGATGAACAGACGCCTCACCGCGTCGTCGTCGAGCGGCGCGGAATAGATCCGCAGCTCGTCCATCGCGCCGTCCATGAACGCGCTGCCGCCGTAGCCGCCCACGAAGAACGTGTCGAACGTGCGCCGATGCGAGAAGGAGAGCGCGCCGGGACGCCCCCCGCGCGGGGCCTTCGCCGCCGCCTTCATCGCGCCCGACATGCTGCTGTCCGACATCCTTCGCGCGCCCTTGCGTCCGTTGAGATAGATGGACGTGCCCTTCTTCTCGTCCCATGTGAAGACCACGTGGTTCCATTCGTTCGTGAGGTACGGACGAAGCAGCAGGGTGTAGCTGTCGCCGTCGTCGGACTGGTCGGCGCGCAGACGCGGACCGTACTTCCAGAACCAGAGCGTACCCGACCCGGCGCGCGGGTTGGCCGTCTGCGTGCAGAGATAGAACCGGCGCTCCTCGCCAGCAGGCATCACGCCATCCGCGGGCTTGAACCAGAAGCTGACCGTGCCGCGCAAGAGGTTCAGGTTGCCTTCCGTCTTGTAGCCAAGCGCCGTGTTCATCCCCTTCTTCATCTCCAGAGCCTGTCCGCGCAGACCGGTCACGAACTTCAAGTTACGCGATTTCGGAATGGGATTGGGGTCGCCGCCCGCGACGCCGGCCTTGGCCGTGCCGTCGAAATCGGCCGCGAAGAGCAGTTCGGGCGGTGGTGGGGGCGGTGTCTTCTCGTACTCACGCACGAACTTCTCCATCCGCGCCTCCAGGCACGCCAACAGCTTGTGCGGATTGGACTTGGGGCGCCAGATGAAGTGTCCGCCCTCGTTCGGCTCCTCGTCGTGGCGGTACTCGTAGAAGTCGCAGCGGTTGCCGGCGGCGCGGTAGGCGTCCGCGAACGCGCGGTGCGAGGCGATGGGCACAACCTGGTCCGTATCGGCGTGCGTGCAGAGAAGCGGCGCCATTCCCTTCCGGATGAGCAGAATCGGGTTCATGGCCTTCAGGCTCTCTTCCGTCACGCCCTTCCCGAAGAGCGGCACGTAGCGTCCGTGGCGCGTGTGGAAGTCCAACGCGGGATCGCCGACGGCCGAGATGGAGATCGCGCCCGCCACGGACTCAGACGGCAGGTTGACGAGCGTCCACAGGACGAGATGCCCGCCCGCCGAACCGCCGGTGATCCAGATTTTCTTGTGGAGCAAGCCGTATTTGGCGCGGAAGGCGTCGGAGAGCACGAACTTCGCCGCAGTCACGCAGTCGTCGCCGCAGGCAGGCCACGGGTTCTTCGCGGAGGCGAGGCGGTACTCGATGTTGAACGCCGCGAAGCCGAGGTCGCGCTGGAAGAACTCGGCGATTCCTGCAATGCTCGGACGATGCGACGCGCTCCAGCCGCCACCGTGGATCACGAGGATGAGCGGCGTTTCGGGACGCACGTCATCCGGCAGGTAGAGGTCGCCCAGTCCGTCCGCGCCCAGGGCCGGGTCATACGGGATGTCCCGGACCACGCGCGCGGGCGCGGCAACGGCAAGCGCCGCCGCGCAGACGGCGGCGGCAAACGACAGCTTATGCAAGTTCATGCCCTTATCCTACCAAACATCCGAACGGATGTCATTGGAAATTCCAACCCTCGCGTAATCAGTCAGCAGTCGGGGGCACTGCCATGTCTGCCGACGGCAACACGGAGGTCACGGAGATATACGGAGACAGGGAGATTGTTATGGAGAGAATGCTTCGCGAAAAACAACAGCAACGTCTAACTGATTGAGAGGGTTTGTCATTCTCGTGTGCAAAACAAAACTCCAAAATGATCTCCCTGTCTCCTTACAATCTCCCAATCTCCGTGCTAGCGCCGCAGGCCACCCCCTATCGCTTGCCGATTACACCGTCGCGCAGGGTCTTGTGTCCGGGCGAGCCGCCGGCGAGGTAGCCGCGGCTTTCGCCGCCCGGCCCCGCAAACCAGAACGCGTACAGCTGCGTCTCGCGCGCATGGAAGCGGAGGCGGATCGGCTTCCCGCGCAAGGGCGCGAGGGAGCCGCCCTTCCAGCGAAGTTCCGCCCGGGTCGCGTTCACGGCAAGCTGTTCCGCATCGTCCAGGCCGAAACCCGGAAGCGCATTTCTGTCGACGTCGAGGATCTCCGCGCGGAGCGAGCCGCCGGTCGAATTCGCGTTGACGAAGAGGCGGTCGCCGGTCGCGAAGGTCAGCGGACGCGTGGTGAGCGTGGCCGGACGCGCCCCGCTGTCCATCGAGGCGAAGCCGTCGCGCCGGATGCGCGCGATCCCGCACGAGGCGTTGCAGTACATCCCGCTCCGGTTCTTCCGCGAGGTGTCGCCCGCGAAGCCGGTGTAGTAGAACCACAGCTCATCCCCCACCACGAGGCAGAGCGCCGAATTGGAATGGAGATACCCGCGATCCCAGGTGCCGGCCTTCCGCGAGGCGCCGATGAAGGGCGAGCGGTCGTCGGGACGCGACCAATGGAATCCGTCGCGGCTGAACGCCAGATGGATCTCCGTCATCTTGGGGACGCCTTCCCGCTCGCAGAATCCGTTTTCGGGCCCCTGCATGATCGTGGCCGCGCCGAGCATGAGCGACTCGTACGCCACCGCGTCGAAGTTGTACAGGGCCGGCGTGAACTTCTCGCCCTTCCGCTCGGGGAAGGCATAGAAGAAACACTCGCCCGGCTGGTCGCGGTCGTCCGCGCGCAACCACTTCACGTGCGTCCTCAGGTTCGCCATCGCGCGGAAATCCGGCGACTCCACGTATTCGCGGCTGCGGGCGTGCCACCCCGAACGGTCGCTCAGCACCCACACCTTGCGGAACGGGTTGTAGTGTATCGTGGAGCGGTCGCCCTTCGACGTATTCGGGATCGGGTCGCCCCAGTCCGTCCCGTTGCGCGAGAGGAAATACTCGCCGCCCTGCGGACGCGACCAGACCAGCATCTTGAAGCGGTAGCCGTCCGGCGCGTCGGGATCCAGCACCACGGACGCCGAATCGCGCCGTCCCTTGTACGGAATGACGCGGTTCGTTCCCTTCTCCGCCTTGAGTTCGGGACGGATCCAGTCCACCCCGTTCGTGCTGTAGGCGTAGCCCGTGCCGTCAAACCACCCCGCGCAGTACCACATCTTGAAAAGGCCGTCCGCCCCGTCGTACCAGACGCCGCCGCTGAACGGCGCGGCCATCGGGCAGGTCTTGTGCGGCAACCCCATCTCCAGCGGCGTCTCCGGTTTCATCACCGGATTGCGAGGATCCTTCGCGGCCTTGTGCCATGTGCGGGTCATGGTGGTGCTGTCGATCAGGAAGTCGTCGACGAACAACTGCCGGCCGATCTCCGCGTTGATCACCGCCGGCGGATGCTTTAGGTACGGGACGGGCAACGGCGAGTTGCCGTATGCGGCCATGTTCGCGCGGTCTTCCGGATCGACGGGCAGCTCGATGTTGTTGTAGAGCCGTTCGGTCTTCACCGCGCCCTGCGGCTGGACAGACGACGCAGGATCGAACGCAACGGGAATGCAATACTTCCCGAATGCAATCCTCTCGCCCTTCTTCACCGGCTTCCGGTAGGTCAGCATGCGGTCGATCGCGTTGTTCCCGAAGAGCTGGAACACGCCGATCTCCTCCACGCGCCGGAATCCGGCCTTCTCCAGCGCGTCCGCGCACGAGGCGGACTTGGGCACACGCTGCGGCGTCACGACCGTCAGCTCGCCGTCCTGCGCCACCACATAGCGCAACCCCATGATCGACCCGCGCAGAAACGGCTTTCCCTCAAACGCCTTCGGAACCTCCGCAAGCTTGTACACCCGGTCGGAAAAGAGCAGTACGCCTTTCACGAACCGATCCGGCTCCGCGTCCGCGCGATAGTGGATCAAGGCCGGCCCGCCCCACGCCGCGCATGCGGCCACAACCGCAAACGCAACGCTTAAAAAAAGCCTAGCATTCATTTGAAACCGTTCCACCGATCCGGCGTTGAAAATGGTCATGGATTAAATCCGATCGGCTTGCGGTTCGCCGGCAGAGCGGGCATGAGCGTGTAGATGATCGTATCGATGGAACGCTCGGCGGCGGTCATCCGCTTCTCAAGCTTGCCGATTCTCCGGTCGCGCACCAGCCCGCGCAGCAGATACTCCTTGAGGACTCGCGTCGCCCACTGGCGGAACTTGACGCCGCGAATTGAATTGACACGATAGCCGACTGATATTATCGCGTCCAGATTGTAGAACTTCTGTATTCTGGAGATGCGCCGTCCTCCCTCGATTTGAACTTGTAAAAAATCTTTACAAGTTGAAACCGCCTCCAGTTCTCCGTTTTTGTATATTTCATGGAGATGATACGTAATGTTCTGCGGTGCACACCCGAACAGCAACCCCATCTGCTTTTGTGTCAGCCAGATCGTCTCGTCCTCCAGCCAAACGTCAAGCTGCGGCATTCCGGCCTCATCGAACTTCACGACCTCGCCGGCTTCAACCGCTGCTTTCTTTTGTTTCTTCGGCTTCTTCATCTAGACCTCGCTTCCCGTTTGAGGGAGCAACGCCCCTTCCAGAAAACATCGATATGATACCACATCCCGCCGACGCGTTCAAGCGGTCAGCGGACGACGATGTAGTCGCGTGCGGGCACGGTCACGCCGTCAGCGGTCTGCGGCGCGTCGGCGTAGTTGACGTAGACGCGCGCGCCGTTCGAGTAGGTCGTGCGCACGAGGTCCTTGCCGAGGATGTCGTGCCGGTCCATGAAGTGGTACTGCAAGTCGCTGCGGCGCGCGTAGTCGTCCGCCCCCTCCTTGATCACGCGCACGCTCTCGGCCAGCTCCTCGGGCGTGCCGCAGTGGATGTCGGGCTCGCCCGGACGGTTCCAGCGTCCGTAGTAGTAGAACGTGGGGCGGTTGCCGTACTCGGCGGCGCAGAGGCGGTAGCGCCACTTGTCGGGCTTCGCCTCGATGTTCCACATCGTGCGGAACGGGGTGGAGAGGACGATGCCGTGGTAGACGAGCTGCCAGAACGGCACGTAGCGGTCGATCATCGGATGCCACTTCTTGCCGGAGGGCAGGTCGTTGAAGGGATCGGCGAAGACGACGGTGAGGGCGCTATCGACCGCGCCGATGCACCAGTCGAAGCCGCCCTCCGACGCGCTGCCGCCGAAGGCCGCGGACTGCAGGCGCAGGATGGCCTTCTCCCACACGGCGCGCTCGGCCGTGTTGAGCGGGTGGCGGGGGTCGGTGCAGGCGAAGAGCGGACGCGAAGACGTGACGTCGATGTAGCCGAGACCGTGGAAACCGAGCGCCTTCATCGCCGCCGTGTGCTTGATGGCGTACTTCTCGTAAGCGCGGCGCGGGCACACGCGGAAGCAGCGTCCGCCGCTCCACGCCTCGCGCTTCGCGTCGGTCATCGTGCCGTCGTCCTTGCGGTCCTGGCAGTATTCGAAGTCGAAGGTGTCGGCGATCAGGTAGGCGTCTCGGTAGTTGGCGTGCCCCACCATGGGATGCCCCTTCGCGAGCGAATAGGCGATGAGCTCGCGGAGCTTCGTCTCGCCGCCGAGGAGAGGCTCCACGGGGAACATCTGCGGCCAGCGGCCGTCGTGTCCGCGGTAGTTCCAGCCCACGAGGCAGTACTCGGCCTTTCCGACGCCGGCCGCGTCACACGCGTCGATGATGTCCTTCACGCGGTCGAAGGTGACGTAGGCCGTGACGGGCGGCTCGTCCAGCTCGGTCTGGTCGGGCACGGGGCTCGGCGCCGGCTTCCAGGCCTGGCGGATGCGAATCTCCGGCGCCTGCACGGCGTAGGCCAGCGCCGAGTTGGTCTTGACGCGCTCGGCGATCGGACGGCACGCGCCGCGCGCGAGCTGGTGGCGGCGGTAGGCGCGCGCCATGCCGGAATAGTCGGCGTCGCCGCCGGAGAGGAACACGTAGTCGACCGCGATGTCCTCGTAGGCGTGCGCGACATCCATGTCGAACGAGACGAAGCACGAATAGACGCCCTTCTTCGCGTTCGCCACGAGGGAGAAGTCGTACTTCATGCCCGTCACGATCGCCACGAACGCCGTATGCGGCGTCTTCATGCCGTAGAGGGGCATGGGGAACCAGTTCTTGTGGATGGCGTAATTGCAATTGTCGAGGCGGAACGTGCAGAGCGCGCCGGACGGCGTGACGTAGTAGCCCTCCTCGCCCTTCCGCGCGACGGAGAAGGCGGGCTTCACGCTCACGCACACGGCGTCGGACGGGATGCGCGCGCGCGGCCACACGAACCGCGCCATGCCGTCCGTCACCTCCACCTTCACGTTCTCGACGGCGCGCGCGCCGCCCTGCCGCACCGTCTCCACGGCGATGTCGACCGTCTCGCCTGATGCCACCACCGCAACCAGGACCACGGCCACAAAAGATAACTTTCGCATTTTCATGACTCTCTTCCAATTTTACATGCACCCATCATACCACACTCCAGCCGCCGACTTATGGCTTCAATGCCGAAAGCGGACAGACGATGATGCCGTCTGGACGCTGGTAGGCGCAATCGCCGACAGCCGTAACGACCATCTTGAACGCCACTTTCTTCTGGCGCGACGTGTCGATGAGACCGGAAAGGGCATTGAGCGTATCGGCCCCTTCCTCGATCAACGAGCTTCCCCCGAGCTTGACTTCGACCAAACCGCTCATTCCGTTTCTCAGATGCACGACCGCGTCACATTCCAGGCCGTTGCGGTCCAGATAGTGGCTCACCGCACCATTCAGCGCGTCGGCGTACACGCGAAGGTCGCGAACGGCCATCGTCTCGAAGAACCACCCGTATGCGCGAATGTCGTTCATCAGGTCGCCCGGGCCGAGGCCAAGCGCGGCAACCGCGATCGACGGATCCACAAAGTACCGCGTGGGCGACATGCGGATCACTGCTTTCGAGCGCAACGCCGGGCACCATGCCTCGGAATCCTCAACGACGAAGATCTTCCTCAGAGCATTCAAGTAAGACGAAATGGTGTCGTCATCCGGACCGTTCTGATCGCCCGTCGTCATGTCCTTGCGGATGTTCGGAATCGTTGACTGCGTACCCTGCAACCTTGCATACGATCTCAGCAACCTGCGCGCCCGCGCCGGATCGCGCGAAACGCCATCGACCCGCGAGATGTCGGAGTTCACGACGGCATCCACATACTCGAAGGCACGGTCCAGCGCCGTCTCGCCGCCCTGGTTGACCGCCTGCGGCCACCCGCCGCGACAGACCAGATATGACATTTCCTCAAGCGACCGTTCCGTGGCCCGTCCAGGTTTAAACGGTTCTCCAGCAAAGAGCGTTCCAATGGACACCGTCCCAGAGGATTCGCCGGATTCCCATAACGACATGGGGCGCATCTTCACACGCACAATGCGCCCTGTTCCGGAATGGACAATATCCTTTTTCCCACTACGCTCGTTCTTGTCGTCTGGCGGAACGGCTGAACCTGTCAGGATGTAATGCCCCCACCCGGGCGAATGATCTACGTCAAACCTGATCGCATCCCAAAATTTCGGAGCATCCTGCCATTCGTCGATCAGACGCGGCTGTTCGCCCTTCATCAACTCCGTTATGTCCACGGCCGCCTGCGTAAGATAACGGTCTCGCCGCTTCGGGTCTGCCATGTACAGGACGCTTTTCGCATGCTGTTCGCATGTCGTGGTCTTGCCACACCATTTTGGACCCTCGACGAGTACTGCGCCAACTCCTGCGAGTTTGCGTTCAAGTACGGCATCCAATATGCGATTTTTGTATAATTCTTTCGGTTTCACGGTCGTTATACTACCACATCCCGATGGAAGAGTCAATGCCATTCGGTTAATTGGCACATTTCCGTTCGGTTAATTGGCACATTTCCGTTCGGTGAATTGGCACATTTCCGTTCGGTAAATTGACGCTTCTTTGACCGTCAGATAGCCGCCGGGACGGCGGCTCCCCATATGGAGAGCCGCCATCTTGGCGGCGCACTGGGAAGTCAGCGGAAGATGATGCTAAGCCCGCCGCCGGACACGCGCAGAACGCCGCCGTTCCAGCGAACGCCAAGGTCGGAGCGGACCGCGCCATTCACCTTGACCGTCCAGGACTTGAGGTTGGCCGGCGAGGCCATCTCGGTTACCGCCAGCGGAATCGCGCGGCCGGACGCGACCCGGGACGAAGACGTAAGCTCGATCGTGCCGCCCTCCGCAGGCGTGAAGCGCGTGATCGTTCCGGCGCCGGAGTCGAGATCCACCTTCAACTTCGAGAGCGACATCTCGGCCGACACCAAGTCGAGCGTCGCGCCGCTTCCAACGGACACCTCCGCGTCGCCGAACGGCGCGTAGGCGGACGATGACGCCAGCCGGTCCAGCGGATAGATGGCGTATTCCGTCCGAACCGTGTCTGGCGTCGAGTTGGTGAGCCACGTCCATGTGGCTTCGTTGCCCGTGTTGGTCGCGTTGTTGGCGAGCGCCGTCCATGCGACGCCGTCGTCGCTGCCCCAGAGCTTCCACTGCGTCGGACGGCGCTCGGGATGGCCGTCCGTGACGAAGGAGAATCCCACCACCTCCGGCGCGCTGTTCGTCAGGCGGAACACGAACTTGTTGCTGGATTCCCAAAACCACGTGAAGCGGAAACCGGTTGAAAGCTTGCCGTCAAACAGATACGGGGGCGAACTGGCACTGTCCGGCCCAATGTAACCGTCATGGTTCGGCATCCACACGGCCACCTCACATTGGGCCAGCTGCGTGGCGTCGTCTATCCCGCCAAAGTTGCCGTACTGCTGCGTTTCGGCCGCCGGCAGGGGCGTATACGAGTACGCGCCCTGGTTCACGCGGTTGCCGTCTTCGCCATAAAGGATGAACTCAGAGAGCGCCACGCCATCGTGCGTATCCTTGTGCACGTCGCCGTAGAAGTTGATGATGAAATACTTGCCGGACCATGCAGGTGCGGGCGTACAGACCACGGTCCCATCCTCGATGGCGACGGTCCCAGACCCCTTTGCGCATGGGCCAAACAGCGTGAGCGTCCCGTCGCCCGTCTTCCGCAGCGCCCCGTTGAAGCCATACCGGCCTGCGGCGAACGAGCCATCCTCGTCCATGTCCACGGCGCAGTCGAACACCGTGTCCGCGTCCCAGAGGATGAACGCGGAACGCGGTGCCGAGAGGAGATCGCATTCGACATGCGCTCCGCGCACGTCGAGCGTGGCGTTGGGCGCGACATGGATTTCATTCACCTTGAGCGAGGTGCCCGACGACACCTTCACCGTGCCGTTGGAGGCATAGAGGTTGCCGTCCAAACGGGCCACCGCCACCATAAGCGTGCCCGTGCCGGCCTTGACGAGATTCAGCGCGCCCCCTAGAAGCGCCGGGGAGAACTCCCCGTCTCCGCCATTCGAGCCGAGCGTCAGCACCGCTGCGGTCTCAGAACTGTTCGTGAGCGTGCCGGCACCCGACACGCCAAGGAACGAAGCAGGGTTGCCGGCGAAGTCGAAATACGCGCCCTCCTCGATCTTGAGCGCACTCCCCGCCGGCGTGAAGTACCGTATCTGGTTCTTCGCAACGCTCGACGGCGTGGCGAGTTCGATGCCGCCCGCCTTGATCACCGTGTCGCCGGTGTAGTTGGCATCGCCTTCCATATACCCGTCGTAGCTCCCGTAGGTGAACTAGCCCCAGATCAGCTTGCCCGCACCGCGCTTCACGCGTCACAGCGCGGCGATTTCTTCGGCGGTGAGGCCGGTCGCCGCCGCAATCTGCTCAGTGGTGAGATTCATAGCCTTTAGGTTGCGGGCGGTTTGACACAACTTTTCCGTCGCCGCATCGGCTCGGGCATTCGCCGCGTCGCGCTCGGTCGCCAATGCGTCGCGTGCCGCTGTCGCCTCCACGACTTTGGCCTGCGCATCCAGCAGGTCCGCCCTCGCGTCGTTGAGCTCTCCCATGATCGTCGCCTCGATGCGCACGGCGTCCCAGTATCCATCGTACGCCGCGAGTTCGGCGTCGCTGTATGCCGCGACCTCCATGATCTCCAAGGCCTGTGCAACCTCGGGATTGTCCAAAAGCTCCTGCGGGGCGGCGCGCGTCTTTTCGTCTATCTCGGTGAGGAACTTGAGCCACAGAACCGCCATCTTCTTCTCGGCGAAAGACTGCGGCTTGAACTTCGGCAGTTCCACGAACACCAGATGAAGGCCGTCGATCTGCTTCTTCGTGTCGAGGCTGTGCACCATCGAGTAGTGGTGGTAGCAGTTTTCCGTGTCCGGCTCGAATATCTTGTTCACCAGATTGAGCGAATAGACCGGTTGGAGAAGCTTGTATTTCTCGCTCCTGTCAATCTGCCGCACATACGCCTTCGCGGCGTTGAAGAGGACGCGTTCCTTGAACGCCGTGGTCCAGTTCAGCTGCATCTCCACGATGAACTTGCGCCCACCCGTCTCCTCGCAGCGTACATCGACGATGCTGTTCTTTTTGTCAGGGTTGTCAGGAACCATCTCGGGCGGCAGATACTCGATCGACTCCACCTGCTTGCCCTTGTCAAGCGGCAGCAGGGCGTTGAGAAAGCTGATCATCAGGTTTTTGTGCTCGCCAAAAACCTTCTTGAAGGTCAAGTCCGCCTTCGGGTCTAGGTACTTCCTCGCCATGTTTCAGACTCGCTTTCCGTTCAAGGGGACAATTCCCCCCTCCAGAAAACGTTGATATGATACCACATCCCGCCGTTGGTTTCAAGCCCGTGGAAATGTTGGAGGTTCCCCAATTTTTTCGCGGCTGGCGAGGTGCCCCCGCGCCGAGCGCGACTTTCATCACGCCGCTTCCGGATTACGGGGCAAAAAAGTGTCGCCTCTCCTGAATGATCTTCGCTATAATACGAAGTGCTTACACAAACAAGCGAGGCGACGCCATGTATGATACCACAATCGCGACGAAGCTGATAGATCAGCTCAAAAAATTTCTGGGGAGGA
>JAFRSR010000051.1 GCA_017427485.1 Kiritimatiellia bacterium
CGGCCACCAGCGCGATGACGGCCGGCCACGGCGCGGATTACCAGAAGGAGTCGACCACGCTGACGGCGGGCCTTGACGGCTACGGCGGCGGCGGCGGCGGCGGCACGTACTACAACAACAGCTCCGACGCGAACGTGAAGAAGGGCGCGGGCGCGCGCGGCGGCAACGGCGCGGTGATCCTGCGCGTGCGCACGGCGTCGCGCGTCTGCGTGCTGCAGCCGTCGCGCGGCAAGGTCGACTATCCGATGGGGCTCCGGTCGCCGTACATCGACGAGGGCATGTCGCTCTTCACCTACTCCTACCAGAACGCGGACTCGAACTGTGTGCTGCTCGTGCAGATCGCCACGAACATGACGCCGGCCGTGGAGACGTCGTACGTGTCGCCCCTGACCGAGAGCCTCGCGACGAACGGCGAAGACGTGGTGTGGACCACGATCGCGCGCCACGACTTCAGCACGATGACGAACAAGGGCCAGCTCGTGAGCGGCACGATGACGACCTTCATCAGTCTCCGCCAGCACTGGATCTACGACATCGCCTCGCGGAAGACGATCTACACGAACGTATGCGGCCTGGTCCGCGTGATCGTGGATCCCGCCATCGTCTCGAACGTGGTGAACGCCGCGCGCAACGAGCGCGACGACCTCATCGACTACGGCAAGATCACGCTCACGAAGGCGTACTGCTACAACGAGCCGGCGCTCAACCTGCGGTCCTGGTTCGGGTGGAACGTCCACACCGAGGGCTGGGACACCATGCTCGGCCCGGGCCGGTTCGCGTATCTGACGGACTGGCCGGACGGCCTGTCAATCGCCCTCAACTTCTCGGCGAAGGAGGAGGACAACGACACGACTCAGACGAACACGGGAACGCTCGGCATCGGTCTCGGCGAGCCAGACAAAGCGACGGAATACGCCGGCCAGAACCCGTTCATCCAGTGCGCCGCGCTCACGAACGGCATCGGCACGGTGAGCTTCCGCGCGCGGCTCTTCAACCCCGACGGAGAGGGGGAGAAGGCGGGTTGGCAGCCGCGCGCCGTGATCACGCTCTACGGCGGCATGGATCCCAGCGCCGACCAGCCGACGACGGAGGGTCAGCTCTGGCACATGCTCACGAACTTCGTGGTGACCTCGCCCACCTACCAGGCCTTCGAATGGGAGTCCAAGGCGGCGACGAGTCCCTATCAGGCCATCCGCCTCGAGGCGGCGGGCGCGCGTTGGGGCCGGCGTCCGGCCGCTCACGCCGGTGCGTGGGAGTGGGGCGATATCCCCGACTACGTGAAGCAGGAGCCGATCAACCGCGTGTTCATCGACGAGGTGAGCGCGAGCGAGCTGATCGTGCCGCGGCTTAAGTTCCTCGACGTCCGTCCGTTCCGCACGAACCTCGGTACCGAGGAGATCTGCGTGATCACGAACATCATGAAGGCGGAGCAGCAGCCGCTCATCCTCGAGTCGTGGGGCCTGCAGTGCCGTCTGGAGCCCCAGCAGATGGCGGACGAGCTGGACACGGACTCGATCCGCGTGTGGATGGAGGTCTACCGCGGCGAGAGCCCGTGGGGGTACAAGCAGTGGAAGGACCTGCCCAAGGACACGAACATGTGGATCAACGGACGGATGGCGAATGTCCAGCAGCGCTTCACGAGCGAGCTTCAGCGCGTGTCGGAATCCAACCTCGTGTTCCGCAGCTACTATCTGATCCCCGAATCGATCATGCCGCCCGAGGAGACGCCGAACACGGTGTACCAGTATGTCTTGCGCGCCACGTACCGCGACAAGTCCGGCAGCCCCACGGAGTACCCTGCCGTGCTCGAGGCCGCCGACTGGGTGAAGCCGGAGTGGTATCGCGGCTCGACCGTCGGCGCCGGCAACGACTCCGGCGACCCCGACCAGTTCGCGGCCTACACGATCCTCGACTCGATTTCCCCGTATCGCGCGTGGATCAACGAGCTGAACCTCTGCGACGCGATGAACACGGAAGGGCTTAACCAGTTCCTCGAGCTCGCCGTGCCGCAGGGTGCGAATCTTGAGAATTGGAATGTCCGGTTCACGGACTACAGCAGCAAAAAGTCGGCGCCGCTGTTCACGTTCGGCATCGACGAGGGCGTGCGCAACTTTACGTCCAAGACCGGCGACCGCTACGGCGTGGACAACACGAACCACTACACGTTCGTGAGTGTCTGCGGGCCGAATGCCAAGGATCATGTGGCGAATGACGGCTACTGGAAGAGCGTGGTCACGAACACGGTCGTGAAGAACACGAAAACCGGACTTGGAGGCGTGTTCCAGTACCAGTATCCGTATGGCATCCAGCTGATTCGCCCCAGCGGTATCATCGAGCACGAGATCGTGATGCAGGGCACGAACATGTTTCCGGGCGTGTTTAGCGCCAGCTTCTCGGGCACGAACCTCGTCGCGCAGCTGAAGGCGGCCGATCCGGACAGCCAGTGGTTCTACGCGGGCGAGGACCTGGCGGCCGCCGACTCCTCCCTTGGCGTGTACCGCAGCCACGGCGAGGAGGCCGATCCGAGCTGCTGGACGAACTACATGTACTGCACGCCGACGGAAATCAACAAGCTGAAGGACGGCACGTTGCAGGAAATACCGGAAGGCTACTTCCTGGAGCCCCTCGGCGGGAACGTGTGGATCTATTCCACGCTCCTGAAGCCGGATCTCCTGAAGCAGTTCTTCGACGGGCGCGAAATGGGCGCCAGCGCGGTGATCGTGGTGCCCACGGGCTCGTCGACGAACATCGTGCTGTCGGTCACGAACTGGTACCAGATCGGGAAATGCACGGCCAACAACGTGGACGTGCCGGGTGCGCAGGGCCAGACGGGCACCTATTCGCTCCAGCTCAACTCCCTGTCGAACACGGTGACGCTCCTCATCGACGCGGAGCCGGACGCCACGCTCGCGAGCAAGTGGGGGCTTACGCCGGAGAACACCTACAGCCCCGCCGTGCTGGCCTGGCTGTTCAACGAGTATCCCGGCTGCGGGCCGGACGACCTGAGCAGCGCGATCTACCGCGACCTCTCGGGCGCGTCGAATATACCGCTCACGCTCACCGAAATGTACTGGCTCAACATCCCGCCCGTGCATGCGGATCCGGTCTGCGGCGGCAGCAACATCTGGTTCGTGGCCGGCATGGGATCGCTGGTGTCGGGCGACGAGCCCGACGTGGAGCCGCATGTGACGCCACTTCCCGACGGCTCGCTCCAGTCCAACGTCTTCATGACGGTGACGATGATGATCACGAACACCTCTCCGCATTTGCCTTCGGATGCGCCGCGCGCGTGGCCGCCGGACCGGTTGAACGGCCATGTCTACGACGGGCAGGGCAGTGCCGCGTGGTCGGGCGGGCCGCCCGCGTGGACGAGCGCGGTGTTCAACATCGTGGGCGCGCTCCAGATGCCTGGCATCGGCAATCAGTTCCGCGTGTTGCAGCAGTACACGTTCAAGCCGGGTTCATTCGGCGGGGCGGACGATCCGCAACATCCCTTCCAGACGCGAATCAAGGTGGAGGATCCGTTCGGGCCGAACTCGATGGGTGCCTATTATCAATGGAGCTCGCATCGGGATGTCTACCCGGTATGGTACCGCTGGGTGATCAAACCCAAGCCAGACGATGCCCGTCTCTCGACCGGACCGCTTACGCCGAACTGGGGGACGCCGTCCGTGACAGACCCGTGATCGTCCCTTCACGTGAATCTGTGACAGACCCGTGACAATTCATTCACGCCAAACTGGTTAAATATTCACCGTGAACACGCTATCCGAATTTCTCTGGGGAACGCCCGACGAGGTCGCGGCGCGCGTGCGTGCCGACGTGCCGTCGTTCCGTCTCGTGAACCCCGCCGGCGATCTCCCCCCCGCAACCTGCCCCTTCGCCCTCCCACCAAAAGGCACCCCTGGGGGAAGCGGCGTCTCGCCGCTTCTCACACCGAAAGGGCCCCCTGGGGGAAGCGGCGTCTCGCCGCTTCTCACACCGAAAGGGCCCCCTGGGGGAAGCGGCGTCTCGC
>JAFRSR010000415.1 GCA_017427485.1 Kiritimatiellia bacterium
ATGCCGTTCGGCATCGCGTAGGTGCTGCAGTGGAAGTAGAGACGCGCCTTGCCGCAGTGCGCCTTCGCGTAGGAGAGGATCTCGCGCGTCGACTCATACGCCCGCTTCGGGTCGTAGTCGACGTCCATCAGCACGACGGCGTCCAGCGTGCCGTCCGCCGCAAGCGCCTTCCAGTCGACCGCCATCATGCGCCACAGGTAGTCATCCTTCAGGTCAAGGTGCTTGAAACCAAGATGGAACTCCACGCCCGCCGCATGGCACTTCGCCGCGAATGCGCGCAGGTAGGACATCACGTCCTCCCCCACGAGCGCGAGCCAGCGCGGGTCCCGCGCGTCCGACGGCGGCTCGCAGCCGTACTTCGCGCGCCAGCGGTCGACCACGGGCTTCACGTACTCCATGCGCGGGCTCCATCCGCCGTTGCGGTGGAGGTCGAGAAAAACGACCTGCGGCTTGAGGGCGAGGCGCTCGTCCACGAGGCGCAGCTTGTGCGCGCGCACCTCGGGCCACGCGAGCGAGGCGGTGGCGAGACGCGGCCCGCCCCTGCGCGTGCGGCACATGTACTGCGGATGCGCCACGTTCCAGTTGGATTCCGTGTACGCCAGCCAGTGGTTCTCCTCCCACGTCGTGTGGATGCCGTAGACGATGCCGCGCCGCGCGCACTCGCCGCGCACGATGCCGAAGGCGTCTGGCTCGGGACGCTCCAGGCGCAGGTTGCCGTACACGCTGAGGCGCGGCAGCTTCCGCTTGTCGAGCGGGGACTCGCCCACGGGGGACGCCTCCTCCGCGCTCGGATAGCGCATGAGCGAGCCGCCCTTGTCGCGCCACAGAACCGTCGTGGGATGCGTGAGCAGCACGTGTTCCAGCGTCTGCACCGTGCCGGTGGCCGTCTCGATGTCGTACACATGCGCGAAGTCGAGCGAATCGACGAGCGCCACGACGTCGAACGGCGCAGCGGCGGATACGGCGAATCCGCACGCGGCAATCGCGCCCAACAGGAACATCTTTTTCATTGCAGGTTCCTCCAGTCGTTCAGTCCTCCGCCCCGTGGCACGGGCACGTTCGCGGGCCAGCCCCGTCCGACCTCCATCGACAGCAGACGCGACTTCGGCAGAAGTCCACTGCCGATGGCCATCTGCTGCGGGTGGTCAAGCGCGATCAACCCGTCCCCGAACTCGGCGCAGATCGGCTCCGCACCTCCCACGTACAACCACAATCGCCCTCTAGACCGAATCCCCGTGATTTCATACACGCCGGCCTTCGCAAGCGGTTCGCGCGTGTGCAGACACACGTGGTAGCCGGTCGCATCGCGCGTACCCACGTGCGGACGCCCGTTCAGCGCGAAGTAAAGCTGGAAGCCGAGAGGATGCTCGGCGTATCGGCCGAAGGTCATCACCTGGAAACGCGAGGCGTCGCCGTCCCAGTCGACCTTCGCGCGGACGAAGAACGTCTGCTCGTCGCCGAACGCGCACGCCGCAGGTAGCGGCACCTGCGCGGTGCGCGTGAAGTTCGTGCCGGCGTAGAGGATCGTCTCCGCCTCCTTCCACGGGAACGCGTCGGCGGGCTTGGCGAGGGGATCGTTCGCCGTCGGACGGTCCGCCGCGCCGAACGGACGAAGGTAGACGGTACCGTCACGGTCGTAGACAAGGCCCTTACCGTCGGGCGCGAAGGACGAGTTCTCGCCGAGGCAGACGCGGCGCAGGCGGTTCAGCGCGGGGTCGAGCACGTACACGTGCCAGCCCGGATCGTCCCCGCGGCAGCCCGTAAACGTGAGGAGCGTGCCGTCGGGACTCCAGTTCGGCGCATACGCCGCCATGTCGGCGGGCGTGAGCGTAACGGGATGCGCCAGGTCGTCCACACGCGCGGCCATGATCCGCCACGGCAGCGCGAACGTGGTCAGTTCCGCCCACGCGAGCAGCTTTCCGTCCGGCGACACGACCGGCTGCGACACGCCGGTTCCCCAGTTTTCGCTCGGCCAGTAGACAATCTCGCCCGCCGATGCGAAGACGCCGCCCTGTCCCTGCAAATCCGCCTTCGCCAAACAACTTCCGATGAAGTCCTTTGCGCGGGGATGGCCGGCCGGCGGACGCGACGTGACGAACCAGAGCGTCCGACCGTCGGGAGAGAGACACGGCGAATAGTCGCGCCAACGTCCGCGCACGAGCACATCGCGCGACGTGCCATCATTGCCGCGCAGACGGATGCCGTAACCTTCTGAAAGATTTCCTTTCCACGTCTCGAATGCGGTGTGCAGCTCGTTGCCGTACGAGTAGAGCAAGTCGCCCGTGCGCGTCCAGCACGGAAACGCGGCGCGTCCCGGACCTTTTTCTGCCCACGTAGTCGCGCCCGTGCGCAAGTCGTAGAGGCCGAGCCACGTCTCGGCGCCTGCGTCACGCTGGAACGCGAGCGTCGTGCCATCAGGCGAGAGCGCGCCGTTGAAGCCCTTCACGAGCGGCCGCGACAAGCACGGCCCTCCCGCGTTCGCCGTAGCCCGCACCAGAACGCTCAGGCGATGTGTCTCGCCGGGACGGAGCACGTATGCGCGGTCACGGTAGAGCGTGCCGCCCTCCACGCACACGAAGTGACGTCCGAAAGCGGGATCGTCCGAACCGCCGAGCGCGGAGAAATCGGGCGTCCAGCCGAACAGCACGAACTTGAGGTTGTTCTCGTACGAAATGTCGAGCGTGCGTCCGAGTACGGGATCTTTCAGCTGGTGGCGGCGCGGCCCCTCCTCGAACACGTACCCCGGTTTGCCGAGTCCGAGCAGGCGGCAAGGGAAATCCCCCTTCCAGAGACGCTGGTCGCCCTTCTCGATCTCGCCTTTCCAGAAATACTTCGTGTCGTCCGAGCCGGTAACGGTGCAGGCGTCGAGTTCGCCCACCCGGAAATACGGATGGAAGCCCTCCGTGCAGGCGTAGGGCTCGGACCCCGTGTTCGTAGCGCGGAACTCCGCGCGCAGCGCGGAGCCTTCGAAAGAGTAGGTGAGCTCCAGGTGAAACGCATGCGGCCAGTGCGCACGCGTGGACGGCGAGTCATCCAGTTCCAGCGTGAGCGCATCGTCACTGTGTGCCTTCACCTTCCAGTCGAAGTAGCGCGTGAGACCGTGGATGCGGCATTTTTCGGGTCCCTCGAAGACGAACCACGGCCAACACATCGGGAGCCCACCATGAATCTGCTCGCCGCGCGTACACGCCGCGTAGGGCTTCGCCATCGCGAACACCTCCGTGCCGCCCGCAGGCACCCAGCTTGTCACGACGGCGCCAAACAGGTTGATGTGCGCGGTTCCGCCGGCAGGGGACGAGATCGTGACCTCGTTCGTGCCGACAGGGACGCCCTGCGCAGCCATCGCGAGCAGCGCAAGGGAGAGCAATGTCCGTTTCATGTCAAGCCTTTCTGCTTGCAAGTTCAAACTTCTGGCTGGGCGTACGCGCGTCGCCGGGGAAGAAGGACGCCGTCACCGAATGGTCCGAAACGGCGAGCGTGGCATGTCCCGCCGCGCAAGCGAACCAGTATTCCTTGAGGTCCTTCGCGACTTCGCCGAGACAGACGCGGAAATCCTCGCGCGCTTTCGCGTCCGTGAGTTTCGGCCCGTTCAACGAACCAAAACCCTTCGGGTCGGTGTAGCGCGGTTTCGCGAACGCCATCTCCTCGTTCGTCCACACGGCGCTCGTGATGAACTGCGTGAGCTCGCCCTCGGAGGATTTGACGCGCTTGAAGTCGATCATGTGCGTATGGCCGGCGAGGATGATCGCGCGGCGGCGCATGAGCTTCGCGATGAGCGCGCGGCGCGCCTCGTCGTACTTCGCCGCGCCGAGAAGGCTCCAGCGGAAGGAGCCCGTGTCGCAGAAGAGGAGCGGACCGTGCGTGACGAGGAACAGATGCCGCGCGCCTTCCGTCTCGTCCACGAGGCGGTTGATGAGTGCTGGGTCGGGGCAGTTGAAGTCCGCCACCACCCAGGCGTCGGGTCCCTGCCGGAAGGAGAAGGTGGTGGACGCGACGGTCTGGTTGAGCTCGCGTCCCATCGTGGCGTTCGACCACTCGTGGTAGGCCGCGCGCGCGCCGTCGCCGCGGATGTCGTGGTTGCCCTCCACGACCACGAACGGCAGGTTGCCCGCGTAGGCGCGCTTCATGAGCTGCATCGCGTCGTCGAGCATGCGCTTGTGCGTGGGCTGGTCGTCGCAGTCGCCCTGCACGAGGTCGCCGAGCTGCAGCACGAAGCGGGCGTCGCCGGGCAGGCAGGCGGCGGAGGCCTTCAGGAGGCGCGGACACCGCTCCGCCCACATGTCGCCGTTGCGCATGAACTCGGCGCGCTGCACGCGCCACAGCCATTCGGCCTTGCGATCGTTGTCGTAGTGCGAATGGTAGGTGGCGGCGGGATGCGCGTCGTAGTGCGTGTCGCCGAGCAGCACCACCGAGTAGTCTCCCGGGTTCCGCTGCGCGAACGCCGCGCCGCCGCCGAGGCACAGCGCGCCCGCGGCGCAACCCTTCAGCCAATCCCGCCGGCCGAGCCGCGCGGACACTTCAACTGTCTTTTCCATGTCGCAAGCCCTATTTGCTCTCTGCGGGGGCGAAGATCACGACGGCGCCGCCCTCGGGGACGACGGTGAGCGTGACCTTGCTCTCGCGCGTGACGGTGCGCGTGGTGACGGCGAGGTCGCAGGCGTCCTGCGCGGCGTTGGGCCCGTCCGTGTAGAACGTGGCCTTCCAGGACGTGCCCTCGGGCAGGAAGGACAGCGGCAGCTCAAAGGAGGCGCCGCGCACGCCCATCACCGCGAGGTAGAGACGGCCGTCGAACGTCTCGCGCACGACGCTGTAGTAGCGGCCGACCTTGCCGGCGAGGGGCAGGGTGTTGCGCCACACCGTGGGCAGCGCGCGCAGGGCCTCGACGCCGGGCGCGCCGCGGTAGCGCCGCGGCCAGTCGCAGAGCGTCATGAGCGGCGAGTCATACGCTACGCAGAGGGCGAGCGCGTGCGCGCGCGTGCCGATCTCCTCCGCGAGGATCTGGCGGCGGTCGTTCTCGTCGCCGTAGCGGTGGCCTTTGCGTCCCTGCGGAACGAAGTCCGCCGAATGGACGTTGCCGAACGAGCCGGGCGTGAAGTCGGCCGGACCGAGCAGGAAGCGCGTGAACGGCAGCGTCGCCGTGTGGATCGCCGAGACGTTGTACGAGAACTTCGTCATCTCGTTGCCGAGGATGCCCTCGCGCGTGATCTGGTTCGGCCAGGTGCGGTTCATGCCCGTGGGCTTGAACGCGCCGTGGAAGTTGATCATCAGCCTGTGCTTCGCGGCGCTGCGCACGACCTTCTCGTACCAGCGCACCATCCACTGGTCCTGGCGGTCCATGAAGTCGATCTTCACGCCCTTGATGCCGCGCCGCTGGAAGTCGGCGAACACCTTGTCGACGCCGTTCTCCTCGAGCGCGCTCCAGTAGCACCACACCCAGATTCCCACGCCCTTCTCCTTCGCGTGCTGGAGGATGCGGTCGAGGTCGAAGTCCTTGCGCGGGAAGATCTCGATGCCGGGACCGTGGTTCGGACGCCGCGCGTAGCCGTACCAGCCGCCGTCGATCGTGTGGTAGGGCCAGCCCATCTCGGCGGCGAAGTCGATCAGCTCGATCGTAAGGTCGGTGGAGAGCGAGTTGTTCGACTCCGCCCACCAGTCCCAGCTCGTCGCGCCTGGCTTCACCCAGCTGAACGCGGCGTCGCCCCCTTCCGGCGGCGGGTTGAGGTTGAGGATGATGTCGTTGTTCGCGAGGAGCTCGAGCTCGTTGTCGCCGAGAACGATCACGCGCCACGGCGTGAGGTGCGGCGCGCGGGCGATCACGAGGTCGCCCTCGGTTTCGGGGATCGGCGAGAGGGCCGCCTCCACGAGCGTCGCGTCGGCGCGCTGCGCGGCGGGAACGCGGAAGAAACAGCCCGCCCAGTCCGTGAGGTCGGCCTCGCAGAGCGCGGCCATCTGGCCGTCCAGCTCCACGACGGCCGGCATGCCCACGAGCGCCTTCTCGCCGATCGCGCTGCGGAGCGAGCGGCGCAGGAACGGACGCTCCTGCGAATTCCGGTAGTCCTCGTAGACGGTGAGCCACGCGAGCGGGTCGCCCGCGAAACGCCACGTCGTGCAGTCCTTCGTGAGCGTGAACAGCTCGAAGCCGGGCTGCGCGGGGATGCCGTAGCGGAGCGCGACGCCGCCGTCGTACGCGCGCACGACCACGTCGAGGAGGCGCTTCGGCGCGTCCTTCTCGCGGAGACACAGCGAGAGCTCCTTTGCGCAGTCGCGCACGAGCGCCTTCTTGTAAAGGCGGTTCGTCCACGTCACGTCGAAGAAACGTTCCTCCGCCTTGATCACCTCGAAGGCGCCGAACGGGCGCTTCCCGCGGAAGGACAGGCCGAGGTCGGACGGGAGGAGCACGGACTTGCCCTTGCGCATCACCTCCCACGTAAGGCCCTTCTCGGTCGACACCGTCACCGCGATCTGCCCATTGGGCGAAGTGACCGTCGCCGTTGCCGTCGCCGCCGCCGCCGCGCCCGCGATCAGAACTGCCGCGCCGAACGCGGCGAACCTCTTCATTTCCATTCAGCTACTCCTTTTCCGGTTAATGCCATTTCAACCCGACTCGCCATCTGTGCGAAAACAGGTCTGACCTTTTTTCGCACGTCTGGCGTCCGGTTGCGAAAAGTATACCATAGTTTTGCGGTTCGTGCGCCTCACACGCCCCAGAGGTCTTCGCCGTGCGCGCGGATCCACTGCTTGGCGAGGTTCACCGACGGCACGTCCAGCGCGGCCGAGTAGGTGGGGTGGAAGATGAGACCGGTGACGACCTTCTCGCGGAGGAGCCGGAGCGCGAACGCGAGCTGCATCTCCATGCGGTCGGCCGGGACGGGCTGTCCGAGCGTGTAGTCCCACATGTAGACGCCCATCAGGAGGCTCTTCTCGGGACCAATGAAGTCGCGCATCCGCCGGACGGCCTCCTCGTGCTTGCCGAGGTTCTTGGAGTGCCAGCACCAGAAGCTCGTCTCGTCGCACATGTCGAGGTAGGGCTTGAACGCGGGCTTGATGCCGTCCTGGTCGGAATAGACGACGATCGACAGGCGCAGGTCGTTCTCGTGCAGGCGGTCGGCGATCTTCGCCACGGCGTCCTCGGTCTGCGTGAGCGCCTTCACCGAGAAGAAATCGTCGAGGAAGCCGCCCGTGAAGTTGGGGAACGCGGGCTTGATCTCGTTGATCGCCCAGTCCAGCTTGTCCCAGACGCTGCCGTTTCCGCCGTCGGTGATGCCAAAGGTGAAGCGCTTGACGCGTCGGAACTGCTCTATGTAGTCGCCCCACGGATGGGCGGGCATGTTGCCCCAGCGGATGAAGCAGTCGTTGGGGATGCCCATCAGCCGGCAGCCCTCCGCCTGCTCCACGGTGGGCCCCTCCCACTTGCGACCGTCCTTGAACCCGGACTTATGGCACATCTGGGCGTGGTGTCCCCACATCCAGAGCCGGTCGCGTATGGTGGGGCCGTAGAACGCCGCCTTGCCGAACAAGGACCGGCATCCACCCACGGCCGCCGCCGCAGTGATCCCGCCAAGGAACTCCCTGCGGCTCGCGCCGCGACTCATCTGTTCTTTGCTGTTCATCGTTCTCCTCATTCATTAGGTTCATCATTCGACACAGTCAGCCGGTGACATCTCCAACACCACGCGGAAACCGACGTCGTAGACCTTCTGCCAAGGCCAGTAGCCGAGGCGGCACGCGCTCGTGCCGTCACGCGGACGCGACGCGAACGAGCCGCCACGCACGGACTTCTTCTTTTCGGCGTTGCCCGCGTTGCGTCCGTCACTGTCCACGTAGGGATACGGTGCGTAGTCGCTGCGCGTCCATTCGGCGGCGTTGCCGTGCATGTCGTAGAGCCCCCACAGGTTGCAGTCCGCGCGCCCCACGTAGTTGATGTTGAACCAGTCGTCCTTCCAGCGCTCCTCGTGGAGCGGATAGTTCTGGTCGATGCGGAACGGACGGCGCGCGCGGATCGCGCCAGCCTTGCCCTGCCACCCCAGCTTCATGTTGCGCACGTCGGCGTCCGCGAAGTTCGCGTAGGGCGAGAAGTCGTCGTCCAGCCCGCCCCACGGGAACAGCGTGTCCGTGCCCGCGCGCGCCGCCCACTCCCACTGCGCCTCGGTGGGCAGACTCGCCTTCTCGCCCGTCTTCTTCGAAAGCCACGCGCAGAACGCCGACGCCTCGTTCCAGCTCACGCGCACCACGGGCATCCGGCGATGGCATCCAGGATAACCCGGCGCGGCGTGGTCCTTGTCGAAGATGTCCTGCCAGCCGGAGTCGTGCTCGGGGTCGAACACGGCGTACTGGTCGTTGCGCACCTCCGTCTCGGAGAGCCAGAACGGCTTCGCGATCTCCACCACGCAGGCGGGCTTTTCATCGGGCCGTCCGTCGGCGCGGCCCATCACGAACTTGCCGGCGGGGATCAGGCGGAAGGTCATGGACTGCCCCTCGCCGAGAATGATCGTCTTCGTGGTGATCGGCGCAACCTGGTCAATGCGCCCGAGCTGGAGCTCGGACGCGGCGTTGGCAGACATGGGCCAGCCTTTGAGGTTAAGTGGGGCTTCGCCCCTAAGGTTTAAGTTGTTAAGTGGGGCTTCGCCCCTAAGGTTTAAGTTTTTAAGTGGGGCTTCGCCCCTAAGTGTCGCTTCGCGACTAAGTTTACTTAGC
>JAFRSR010000416.1 GCA_017427485.1 Kiritimatiellia bacterium
CCGCCGAAAACGCCGCCGTCCTTCCCCTGCGCGTCGAGCTTGCGGATGAACTCGCACTCGTCGCGGCGCACCGCGAAGGGCGTGTGGTGTACGCACATGTAGCCGACGGCCGCGCTCGTAAGGACGCAATCCGGGAAGACGTACTTCGGAAGCTTGCGGCGGCCCCCCTTTAGGTTCACGTCATTCGCCGCGTCGAGCGCGTCCATGAGGTCGGGCGCCGAACGGATGAAGTCGGCGCCAAGGTTCGTCACGAAGGCCGTGGGGACGACCGCACCGTTATCGTATCGCACGCGGCAGGGTGCAATCACGTGGTTCACGCCCGCGACGCCCGCGCCGACTGCCAGGTTCGTGAGGTAGGGTGCGAAGAGGAAAAAGTCGATTCGCCGCGCGTAGAACCAGCGCACGATACGCGAAATGATGGAGAACGGCGGATTGTCGATCACCACGCAGCCGGCGGGGTAGTCGCGGCGCTGGTAGTCCTCGCCGGGCCAGAACGGGCGCACGATCTCGCGGCCCTCGAGACGGTACTCGCGCACGGCCCAGTCTCGCACGGCGGCGTAGACGTTCGCGGGCGTGTAGCAGTCGTCCGTCGTTTTCTTCGGCTTGAACTTCTCGACAAACGCCGCATACTCGGCGTCGATGTCCTGGAACTCCATCTGCTTCACTGGTCATCCTCCAGCTCTATTCGCTCGCACAGCACGATTGCATAGTGCGGCTTGTCGCTTGGCTCCCCCATCTCTGGATGGGCACAGCATCCGGCGCCGCGTGAAGACACGCCCGCAACGAGCCAGGACATGCGAGGAGCGTCTGCGCGATAGCCACGGCGGAACTCGACGACGGCGTGCTTATCCTCGATCTCAGCCTCTCCCCGCCATCGCTGAATCATGCGAATGACTTTGGTTGCAGTCCTGTACTCCTCGTCCTTCGCGCCCATCTCGATCGCGTCGTACCAGTGCCCCATCAGAACCAGTGGCAACACGACGCACTTGCTTCGCTTGATACTCAGCATGACACTCCTTTCGGTTCGGGCCTCGCGGCCTCCAGTTTCGTGCGGCACCACATTTTCTCGACTGCGCAATAGGTGCCGATGTTGCGCGTCGGCAGCGTCTCAGGCGTGAATGCGCCAAAGAGCCGCTGAAGATCGAAGTACTTCTCGAGCGTCGCCAGACGGACGGGCCCGGACGCCTGCCAGAACTTGCGCGCGCGGCGAAATGATCGTCGCTGATCGCGCGCGCGTTCTTCGGGTTCTCGGTGAGCGTGGATAGCTGGATTATGTCAGCGTCCCCTTCCTGGGCGGGCGTTGCGCGGCGGCAGGGCTGAGCCGCGCAACCTCGCTGGCAAACATGGATAACAGACGCTTCCTGACAGCCGCCTCGGTATTTCGGTGCGTGGCATTCATGACCGCGTCGACATCGCCGTCACACGATAGCCTGCTGACCTCCTTCATCCGTTGACGCAGAATCTGGTTCTCAAGCTCTAAGGCATAACCCCATGACAAGATTGTAGAAATTGCATTCTGCACATCTTGTGGAATATGCGACATCGCGACTTCTCTATCAATGACTTCCATCATTTCTTCACCCCGTTCCGCAAGAGCCGCTGCGCGTCCTTCACCACGTCGCCTTCGCCGTGAAGGATGGCGACGCGGTAGACGATGTCCAGCAGTTCGTTATACTCGAGCACCACCTGACGCGGCGACATGAGGTCGCCCGTCGTGGAGTCCGTGATCTGGTTCCCGCCCGAATAGCGGAGAGGACGCATCACCGGCCGGTGCATCACCGGTACCTGCTCAGAGGTGGCAGTCGGCATCGGCGGCCCCTCCGTCGTTTGACGCGGCAGGCGCGGCCACGTCGTCGGTGTATTTGATCCGCATTCCGGCAACGTCAACCGGCACGAGGCGGCGCGCCTCGCCGCGCGCGTAGCTGCCGGAGCAGGGCCAGTACTGGACGCCCTTCGCCGATTTCTCGGCGGGCCACACGGCCACCTGCATCTTCACGCCCAGCACCTCGAGCGCGAGGTGCATGAGCGGGTGGCGTTTTCCGTCGTTCGCGGGCGCGTCCTTGAAGAGCGCGCCGTCAATTTCATGGTATGCCATGGTTCTTCCTTTCGGTTAGGGGGTCATGTAGATGGTTGCGAGCGTGATCTGTCCGGCGGCGGACCAGTACCAGGCGCGCGCCCAGTCGCGCGCGAGCGCGCAGACGCCGGCCTCGATGAAGTCGAACGCCGCCAGGCAGATCGGAATCACGTGCTTCGACATCAGAAGTAGTCCTGTTCCTTGAGCGCTTTGAGTTCCTCGCTCGTCAGGTCGTCAAGCATCCCCGGGAGGATCCGCGAGAGACGCACGATGTCACGCGCCCAGGCGCTCTTGGATTTCAGCTGCGCGCGCGTATCGGCGAACACCGCGACGAACGCCTTTGCGCCGCCCTTCAGCAGAGTGTCCAAAAAGGCCGCGCTCGCGCGCGTCTGCTCGTAGGCATAGATGGCGCGCCACGGATCCACCGCGCCGTCCACCGTCGCCCACGCGAGCGCCACGTCGCCGGGATTGTTGGCCTTTGCCCATGCAGAGATCTTCTCTTTCGCGCTCTTCACGAGCTTTTCGCGCGCCTTCGCCTCGGCTTTTTTCTTTTCTTCGGCGGCTTTCTCCTTCGCGGCGGCGGCCTTCTTCGCGGCCTTGCCCGGCCCGTACTTCACTTCAACCGTCGCCTTGCCATCCCTAATCTTGACGCAATAGTATGCGGCATCTTTCCTCTTCTTCGGCGTGTTCGACAGACCGGATTGGTAAAACCTGTACTCATCGACCTTGATCCGTTCGACGCCCGCCGGAATGGCGTCGTCCACAAGCTTCTTGATCCAGGCGTCGTGCATCCCCTTATAGCATTTCTTGTCGAGACACCGCCCGAGCGCCGCGCCTTCAACGTCGCCGAACAAATCCGGCTGCGCGCCGGTGCGTTTCGGACACGCCTTGCACCGTTCCGCGAGTTCCGGACACATGCTCGCGAAATTGACATTGTTGTCGAGGTCGCACGTGACCTCGTTGAAGTAACTCTTCAGCCGGGACCACCCCTCGCGCAGTGCCCAGTCTCCTACGTTCGCAAGCACACGGTCCTGAATGTCGCGCGGGTAGGCGCTCACGCCCTCCAGCGCATCCGCCGGAATCTCCACGCGCTCGGCGCGGCCTATCCATCCGGGCGAGAGGTCGAGCAGCTTCCGCCGCCTCGTCACGCACGCTTCGCTCACGCCGAAGTGCGCGGCGATCTCCTTCCCGCTGTAGCCCAGGTCGAGCATCTTCCCGACGAGGCGCGCGTCCTCGATCGGCGAGACGCCGAGCCGGGCCTCGTTCTCGATTCGCGTGAGCTCGTGCGCCTCCACCTTCGAGCAGTCGAACACCCGGCAGCGCACCTCCGCCAGCATGGCATTCACGCACGCGACGAACCGCCGATTCCCGAATATCACATAATACCCAGGCGCGTCCGGCCGTTTCCAGACGCCAATGTTCTGCAGCAGGCCGCGCGCCTGGATGCTCGCCGTGAGATCCTTGACCGACTCGGGCGTGATCTCTCCGCGTGGGTTCCACGGGCAAGTAGTCAGCTCGCCCACGCTAATCATTTTTTCGGTTGATTTCATTCTGTTCTCCTTTTTTTCACGCGGCACAACGCCGCAAATCCTTGCCGAACGCCGCCGATCGCGCCCGTTCCACCGGTTCCGAACCCGGTGCCGCCCGTGCCGGTTCCGGTTCGAACCCGAACCGCTGAAATCCAGGCGCGCAAACATTTTCGTTAGTCACTCTCCCCCCCCGGTCTTTTTTTGTGGCATACCCCCCGCCGCGCGAGGTTGACAGTACCTTGCCAGGGGGGAGGGGGTCGGCCCATCGTTTCGCCCTTCCGGTCATAGCTGGCCCTCCATCTCTGCTAGAGTTTCAATATCTTCCTCCTCGACGTCTGAATGAGGAGAAGGATCGTCGCGCACGTATGGCGGTGGGTTAGGTGGATTTGCGCGCGGTTTCTGGACAACTTCGCGCGCTTCGCTCTCCATACGATTAGATTGCATTTCGGCCTCCAAATCCACCGAACCCACCACGGAGAGAAGGCCCTGCGCAACGACGCCACGGGGTCCGCGCACCTCGTACAGCGTCCGCCCTTGCAGGATTCGCGGCTCGTCCATTACCAATAACGAGGCCATTTGCCGCGAAAACTTCGACATAGCCTTCCCCACGCGCTTCGCATTGAAAGCTGAAGACGTCTTCTCGTCCACCTGGTCGCCCAGGAGCTTGACGATCTGCTCGGACATCTCCCCGGCGGTGTATTTCATCACGTACCCATGCGCGGCGAGCACGCGCAGAATCTGGCGCGCCACGCCGTCGTTCATCAGCGGGAGCAAAGACTTGTCGGCCTCGGCCACGCCGAGCGCGCCGACAACGCCCGTCTCGTTCCCGAACGCACGCCCGCAACGCACAGAAAAGCGCCCATACTCCGGGTGCCGCCGGTTGATCGCCTTGTCAACGGGCGAATCATCCGCGAGCGCCCGCGCAAGCGTACGGACGATCCACGTCATGTATTCGTTTCGGTGTTGCCTGATTTCAGCGGTCAACTCCACGTCCAGGCTTTCGCGCTCGCGCGGCGCGGACAAATGCACGGTAATCAGACGATCGGCCAGACCTCCACCGCCCTCCGTGGCGAACGCCGGATTATTGGACGTTAGAATCACGCTCGCATTCGCGCGCAAGGTAATCATTTCGCGGTCGCTATACTTCTTCCGACGCGGCGAGCAGCCGTCCGTGAGCGCCATCTGCAAGGCGTCGCCCATCCATTTAACCTTGCTGTCAACGTTGTCGAAGATCTCCAGTCGCCCGGCGTCAATAGTCACCCAGAACGCATCCTCGCCGGCGTCTCCGTCCTGCATCCGCGAGATCCGCTTGTCGAAGTCTCCGTCCCAGGTCATCCCCAGAACCTGCTTGATCGCGAGCGCCATGCGCGTCTTGCCGCCCTGAAACGGCCCCGTGATCAGCAACCCCGGCTTCATGCGGTGACACGCGAACAGGTTCAACACCCAAAGCCGCACATTCATCGGCCCGCTCGCGGCGTCCGCCCAGCTCGCGCCCGCGAACGCCTTAGCCGTCGCGAACGGATCAACGCCTGGCCCGTCCACTAGCTTCCAGGGCGCGAGCGTCCGACGCCGTGCCATCACCACGCCGTCCACGCCGTTCTGGACCTTATCGATCTTCCCCGCGCGCACGCGCCACATTTCAGAGTCACCGCTTGAAATGTACACAGCGTCGCCGCGCCGGTCCCACGCCACGGCCGGAACCGTGCCGCGCGACACGTCCGGCGAAATCGCCGCGTCATTGATCGCCGCCATGATGAACTTGAACGTGCGCCCCTCGCGGTTCTCGCCCGTCTCGCTCGAGATCCACGTCAGGAACTCCGCCTCGCGCAGATACAGCAGCACGCCGCGCTGCCGGTCGAAAAACATGGACGTCTCGAAACTCTTGAAATTCTCATCCCAAAAAAACCACCCGCGCGAACGCAACCACATCACCGTCACGACCACCTGCACCTCGCGCACCATCTCGCCCGTAAGCTTCTCCTGCTCTCCCAACCCCTTCCGAACGCGCCCGCACATGATCGCGACCGTGTCCCGCAGCGGCCTATCCGCCCGCGCCTCGATCCGAACTTGACGCCGACCGTCTATCCTGTAATCCACCTCAAAAACCTCCACGTCCTCAGCAGGGGTGCGGGGACGGCGGCGCCGGCCGAACCGCTCCCGGATGATCTCGCCCGCGTCGTCTCCGGCACTGTCGCCACTGTCGGACGAGTCAGGAGAAGCGGCAGCGCGCGCGCCGTTTTTTTCGGCGCGCGCACTCGCCGAGACGGCCGCCGAGCCCTCCGCCACCTGCTCATCCGTGAAGCACCAGGCGTCTGGCCACTCGCCGAACTCCGCCACAGCCGCCAAAAAAGCCTTCTTGTCGCACGGCAACCCCTCCGCCTGGCGCGCCATCACCCAATCCGTGAAATCCTTCACCGGCCGCCCGTTGACGTCCGGCATACACACAAGCCGCACCATTGCCGACACGCCCGCCGCCTTCAGCTTATTCCGAACATCCCATGCGTGCTTCTGCCCCACCAGGAACGGCTTCGTGACCGCCTTCCCGCGCACCGTGCGCGTGAACGTCTCCGGGTCCTTGTCGGCCACGATGAAAATAGACTTGATCCCCTCAAACCACTTCCCCCAATCCGCCGGCCAATCCTTCCCCCACTTCCCGCTTCCAAACGAATTGCACGTCGACACAATCCCCAGGCTCTCGACCGTCTCGACGTCCTTCTCGCCCTCGACGATCACGATCGCACGCCCGGCCCGCCCCGCCTCGATGAGCTGCGGCAAATGATACGGCGCCGAATACGGAATCAACAGCTTCTCGCGACCGCCGCTCTTGTCGTGGATCCCGAACGCCCACCCGCCGCGCGCCGTCTCGTCCGGACGGAACGCAATGAACGTTTTCTTCCCATCGTCGCGCACCCGCCGCTGAACCTTGAACAGCTCCGCGCCATCCTCCGCCCGATAGATATACTCACACACCAGCCGCCCATGCCCGCCGCTCTTCTTTTTCCGCGCCGGCGTCCCGTTATCGGCGATACCATCGCCGATCAAATCAGACGAGCGGCCGGCCGCGGGCGAGGATACGGAGGCATGGCCCTCCAACCGGGCACCCGTTGGCCGCGGCACCCGCGCCGGCCGCTCGTCCAAAAACAAATCCTTTTTCTCGATCCCCAGCGCCGAGCAAATCTCATCGACCGAACAACCGGCGTGACAATGCACGAGGATCTTCCCGTCGCGCTCCGTGACGCTCATCGATGGATTCCGATCATCATGGGCCGGGCAACACGCAACCCACGACCGTTCGCCGTTCGGCCGCACGCCTCGCAACTGCGCGAGTATGTCATCAACCCGCACGACCGCTCACTCCCCGAACGCCGAACACAGCCAAACGAACGCCACGCCTAACAGCGCCAGCGCCACGGCTTGAATCACGACCACAATCCACGACATGAGCGCATGACGCCTGCTCGAGAGCATGTCCCGAATCACACGCTCGCGCTCCGTCTCGCCGTTCCAGTATTTCGGATCCCGCCACCTCATGCCGCACCCTCCCCGCGTTCTGTTATCGGCGATACCATCGCCGATTGCACATTCTCGATCACCCTCTCCCGCACCGGATCACACGTCACGCGCTCCATCGCGCGCGCCCAGGAGAGCGCCGCCACGCGGATCGCGGTCCCGCCCTGGACGCCCACGACGGCCCGCTCGACCGCGCCGAGCTCGCCCTCGGTCATACCCACATTGTACTGCTTCCGCTCAATTACCATCTGCAGCCTCCTTTTTTGCATCCGGCAATTCGTCGATCTTCTCGAGAATGTCGCTCACGCGATAGACTCGCCGCGCCCGCTGCGCGTCGCCCTCGAGCTTCTTCGCGCGAATCTCGCCCGCGTCGGACCACCCGCGAATCACATGTTCGGGCATTCCGCATATCACCATCGCCACGGCCATCGGCGCCCAAACCGGCACCACGCTCACCACCATGTCGGCGTGCTTAATTATCGCACCATCCAATTTCACGCCTCGCCCTCCCCACTTGCTTTTGTACGCTTGCTGTCTCCGCCCCTCTGCGGATCGTCGATGATGTCAAACTCCGACGGACGCCCCCACCTCGCCGCAAAATCGCCGCGCAGCACCGCCAGAACCTCGGCGTTGACGTAGCTCGACCGGCACCACTGCGCAAGCGCGATCGACGCCGAGACCGCCTGATAGCAGTCGCTGTGCATCTTCCACGGCGGCTCAGGCTTGCCGACCACGCGCTCGCCCTGCTGCCGCCAAATCACCCAGAACACCCTGGCCGTGCCGCTCGCCATCACACGCCCTCCCCACTTGCTGTTGTACGCTTGCTGTCTCTACCCTTCCGCTTCCGCCAGAAACGCCCGGCGCCCGCGCGCCACACGGCCTCGACGCGCGCGTTGCACCAGCTCGCACGCCCCCACCGTGAAATGGCAACGGCCGCATTCGGCGCCTCCACCTCGTCCACGTGGTGAAGCGCGCCGGCGTCGCCGACCACCTGCGTCCAGGCTATTCTCCATTTCTCCATATCGTCACCTTGCTGTTGTACGCTTGCTGTTCAACCTTCCCCCGCGCCGCTCGATGGGCCTTAGGCGAGCCACGCACACGGCGCGGGGGGAAATCATCAGACGCCCTCCACGATCGCGTTGTGGAGCGCCCTGCAGATCGCCTTCCCCACATCGCGCGCGGCCTCTGGCGTAATGTCCACGCACGACGCCGTGACCATCGGCACGTCCTCGCCGCCGACGAAACGCCCTGCGACGATCACTCGACCGTCCCCCCGGCAGAACGCCGCGCCGGCGCTCGTGCTCTTGTCGAACCTCCACCAGCCGAACCCGATCTCCAAGCGCGTGCCGTCGTCAAAATTGATTTCTTTCATGTCGTTTCCTTTCTTTCAGATTTCATCTAAGGGGCTGTAACGGGCCCCACCCGCCCGCGCCAGAGAAACGACTATCCGGCGCGGGATCCCGGCTAGTCGGAAACTGAATCGCCATTAGGTGCATTGCACCTCGCCGCACAAAGAGTCACCCTCCGCTTCAGGTGCATTGCACCCCTTGGCAAAAATAGAAAGCACGTAAGCCTCGGGCGTCATGCCCTGGCGTTCTGCGCGCAGGGCAATCAACTCGGCGAGATACCCGTCGAAGATTATCTCGTTCATACCATGCCTCCCTTGGCCTTGGCCGCCTTGATTCTGTCTGCGATCAACTGCGCATCTTCCGGCGTCAGCTCGATCGATTCAACGTCCGACGTCACCACCCAGCGAATATACTGGCTCGGCGTCATCGCGTGCACATCAGCAGACTTCTCAATCTGCCGCCACACCCTGTGCGGGAATTTCACCGCAATCTGGTGTTTACTTGGATCATGTTGACTTGGCATTTTGTCGTTTCCTTTTTTGGTTTGTCGTTTCGCCCTTTTCCGGGCAAGCGCGCATATCTTACCACATAGGTGCATTGCACCGCAAGCAGAAAAATAAAATATTTTTATCCGCCCGTTTCCGCCCCGCCCGCCATGTGGTATAATAATACGCAAAAACAACACGGAAAAAACCATGAGCCGAAACAATGCCCAATCAACAGCCGCCGCGTCCACGGCCGTGATTATCAAACAGAAAATTGTGCAGAATGGGTGCGGGTGCGGTTCCGGTTGCGGAATCTTCATCTTGATTTTGCTCGGGCTCTCGTTTTGGGCAATGAAATCCTGCGTGTCCGATTTCACCGAAGCGCGCGATCGAATGACGCAAAAGCCGAAGTCCTCGCCCTCCATGCAGACGAACACCACGGCCGCCCCACACGCCATAGACGCGCAAAATCAAAGCAACATCATCGCATCCCTTCCTCCACGCGCGCAGAAGTTCGTGGAAGACGTCCGCAACGCGCCCCCGGCCGAACACTACGAAAAACTGCTAGTAATCGAGAAGGCGAAAGAATACGCCAGCCCGAAACTGAAGAACCCCTCCACCTTCACCGTGACCGAAGTCATCCACTACACTCACGCCGCAGGCGATTTTTACCTGGTGCGCTTCACGGCCGACGGCCGGAACCTGCGCGTCGGCGTCACGATTGCCGACGACGGCACGATCTCGATCATCGACAAAGCCAAGCTCCCGGCCCTGCTTGAAGCCAGCAAGCCTGCGAAAAAATAGGCACTCCCCACCTGTGCGCGTTCTGTGCGCGTTTTCTTCGTGCGCTATATGCGCAATATCCAAAAAATCCCAATAAATAAGCCTATTCTACTCCCACGTCGGGATTTCGAGTCTCCCCTGTCCCACCATGTGCGGATTTGCATACATTTCCGTTACGATTTGCATACATTTCTGTTGCAATCTTTTGACAGTTTCCCCTCTATCTTTCGCGCGGCGCGCGTGCTATGATAGTCGCCGTCCGAAAAAAAGAATGGAGGGCTTATGCACAGAATCGACGAAATCATCTCCGAACGGCACGTCCAGGCCATCTGGTACGACGGCGCGCTGCGTCCCGGCAACCTGCGCACGGCCGACGGCGCACCGGTGCGCGTCATCGACCCCGGGCGCTGGAATCTCGAGGCCGGGCCGGACTTTCGGGACGCCGTCGTGGAAGTTGGCGAAGACGGCCATCGGATACGCGGCGACGTGGAGGTGCACATGCACGTATCGGACTGGACCGCGCACGGGCACGGGCACGACCCCGCCTACGACGGCGTGGTCGCGCACGTCACCTGGTATCCCGGACCGCCGCCCGTCGCCGACGCGAGGCAACTGCCGCCGCGCTGCGTGCGCATCTGCCTCGGCGACTCCCTCCGCACGCGGCCCGACTTCTCGCCGGAGGAAATTGACCTCGCCGCCTACCCCTACGCG
>JAFRSR010000417.1 GCA_017427485.1 Kiritimatiellia bacterium
TGCGTGGTGCTGCGCGCGATCCGCGACGAGCGGCGGCGGGACGTGCCCGTGGTGACGGAGGACGTGGTCGTCTCCAACTGCTACTTCAACACGCCGTGCCAGGGCGTGCGCATCGGCTGTCCGTCGGACGACACGATCCGCAACGCCGTGTTCCGCAACATCGAGTTCGACGGGAACAACGCCATCGGCTCGCAGCAGCCGCGCCGCTACCTGACGGTGGGCGACAACGGCTACCTGAAGACCGAGAACATCCTCTTCGAGAATTGGACGGTGCGGAGCGGCGGGCATCCGCTGCAGCTGTTCGTGGGCGACGGGATCGTCCTGCGCGACTTCGGGCACATGACGTTCCGCAACTTCAACGTCAAGTCGAAGCGCCCGTTCATGGTGCGGGGGAACGCGGGCACGCACATCCGTGACATGCGTTTCGAGAACATCAAGGGGACGGTCGCCGGCAAGCCGTTCGACGTGGCGCACGCCACGATCGACTTTGGGCAGATCGACGTCGCCATAGGCAAGTAGCGGACGGCGGTGGAACGCCGCCCCTGGCTTGATGGGACTGCCGATATTTGGTAAACTACGCCGCGTTGGATCATTGTACGAGGTCTATAATGGCTAAAGTGGCGAACAAAGGCAGGAAACAGGCGCGCGCCGGCGGGACGGCGCGCAGGGCTGGGCTTTTGCCGCCGCCCGTGGGGACGAGCGACTGGGCGACCTTTTCACGCGATTCCTATTGCGTGGACAAGACGCTCATCCTGAAGGACCTCATCGACTCGAAATCGCGCGTTGTACTGTTCACGCGTCCGAGGCGTTTCGGCAAGACGACGACGCTGGAGATGATCCGCGCGTTCTACGAGGGCGAGGCGTCGCTGTTCCGCGACAAGAACATCTGGGCTGCGGGCGCGAAATACCGCAAGGAGCAGGGCAAACATCCGGTCATGTTCCTTTCCTTCAAGGACATCAAGCAGACCACCGCAGAAGAGGCGTTCACCCGTCTTGCCGCCGTGATCGGCGGGGAGGTCGCGCGATTCGCCGAATGCATCGAGAACGGATGGGGGGACGAGGCCAAGAAACGATCGCTCCGCAGGGTGATGAACCGCGAGGGGACGAAGGACGAACTTTCCGAATCGCTTGGACTTCTCTCAGAGGCGGTCCATGCTTTTACGAAAAAGCCCCCCGTCATCTTGATCGATGAATACGACCAGCCGATCACGACGGCCTCGACGAACGGTTTCTACGACGAGATGTGTACCTTCATGCGCGTGTTCCTGTCCGGCGCGCTGAAGGACAACAAGCATTGCCACGTCGGGATCATGACGGGCGTTCTCCGCGTGGCGAAGGAGGGCATCCTTTCGGGACTCAACAATCCCGCGGTCTGGACGGTCTTCGAGCCGGAGTATTCGCAGTATTTCGGCTTTACCGAAGACGAGGTCGCCGAGATGGCGCGGTACTACGGGGCGGAGGACAAGTTGCCGGAGATCAAGGCGTGGTATGACGGCTACGATTTCGGCGGAACGGAAATCTACAATCCGTGGAGCGTGCTGCGGTATTTCCAGTGCAATTGCAAGCCCGACGCCTACTGGCTCGACACGAGCTCCAACGACCTCATCACCGAGATCGTGCAGGAGCTGCCGTTTGACATGGAGGCAACGCTCCACAAGTTGATGACGGGGAAGTCGGTTCTGGTTCCGATGGCGAAGGAGCTTGGACCCTACAAGCAGATCCGCGACAACGAGAACACGCTCTACACGCTGCTCGTCTCGGCGGGCTATCTCAAGCCGGCCGGAGAGGTGAAGGACGGCGAGTGCGAGGTCATGATCCCCAACTACGAGCTGAAGCAGGTGTTCTACAGCGAGATCGTCCAGAAAGTCCGTTCCTTCGACAAGAACGGCGGCATCGTCGCCGTCGAGCGGGCGCTCCGCGAGCGCGATCCGTTCCTCTTCGGAAAGTACCTCGCGGCCTACCTCAAGGAGTCGGTGAGTTTCTTCGATACGGCGGCGGAGGGGTTCTACCACGGGCTCGTCCTCGGGTTCATCGCGTGCTTCCGCAACCGGTTCGTCGTGAAGTCGAACCGCGAGTCGGGCGAGGGGCGCTACGACATCTCCATGCGCCCGCTCGTCGATGGCATGCCCGGCGTGGTGATCGAACTCAAGGCGGCGGACGAGGAGACGGAGGACCTCGACGCGCTCGCCCGCGAGGCGCGCCGCCAGATCGACACGCGCGAATACACCACCGAGATGCTCGCCGACTTCGCCGCGAGTGGTGAAAAGCGCGACATCCTCAAGTTCGGCATGGCCTTCTACAAGAAGAACCTCGTCGTCTGCAAGAATCTGCGAGGAACCACTCCCGCTTAAGGCATGAAGCGAATCGCATTGTTGGCCGCCGCGCACTTGCCGTGAAGGAGGAATGCGACATCCAGTTCTACATTTTGGGAATTTTCTCCTTGTGGGAAAAGACTGGAATGTGATATGATAGCTGCACGTACAATGGTAGGAAGATAATTTCTGCGCGCCGCGTGAGCGGTGCGCGCCGCGTGAGCGGTGCGCGCCGAAGAGAGAGCGAGCAGAGAGATGAAGAAAACAGTTGTCTTGATTGGACTTTGTGCGCTTGCGCCGCTGGCGCAGGGCGCCGTGCAGACGAACGTGTGGCAGACCGCCGCCGGCGGTTCCATTCATGCCGCCACCAACTGGGTCGGCGAGACCGCGGATTGGACGAACAAGGACACGAATCACGGTTTCCTGGACTTCCGCGCGCTCGACAGCGGCGCGGCGGTGACGCTGGCTGACCAGATCACCTTTTCCGGTTTTTGGTTCGCGCCCGCGCCGGAGGCGACGGACCCGTTCACGTGGAGTCTTCCGTCCGACAAGGTGTGGGCGGTTGGCGCCGGGACGCTTCCGCTCCGCGTGGACGAGGGCGAACTCGCCTTCAACGGGAAAACAGAAAACTTGGGGATAGACTATATTATCAGGAAGGAAGGAACCGGCACGCTGATCCTTCAGAATTACCTTGCCGCATCCCAGAATCATGTCCGCAATCTCTACATTGACGAAGGCGAGGTGCGGATCGCGCACAACAGCGCGCTGCGGCACGTGACCTTCAACGAGGACCAAAGCGCGGGTCGCTTGACCGTGGCCGACACCATCCAGGAATACTTCATCGGGCGCCTCTTCTCGACCGCCACGGACAAGGAGCCCGACGATCTGGGCGGACGCACGGTGCATGTCGGCGGACACGTCTCCGATTCCGTGGTTGCCGTGCCGGGCACGAACGGCACCTATCGCGCGCGCGGACAGTACACGCTCATGCTCGGCTCCCTGCCCGCATCGACCACGGCCCAGGCATACGACGGCGATCTCGAGATCTGCACGCTCACGCCCGCGCTGCGCGACTGCGTCGGCTTCTGGCGCTTCGAGAACCCCGGCGACCCGATCCACGACAGCGGCCTGCGCGCCAACACGCTCGTCGTCGACGGCAACCCGCAGGTCGTGTTCGACCCCGAGCGAGGCCACGTGCTCTCCCTCGACGGGGCGAGTTACCTCTACGGGCGCAACAACACCTCTCTCACCGGCATCCCCGTTGCCAACGACCCCTACACGATCGCCTTTTGGGTGAAGACGCCGGTCCAGAGTACAGGTCCGGGATATGCCGTCTATCACTGGGGCAACATTACCGGGAACAAGTGTAACTTCCTTCGGATAAACACCAACGGGAAGCTTTATCACTCGCATGGTGACAGCACTGGTACGGCGCGCAACAAGACCTACGGGAGCAACATCCAGAACGGGGCCTGGCATCACATTGTGATCGCCCACGACGGCAACGCCCAGCTGCGATATTACATCGACGGGGAACTGGTAGACACCGGCAACTGGTCGGCGTACGGGACGCCTCAGATCACGCGGGCGAGCTTCCAGATCGGCAATCCATGGAGTACTTCATCCGAACCGTTTGTCGGCCTCCTGGACGACTTCCTGATCATGCGGCGCGCGCTGAGCGCGGCGGAGATCGCCGACCTCTACGCGGGCCATACCGATACGGTGAATGCATTCCCCGCCGACCTCGCGTTCCAGTCGACCGGCAACGGCGCGCTCCGCCTGGGCGGCGACCAGACCCTGAACGAGTTGCCGGGCAACGGATCGTTCGGCGGCATCCGCCTCCAGAACGGCGCCACGCTCACGGTCGACGGCGGCTCGCCCGCCACGCCCACGCAGGCGGTTGTCCGTGCGGGACTCCACGGTAACGGCTCCTTCCGCAAGGACGGCGCGAACCTTGATCTCGTCGTCAGCGGCTCGTCTGATTATTCGGGCGGCACCGAGGTCGCGGCCGGCACGCTCACCCTGCGCGCCGCCAGCGACCTCGCCGCATGGTGGCAGTTCGAGAATCCCAACGACCTGGGACGCAGCTCCGAGCGCGTGAACGCCCTCGACGTCAGCCCGTACAGCGCGACGGATGCCGTCAACGACAGCGAACGCGGCGCCGTGGTGCGCGCCACGGACGGCGTCGATTGCTACGCCGTCGGCGGACAGTACACGGGACACAGCGGTTTCCCCGTGGGCAACTCCCCCTACACCTGCGCCGCCTGGGTGAAGCGCGACGCCGACTGCCCGAACAACGGCACATTCTTCTGGTGGGGCAACTCGTCGGGCGCCGGCCATTCCGTCCAGTTCCGCTTCATCAACAGCTACAAGAAGTTTGCGCTCGCGCACGTGGGCGGAACCGGTTATGACTTCGTCAACTTTGAGATTCCCTCGGCGATGCCCGCCAACGAGTGGCACCACGTCGCCGCCACCTACGACGGCAAAGGGACGACCAGCGGCGGCGGAACGCTTTCGGTCTACTATGACGGAGCGCTCGTGAAGCGCGAGACGGCAGCGAAGGCGATCGACATCCCCATTACGGGCACGGTGATCGCGGGCAAGTACAGCGGAAGGTCGGACCGGACGTTCAAGGGCCTGATGGACGACGCGCACATCTACTCGCGCTGCCTCACGGACGCGGAAATCGCGATGCTGGCGGCGGAAAGCGGCGAACCGGCCCAGTACAACGCGCCCATCCGTGTGCCGCAACCCGTGGCGTGGTATACGTTCGACGATCCGGCGAACCCCGGCAAGGACAGCTCCGGCAACGGCTACGACCTGACGCCCGTCGGCGACGCCCGCGTCGTCGACTCGCCGGTGAAGGGCGGCATGCTCTCCCTGACCGGTACGGAGATGAGCTACCTCAAGTACGGGGACGGCTTCCCCGCCAAGGTTCCCTCCGGCACGAAATCACTGACCATCACGTGCTGGGCGCGGACCGTTCAGAACACGGCCCTCCTGGGCGCGGCCGTCGCCTGGGGCGAGGCGGTCGTCTCGGGCTCGCACTCGACGATCCTCGACATCGCCGGTGGCGACAACGACAGGAGCTGGCGGTTTGTCACGCTTGACAACAACAATGCGGTTGCTCTGGTCAATTCAAGGCAGACCTCGATCACGGAGGGTTCCGACGACCTGCGCCTGCACCATCTCGCCGCCGTGTACGACATTCCGAACAAGAAGTGGCAGCTGTACGTGGACGGCGAACTCTGCGGCAACAAGAACCACACGAGCGGGTGCAGCACGCCCGCGAGCAACTTCTACGTCGGGCGCAAGCCCAGCAGCGACACGGCTTGGTTCCGGGGCGAGCTCGACGAGGTACGCGTGTACGACATCCCGCTCACGGCGGAGCAGGTGAGCGAGGTGATCCGGTACGACCTTGCCGAGGGGCGCGGCGTGCTGCCGCCGTCCACCACAGTCGCCGTCGCGCAGAACGCTGCGTTACGCGTGGAGACCGTCCAGTCCCTGCGGGGCCTCTCGGGCGCGGGGAGCGTCACGGTCGGCAGCA
>JAFRSR010000418.1 GCA_017427485.1 Kiritimatiellia bacterium
CGCATGTCCTCAACGCCGCGCGGCGTGGCCTGGTCGATGCCGCTCACGCGGGCGGCCGCCTCGCGCACGGCGTCGGGCTCGTCGCGGTCAAGCATGAGCTTCGCGGCCTCGGCGCGCGCGCGCGCCTCGAGATTGTCGCAGGTGACGCGCATGCCAAGTCCGTATTCGGCATTGTCCTCGAAGAGCGAGTTGCCCCACGCGACGCCGCGTCCGTCCGCGCGCGTGCAGTACGGCGCGGTGGGCAGGTTGCCAGCGTAGACGCTTGAGCAGCCCGTCGCGTTCGCCACCACGAGGCGTTCGCCGCAGATCTGCGTGAGGAGGCGGATGTACGGCGCCTCGCCGCAGCCCGCGCACGCGCCGCAGAACTCGAAAAGGGGTTTCTTGAGCTGCACGTCGTTGTAGTTCGACATGTCGAGCTTCGTGTAGTCGGCCTCCGGGATCGTGAGGAAGAACTTCCATGCCGCGAGGTCGCGGTCGCGGTTCTTCTCCTCGTGCGACTGCATCTCAAGCGCGCCGCGTGCCGCGGCCGGGCAGTTCGCCACGCAGAGTCCGCACCCCGTGCAGTCCTCGGTGGAGCACTGCACCGTAAACTTGCCGCCGTGGCGGCGGTAGGCGGGCGACTTCGCGTCGGCGCTGCGGAAACCGACCGGCGCACCCTGCAGCGCCTCCTCATGGTACGCCTTGAGACGCAGCGCGGCGTGCGGACAGGCCCCGGCGCAGCGTCCGCACTGCACGCACGCGGCCGGATTCCACACGGGGACGTCTGCGGCCACGCCGCGCTTCTCCCATTGCGTAGTCGCGACGGGCCACACGCCGTCCACGGGGATCTTCGAAACGGGCAGCTCGTCGCCCTTCTGGGCGATCATCTTTGCCGTCACCTCGCGCACGAACTCCGGCGCGGCGGGGTCGACGGCGGGCGGGATCGGCGAGAGGTCGGACACAGTCTCCGGCACGGGCACCTTGTGGATGCCATCCGCAGCCGCCTCGATGCAGGCGATGTTCTTGCGCACCACGGCGTCGCCCTTCGAAGCGTACGTCTCCTCTGCTGCTGCTTTCAGATAGGCGACCGCCTCCTCCGCCGGCAGAATGCCGGAGATGCGGAAGAACGCGGCCTGCATCACGGTGTTGATACGCGTGCCCATGCCGTTCTCGCGGGCGATTTTCGCCGCGTCAATCACGTAGAAGTTGATTTTCTTCTCCACGATCTCGCGCGCCGTCTCGGCGGGCAGGTGCGCCCACGTCTCCAACGGACCGTACGGCGAGGCGAGCAGGAACGTGGCCCCTTCGCGGGCGTTCGCGAGCATGTCGTACTTCTGGAGGAACGCGAAATTGTGGCACGCGACGAAAAGCGGCGACTCGCAGAGGTACGGGCTCAGAATCGGCTTGGGACCGAAGCGGAGGTGCGACACGGTGAGGCCGCCCGCCTTCTTCGAATCGTACACGAAATAACCCTGCGCGTAGAAGTCGGTGTGCGAGCCGATGATCTTGATCGAGTTCTTGTTCGCGCCCACAGTGCCGTCGGAGCCGAGCCCCCAGAACACGCATTCGTGGCGGCCGGGATGGACGATGTGGTAGCCCTCCGCAGGCGGCAAGGAGCGCCCCGTCACGTCGTCGTTCACGCCGAGCGCGTAGCCGTCGAGGGGCTCCTTTGCGTTCATGTTGTCGAAGGCGGCCTTCACGTGGCCCGGCGCGAATTCCTTGCCGCCGAGTCCGTAGCGGGCGGCGAACACCGCGGGACGCTTGAACTTCGCCGCGCCCGTGCGGCACGCGCGGTCCACCGCGCCGAGCACGTCGAGGTAGAGCGGCTCGCCCTCGCTGCCGCACTCCTTCGTGCGGTCGAGGACGGTGATCGCGCGGACGGTCGCCGGCAATGCGGCAACGAGGGCGGAGGTGTCGAACGGACGGTACAGCCTCACCGTCACCACGCCCACCTTCTCGCCCGTCTGCACAAGCGCATCCACGGTCTCACGGACGGTCTCGGAGCCGGACCCCATCACAACGATCACGCGCTCGGCGTCGGGCGCGCCGTGGTAGTCGAAGAGGTGATAGGCGCGGCCGGTGAGCTCGGCGAAGCGGTCCATCGTGCGCTGCACGATGCCGGGCAGCCCGTCGTAGAAGCGGTTCGACGCCTCGCGTCCCTGGAAGTAGACGTCCGAGTTCTGCACGGTGCCGCGGATGATCGGATGCTCGGGAGAGAGTCCGCGTTCGCGCTGCTCGGCCACGAAGCGGTCGTCGATCATCGCGCGGATGGTCACGTTGTCCACCTGGTCGATCTTCTGCACCTCGTGGGACGTGCGGAAGCCGTCGAAGAAATGCATGAACGGCACGCGCGACTCAAGGGTTGCCGCGTGGGAGATGAGCGCGAGGTCCTGCGCCTCCTGCACGCCCGAGGAGGCGACCATCGCGATGCCCGTCTGGCGGCACGCCATGACGTCCGAGTGGTCGCCGAAGATACACGTGCCGTGCACGGCGAGCGCGCGGGCGGCCACGTGGAAGACGGCCGGGAGCAGTTCGCCCGCGATGCGGTAGAGGTTCGGAATCATCAGCAGGAGGCCCTGCGACGAGGTGAACGTGCTCGCCACCGCGCCGGCGGAGACCGCCCCGTGCACGGCGCCCGCCGCGCCGCCCTCGCTCTGCATCTCCACCACCTCGGGCACCGCGCCCCAAATGTTCGGACGCTTCGCCGCCATGTACTCGTCGGCCTTCTCGCCCATCGGGGACGAGGGCGTAATGGGGTAGATGAACGCCACGTCGCTGCAGGCGTAGGCGACTCGTGCGACCGCCAGGTTGGCGTCGGTCATCGTTTTCATGTCTGTATCCGGTCTTTCTACCGCCGTCCGAAACAGGCGGTTTTTAGCAAAAGGCAATAGTATATAACAAATTACCCCGACATTCAAGTGCGAGTTCGACTCATCATTTTTTCGGATGGATGGAGAGCAGGTCACGAAGCGCGGCGAGCTGGGACGGGTCGCCAATCACGACGGCCACGTCGCCTGCCTCGAACGTCCAGGTGGGGCCGGGGTTGCGGAAACGGTTCCCCGCGCGTTCCACGGCCACCACGCTCGCACCCGTCTTTGCGCGGATGTCGAGCGAGCGGATCGACTCGCCGATGGCGGGAGAGGACTCCGGGATGGCGAGATGCACGTAGAAGTCGCCCGGGACGGTGAGAGTGACCTCGCCGCGCGCCGTCGCCCCGCGCGTGCGGCGGCGTTCGGCGGCAAGCGCGGAGCTGAACCGGTAGCTCGCCACGCGCCCAGCCCGCTTGAAGCGCTTCCAGCCCACCACCGCCGTTGTCAGCAGGAGTGCGAGGATTGTCAGGCGCGCGGGTAGCTCCGGCGGCAGGAGGTTCACGTTGATCATCAAAGTCTGCATGAACGCGAGCACGAGCACAATGACCCAACACGCCCACGTGACGAACTGCCGCACGGCCGCCTTCCACTTCTTCGGCTGGCGCGTACCCGTGAGGACGGCCGCGACGTCGCGCCCGATCGACACCGCCAGTCCCAGCATGGGCGCGAGCATCGACACGCAGAAGAGGTTTGCGACGAGGCAGAAGAAGAAGAGCTTGTGCTCGTTGAAGAAACGCGAGAACTGCGCGTAGTCGAGGTGCGCGAGCATCCGGGCGGCGATCGACACGGCGAAGTTCAGCAGGAACAGCGCGCCGAGCCAGAGGAAGCGGCTGCGGAGGTGCTTCTGCAGCTGGGACGGAACGGCAGCGTTCCGGAAACGCACGAGCCAGTCCTGGTACGCCGCGATCCAGCCACGCACGCGTTCGGGAAGATGCGTCTCGCACCAGTCGCCGACGCGGTCCGACGCGCGCAGCATCGCCGGGTTGAGGCACGTGGTGATGAGCGAGACGGCCACGACGACCTGGTAGATGGGGCTTGCCGCGTCGCCTGTCTGCGTCATGTAGATGAGCGCCACCATGTAGGCGAACTCGCCGATCTGCGCGAGGCCGAAGCCGGTCTGCACCGCGTTCTTCACGCTCTGCCCAGTGAGGAGCGACATCGCGCAGCAGTTGAAACCCTTTCCGCAGATGACGAGCAGGACAAGGCCCAGGATCAACGGCAGGTTGCGAAAACACGTCATGGGATCGACGAGCAGTCCGATCGTCACGAAGAACACGGCCGAAAACATGTTGCGGAGCGGCGCCGCCAGCCTGTGGAGGCGGTGGCGCACGTCGCTCGACGCGCCGATGATGCCCACGAGAAAGGCGCCGAGCGCGAGGGAGTAGTCGAACTTGAACGCGAGGAAGCTCACGAAGAAGCAGAGTCCGAGGATCGTGAGGAGAAGCGTCTCGTCGTCCTGCAGCCGCGCCACCTGGTTCAGGAGACGTGGGGCGAGGACGAGTCCGAACACGAGTACGCCCGTGAAGAAGACGAGCAGTCCGCCGAGCGAGAGGCCCACCGCGCCCATGCTCATGCCGTCCCCGGTTGCGACGCCCGTCACGAGGGCGATCACGCCCACGCAGAGGATGTCCTCGAAGATCGTAGAGCCGAAGATGTAGCGCACGAACGGACGGTCGCCCCAGTGCATCTCCTCGATCGTTTTCGCGAGGAGCGTGGTGGCCGAATCGCACAGCGCCGCGCCGAGAAAGAGGCTCTGCACGCTGTTCCAGCCGAGCACGCGCGTGCCCACGGTGTAGCCCAGCCAGATCATCATCAGCGTGTCGAAGATCGCCGTGGGCACGGCGACGTGCTTCACCTTCTTCATGTCGTCCGCGCTGAACTCGAGCCCGAGCGTGAACATGAGGAAGACTATGCCGAGCTGGCCGATCGTGCCGATGGATTTCGGGTCTGCGAGGAACGACCCGCCCCACGTGTGCTCGCTCATCAAGATGCCCGCGAGCAGATAGCCGATCACCTTCGGCCATCCGAGGCGCGTGAAGACGACCGACACCAGACCGACGACCGACATCATGACGGCCAGGTCACGGAAAAAAAGGCTTTCGCTCATGGCCGCGTATTATACCACATCGCCATTCCCCACGGAAAGGTGCGCGGCGCGAACGGACCGGAACATGACGGGGACGCCCCAGGCAGCGGAGATGCGGTCGGGGGTGAGGACGGCCTCCGGCCGTCCGTCGGCGACGATGCGGCCGTGTGCGAGCAGAACCGCGCGCGTGAAGAAATCCGTGTCGAGCGGCAGCTCGTGCGTGGCCATCACGACGGTGCGGTCCAGCCGCGAAAGGAGCGCCGTCAGCTCGTCGCGGCGGCGGAAGTCGAGATGCGCGGCCGGCTCGTCGAGAAGCAGCACGGGCTCCTCGGTGGCGAGCGCGAGGGCAATGGCGAGGCGCTGGCGCTCGCCGCCCGAGATCGCATTCATGCGCCGTGCGGCAAGATCCGCGGCGTCCACGGCGGCGAGGGCGCGGTCGACCGCCTCCTCGTCCGCGCGCGACGGCGCATGCCACGCGGAAAGGTGCGCGGTGCGGCCGAGCATCACGAAGTCGCGGCACCGAAGCGCGAGGTCCGCGGGCACGTTCTGCGGCACCACGGCGGTGCCCGGCCCCGCGAGCGCGCGCAGGAGAGTCGTCTTGCCCGACCCGTTCGGGCCGACGACCGCCACGCGGTCGCCGGGCTGGACGACGAACGTGACGTCGTCGAGCGCGACGACCTTTCCGTAGCGAACGGTTCTATTCGTGATTTCGGGCATGGCGGACAAGCAGGTAGAGGAAGAACGGCCCGCCCGCGAGGGCGGTAATGACGCCGGCGGGCACCTCGACTTCGCCGAAGAGACGTCCCGCCTGGTCGCAGGCGACGAGGAACAGTCCGCCGCCCAGTGCGCTGAGCGGCAAGAGCGCGCGGTGGTTCGCGCCCGCGAGGCGACGCACGGCGTGCGGCACGATGAGCCCCACGAAGCCAATCACGCCCGCGAGCGAGACGGCCGCCGCCGTGGCGAGCGACGCCGCGCCCAGGACGAGCGGCACCACGCGATCCGTGCGCACGCCGAGCGTACGCGCGTAGTCGGCACCC
>JAFRSR010000419.1 GCA_017427485.1 Kiritimatiellia bacterium
AGGACAACCGTCCGCTCCGCTTCGAGGAGTTCGAGCGCAAGATCCACCAGATCGTCTTCACGAGCGCCACGCCCGGGGACTACGAGTACGACGTGTCGACCGTCGTGGCCGAGCAGGTGATCCGTCCCACGGGCCTCCTCGACCCCGAGATCGAGATACGTCCGCTCAAGGGACAGATCGACGACCTCATGGCCGAGATCCGCGCTGTGGCCGAGAAGGGCGACCGCGTGCTCGTGACGACGCTCACGAAGCGTTCTGCCGAGGACCTCACCGCCTACCTGCACGAGACGGGCCTGCGCGTGGAGTACCTGCACAGCGGCATCGACGCGCTTGAGCGCGTGGCGATCCTCGGACGCCTCCGCAAGGGCGAGTTCGACTGCCTCGTCGGCATCAACCTTCTCCGCGAGGGACTCGACTTTCCCGAAGTGGCGCTCGTCGCGATCCTCGACGCGGACAAGGAGGGTTTCCTGCGCTCCACCACTTCGCTCGTGCAGACCGCGGGCCGCTGCGCGCGCCACGTCAACGGACGCGTGATCCTCTACGCCGACCACCAGACCGACGCCATCCGCGACCTCCTGCGTATTACGAAGAGGCACCGCGACAAGCAGCTCGCCTACAACAAGGCGCACCATATCACGCCGAAGAGCGTGAAGCGCGCAATCAACGAGGCGGTGTACGTCTACTCCGAGGCGAAGAAGGCCGAGCGCGCGGCGGTGAATGCCACGCCCGAGAAGTTCGACGTCTCCGAGACGATCGCCGCGTTGCAGGAGGAGATGGTGCAGGCCGCCGACGCCCTCGAGTTCGAGCGCGCCGCCTATCTCCGCGACCAGATCAAGGCCCTCAGGGCGATCAAATAGGTGCCTGTGAAAGGAACTGAGAAATGAAAAGAAAAGCATGCATGGCTGTTGTGACGGCCTGTCTTGCCGCGCTGTGGGCAGCAGGAACGACGGCCGCGACGGATCCTCGCGCGGGAAAGCCGGAGGGGGAGCGCATCGCACTTTGGCCGGAGGGAAAGATTCCCTCTTTTGAGGCACATCAGTACAACGCGCCGTTCATCGAGTGGTTCGTGCCGTCCAACAAGACCACCGACGCCGTGATGGTCGTGACGTGCGGCGGCGGATACAGCATCTGCAACTGGGTGCCGGGGGGATCGTTGGGAGGAGGACTCCGCGACTGGCTGCTCGCGAAGGGGATGACGGTTGTGCGCCTGCACCACCGGACGCCGCGCCCGAAGAAGGTCGAGAAGCACGTCACGGCATGGCAGGATGCGCAGCGAGCCATCCGGCTCGTACGTGCTGGCGCGGCGGCGCACTGGGTCAATCCGGACAAAATCGGCTTTATCGGCTATTCCGCGGCCGGACACCTGGCGCTTCTGATGGCACTTTCCTCGCAGACAAACGCCTACGAGCCGATCGACGAGATCGACGCCTTGCCCTGCAACATTGCCTTCTCGGTGCCCGTCTATCCGTCTTACGTCCTGTCCGACGGCGCAAACGGCAAGAATGCCCATGGCGGCGACCGCGCCGAGGATGTCATCCTTCCCGAATTCAAGTTTGACTCGGGCACGTGCCCCGTGTTCTTCCTGCACGGAGATGCCGACGGATATTCGCCGATGGCGAGTATCAAGGTCTATTCGCGGCTGCACGCGATGCACGTTTCGTGCGAGCTTCACGTGTTCGCACTGCGCGACCACGACTTCAAGTCCAAAGGCGCGACGAAAGGCAAATTCCTTGGATGGCGTCCGCTCCTCTGGGACTGGCTCGTGCAGACTGGTTTCTGCAACAGCGCCGGGGATTAGTTGAGGCGGGAAACGATGGTGCTGACGGCGAGATGGGCCGTGGCGAAGGCGAGGGAGAGATTGTAGCCGCCCGTCGGGCCGTCGATGTCAAGCACTTCGCCGGCGAAGAAGAGACCGGGCACCTTGCGCGATTCCATCGTTTCGGGATCGACGTCGTCGGTGGATACGCCGCCGATTGTGACAATTGACTCCTTGACGGGGCGTGCCCGGGGATTCTCAAGGGTAAGGCGTTCGCCGTCAAAGGAGGCTTCAAGCGTGAAGGGACCAGGGTGGCGCACGGTCCAGCGTTGGCAGTTGTACACGGCTGCGCCGCTGATACCCCACTGTTCGCAGTCGACTTCGCCGCGATAGGAGAATAATGTGCGACCAGTTGGATCCAGCACACGTGCAGAACCGTCTTCAAAGCGGAGGCCTGCGCGCGTGCGGACTCGCGGATCGCCCGTCTCGAAGCCTGTGAGGCCGGCGCGGAGGGGCGTGACGCTGTGACCAAGATCGCGGGCGAACCGCTGGCCATCACCCACGCTGCCGGTCTTGGGGAACGAGATGCCGCCGGTCGCGAGTAGGACGTTCTCGGCCCAGAGGGTGAAATGGCGCGTGGCGACGATGAAGCCGCGCTTCATCGGCTGGAGGCCCGTGACGGGGCAGTTCGTGGCGAGGGGCACGCCGGCGTCGCGCAGGAGGTCGCCGAAGGCGTGGACGATCGTGGCGGCCTGTCCGGAGGCGGGGAAGAGGCGTCCGTCGGGCATGCGTTTCGTCTTCACGCCGCACGCGCGGAAGCCGGACGCGATGCGGGAGGGCGGGCACGCGGTGAGCGCGGGGCGGACGAAGGAGGCGACGGGCTCGCCGATGTCCGCGAGCATTTGCTCGGCGGGGACGTCCTTCGTGAAGTTGCAGCGTCCGTTCGCCGTCATGAGGATTTTCGCGCCGGGGCGAGCCTTGCGTTCGAGGACGAGGCAGCCGAGGTCGCGGTTCGCGGCCACGGAGGCGGCGAAGAGTCCGGCGGCGCCGCCGCCGACGATGGCGAGGGGAACGGGTTTGTGCGTGAGGGCCATGGTTAGTTCCAGCGGATGGGCACGAGGTCGCTCTTGAGGTAGAGAGGGTGGGAGGGGAAGCCGTCCTTCGTGAGTTTGAGGTAGTAGAGGGGGCGGTCCTTGAGGAGTGTGCGGATCTGGTTCTGGCGGTCGTTGAGCGCGGCGTGGGTGCCCCAGGCGCAGATGACCTTGTCCACCTTGGCGGTCTCGGCGAGCAGGTAGGCGTCGTTCTCGGGACCGTTGGGGTCGGCGGCGCGTTCCATTTCCTTTGGGTCGGTGGCGCGGAAGGCGAAGGCGTTGAGCATCATGAAGGAGTTGTAGCCCCAGGCGGCGGAGAAGCCGCGGATGCGGCGCAGCGTGGGGTCGAGCTGGTTCTCGTCCGCAGTGGAGGGGTTGAGCGCGATCCACGCGATCGTCTTCAGTTCGGGCGCGAACATGTCCGCCCACGAGTGGAGAAGCGTGTAGCGGTACACGCGGTCGGGCGAGAATGCGCAGATGTTGCCTGTTTCGTTCATGAGTGATAGTATATCAAAAACAGGCGGCGTACGTGGTCGTGGTTTAGCAGCTAGAATTCGCAATCTACAGCCGGGGTCCGGAGGCTCCGGTTTCAGCGGCTTTTGCTCGCGCGAAATCGAGCGCCTCGTCCTCGGTCACGCGCCTTTTAGGCTTGCCGAAGACCGATCTCATCTCGGACAAACTCATCAAGCTAGTGAAGTCGTTGTCTTCCGGACTGAACATGGCGAAACTTCGCATCGGCGAGGAAACGTACCTCGTCATGGGAGAGGTTGGGATAAGGAACGACGGACGGCCGTACTACGACCAGCGCGTGGTGGCAAAGCTAAAGGCGGACTCTGCCTCCATCTTGCGTGACGGTATTGAGACAGAATCCGCCTTTGACGAAGTGTATGATAACAGATTTCGGATTCTGATGCAAGCGTCAAGGGCATTCGCGCTCGAAAAAAAACGGGGAAATGGAAGCGGTGCGGATCGGGGAACGGGCGACCGCGCCGCAGAGCCGGTCGTGAAGAAGGACGGATCCGTGGGATGCGTGCGCTTCGAGGGCG
>JAFRSR010000420.1 GCA_017427485.1 Kiritimatiellia bacterium
ACGATCGTCATGCCCGAGCAGGACGCCGTCGTCTCCATCCACGCCGGCCTCCGCGACATGCAGCAGGAGATCAACCTCGTGTGGGACCACCTCCTGCCCGCGTTCGGCCCGAAACCCCTTCCCGAGGATCCCGCCGCCCAGCAGGCGCTCGCCGTCCGGTGCAAGTCCCTCCAGTTGCCCGTCCAGACCGGCTCCGCCGCCGCGCCCGCGCTGCCGTGCGCGAACGCCGCCGTCTCGAAAAACCCGTTGAACATCACGAGCGGCACGCTGGAGAAGGCGCCGCAGGGTTGGACGCTCGCCACCGCCGACGGAAAGCGCCTCCTCATCGGCGACGGCGCATGGGCCGTGACGAAGCACGACTTCTCCAAGTCGAACGTCGAGTCGCTCTTCGCCCTCGTCGGCACGCGCGACGTCGCGGCCTCGGGCGCGTGGACCGCGCCCGGCGTCCTCACCGTGCGCTGGAACCTGCTCGGCGCGCCCCAGCACGGCACGTTCACGGTTGCCGTCCCCGTCGGCGTCAAGATGGTGGCGCACGCCGGTGCGGGCGACCTCACGATGCCGCCCGCCTCCAAACCAGCCTACTCGAACGCCGTCGCCACCGCCTGCAACATCGTGAAGCTCGACCTCCAGTACACGAAGGACAAGCAGATCGTCATGGGGCACGACCCAGACCTCAAGCGCGTCATGGGCTGGCCCAAGAGCATCTCCGCCCTCACCTACGCGGAGATCTACGACAAGGGGCGCTTCCTCCAGCACCGCAAGCCCGGCAACGAGCGGATCGTGCGCCTTCCCGAAGCGCTCGCGATCGTCAAGACCGCGCCCGAGTTCTGGCTCGACTTCAAGCATTTCAAGCCCGAGATGGCGGAACAGGTGCTCGCCGAGTTCAAGAAGGCCGACATCGACGAAAGCCGCCTCATGGTCGCCACCTTCACCAAGCCCGCGCTCGCGTACTTCCGCGACAGGCACCCCGCGATCCGCCGCGTGGGGCACATCAGCGTGACGGCGCTCACCAACGGGACGTGGAAATGCACGGCGGCCCCGAAACAGACCTTCGCCGACCGCCGCGCCGTGATGGACGCCGTCTTGCGCTACCGCGACGAGCTGAACCTCTTCGGCGTCAACATGCCGGTCATCCAGGGCCAGACCCGCCCCGAGGACGTCGCCTATCTCAAACAGAACGGACTTTGGGTCTCGCTCTGGTTCGTGCAGAACGAGGAGAAGGCACAAGCCTACCGCGACGCCGCCCCCAACGCCTTCGTGACCGACCACGTCACCAAAGCCCGCCTCGGCCTCAAATCCCGCTAGCGCATGGGGAGCCGCCATCTTGGCGGCTTACTGGGACAACGGGCGTCCCGCCCGTTGCGGCAAAAGCGTAACGGGGCCGTAAAGTCCTGACGGGAAGAGCGCGTGGTCTTTCTTGAAGGGATTCTTGTCCGTCTTCGTAAGCTGTTCGGCGGGCGGAAGCGCCGCGTCACGGATGAGGCGGTTGGCCCAGAGGTTCACGACGGAGATCTCCAGCACGTTGCCTTTCGCCTTGAGCCGCGGCGCGGTCACGGCAAAGGGCGGCGTCCAAGCGATGCCGAGGTTCTGCCCGTTGAGCGTGACCTGCGCGACGTCGCGCAGCGCGCCGAGGTCGATCGTGACCGGGGCGTCGGTCGGGAAATCCGCCGGCGCGTCAAACATCTTGCGGTAGACGGCCGTGCCAGAATAGTAGCGGATGCCGGGATCCGCGTGCGCGGTCCAGTCCGTCAGCGCGGGGAACGTGACGGGTCGTTCCGGTCCACCCCATTTCGGATCGAATGAAACCAACCACGGACCGTCAAGCTGGAAGTGGGACCCTCCCGCATGGGGAGCCGCCGTCTCGGCGGCTGTCCGCGCCTTGTCGAACACCACGAACACCGAACCGCCGGCGGCGAGGTCAAGACCCACGCGCACACGCCGTCCGTCAGGCGTCGCCTCGCACGGAACGGGCGTGCGTGCGCCCATCACTGCGGCCCAGAGCTCCACAGAGCACGGCATCTGGCGAAAGATCGCCGTGAAGCGCGCCGCCTCCGCACGCTGGTTGGAGACGAAGTAGATGTCGGTCGCGCAATCGGTCCGGTGAATCCAGTCGATCCCCGTGCGGAAACCTTCCTCCTCTACCTGGAAATCGGGCGGCAGCGTGTTCGCAGCGAGAAACCGCTTCATGTCGGCGCGCGTGCGCAAGATGGTCGCGCCGTCGCGTTCAAGCTGCGCGATCTTCTGCGCGGCCTCGGGCGGAATCGGGTGGACGACGGGCGGGAACGGTTTCGTGACAGGCTTCAGACGCCCCGGCGCCATGCGCGCGCGGGCGGGGTTGATGTCGGAGAGGAAGAGCGTCTTGTAGCGCATGCCGGACGGCAGCACGATTTCGCCGTTCTCCGCCCGCGCGCGCAGGAGGATCTCCGTGGGACAGAGGTCATAGTCGTACCCCGGTCCGAGGCCGTCGTTCGGATACTTCATGCCGAGGAAGAGATCGATCGCGTCTCCCGCGTAGAGCAGGCAGTCGGCGGCGAAGCGTCCCTGCGACAGCATCCACGAGCAGCGCGCGAAGTAGAGGTTCATCGGCGCGGAGAATTTCCACCACGTCACCTTGGGGCTGTAATACGCCCCCGCGCGGCGCGTGTTGCCGGGCAGTTCGTCCGGATTGATCGACATCAGCATGCCGTGGTAGCAGATGCGCGTGAGGCCGTCGCAGAACGCGCGGTCGGCGCATGGCTTGAACATCGCGGGCGACTCCTCCCAGTGCGTGCCCATCGTGGTGAACGCCTCGCTCTCCACCGACTTCATGCCGTAGACGTGCGCCGCCGTCGCGCTGTCGCGCAGCATGAAGCGCTGGCTGTCCTCCGGACGGTGCGGGCTCGGCATCCAGAACTCGCCCATCGCGACATCGGCGCGGCCCTGGATCATGCGGGCGTCGCCGTGGTGGAGGTGCGGACCGCAACCTTCGGCGCTTGACAGAAGGCCATGCCTGTTTGCAACCTCCTTCTGGTAGGCGTAGTGGTTCTCGGCAATCAGCTCGCCGACCGTCACGTTCCAGTCGCGCGTGAATTTCCTGGACCGTTCGGCAGAGACCATTTTGACGCCGGCCTTCACGGGAAGCATCGACAGGAATGCATACCCCCGGCGCTTGCGGAACTCCTCGGCGAAACCGGGCGTCCAGTTGATGGTCCCCGCCTCCCAGCTGTCGCACCACACGCCCACGAGCGCCGAACGCTCCTCGGGCGTGATCTGCTCCAGCAGCGGCATCACGACGTTTGCCCAATGCGCATCGAAGGCCTCTTTGCTCATGTGGTCGATGAAACAGCCGGCGAAGCCGAATATCTTCGGCACGGCGCCCGCGCGGATGACGAGCCATTCGCCCGCAGCCGGCGCTTTCCAGACAAGCGTGTCGGAGGCGCGGTCGAGGTAACTGGACACGTCAACCACCTCGTTCGTCTGGACGAAGCCCCTCTTCACCGGAACCGCAAGCGACGCCACGTCCCAGTAGTGTTTCGGCGAACCGTCCGGATTGCGGGGCGTCTCTTTCGCGCCCCTCTTCGGAAGAGACACGCGCACCGCGCCGTTCGCATCCGTCGCCGCGCGCGCGGTCGTCAGAATCAGTTCCTTCTGCGCATGTTCGGGAGGACAGTCGCTATTTCCGCAGCCGCCCGGCCCGAGCATGATCCACGCGCCCAGACCGAGCCGGTGCGACTCATGCAACGCCCAGCGGAGACGGTCGGCCAACACGCCGTGCATCTTTCCCTTGAGCGACGTGTCGCCATACGGCCTTGCCGGCGTGATGCTTGCGCCATAGCCGATCATCATGAACGAGGAGATTCCGACCTTCGCAAACTCCTCCAGATCGCTTGTAATGACCTCCCGCGGCGACTTGACGCCGAGGTTGAACACCCACATGGACGGATAGTTCTCCTTCGGCGGCGACATGAACCCCTCCGGGAGGGTCGCGCTTGTCGCCACCGCCGCCGACAGGACGGCGGTCAAGAACACACCCGTTTTCACACCCATGTCCTGCCCCATCAGCGGGCGGAGGGCTTTGCACCGCCCTTCAGCGCCTTCAGCTGCTCCACCTGCGCGTCGACGAGCTTGTCGCCCGTCGGGGCCGCGAAGCGCGACGAAAGCGCCTCGTAGCCGCCGTCAGCATGGGCCTTGGTGGACGCGATGTAACCCTCGCTGCCGTTGGTGAGGCACGTGAAGATCGTCGTGCGGAACGGCGAACGCTCCTTGACCGCGCGCCCGATGTCGACGAACGGCTCGCCCGGCAGGCCCGCGAACGCCAGGCCGTCGCCGATGGCGAGCGAGGAGACGAGAATGTCGAAGTGATCCGGCCCTTTCTTCATCCTGCGCACGCGCGAATGCGGACTTGTGAGCGTCATGATCTCCATGTTGCCAAGTGGAATCTCTTTCCGGCGTCCGGCGTCAAACAGCTCCACCCACTTGATCTCGTCCGCAGTCGGAAGGTTCGCGGGCATCGGATGGCTGGCGACGATGCCGCGGACGGATCCGGCAGGTATCTCCTCGCAGACGTCCCACACCGACAGCGCCGCGCCGGCCACCGCGCGGCCCAAGTGGATGGCGCGCGCCTTTGGCCGCGTCTTGGACTCGGCGTTCAGCGCAGCGCGTCCGGGTGGCGGGAAACGCTGGGCGTTGTTCACGTCGCCCTGCGCCCCGTTAAGGAAGAGGCACTTCACGCCGTCGCCAACCGCCGCCTCGAACGTGCTGCGCACGACGCCCGGCCAGTCGGCCGAGTACTTCGTCCCGCCGATGCAGTCGGGGTGCGTGCCGAAGTTGACGATGGCGATGTCGGGTGCGCCCGTGCGGCGGAAGCGGACGAGCTGCACCGTTTCGTCGGGCGTGCCGAGGGGTTCCTTGACGTTGGGATTCGTGATGCCGGGATTGGTGCGGACGGATCCGTCCTTCATGCGGTAGCGGCGGATGAAGGAGACGTTGCGGCAGACGGTCTTCGCGACGCCGATTTTCGCGGGGGCCATGTCGGCAAGCGCCATCTTCCCGGCCTCCGCCATCTTGGCGATGCGATTGGTCACATGCTGCAATATCAGCCGGTTCTCCTCCTTGGTGAAGTTGACGCTCGTCCATGTGGCAGGTCCCGTGTGGGTATGCGTCGCGTGGATGTAGATCCGCTCGCGCGGGACGCCCGTCGCCGCGGTGATCGCCGTGAAGGCCTTCTTGGTGAAAACCGGACCCAGGCCCAGGTCGTCGACGCAGTAGATGAGCGCGCTGTTCGTGCCGTCCGAGACCGCCACGCACTCGACGTTGAGCGGATCCAGCACGCCATCGGCGACGCGTTTGTGGAAATACCCGACGATGGGGATCCCGAGCGGCGGCGTGGCGTCGACCCTGGCGAAGCCCGCCTTGAACTCTGCGAAGGCCAACCCCGCCACAAGGGCGAGGACCAGCGTGATTGTCTTTTTCATGTTCTTCCTTTCGTTTTTTATCGAGTGTTTCATTGATGCCACTTCGCACCGTTCAGCACATGATCATCGTTCCCGTCAACGCACGAGCTCGTAGGCGAACGTCGCGCACGAGGGGTCGGCGGCGGTGTCACACAGCAGGCGCATCCGACCGAAATCGTCAAAACGGTACGGCACCTCGCGCCGGCGCCGACCGCCCGGCGAAAGCGCGTAAACCTTCCATGCGCCACGGGACACGGCCAACGAGACGTCGGCCGTGCCGCGCCTCATCAGGAACGGCAGCCTTCCGTGGTCGAACACCGTGAGCGAACTCGGAAGGTCGAGCGTGCGGATGCCGGTGGACTCGACGTTGGTGGCGTGCACCAGCAGGACGCGGCGCGTCTCGGCGAGCGGAAGCCCGTCCAGCGCGATCGCCCACACGGCGGCAGGCGCATCCTTCACGTCCGCGGCCAGCGCCCCCGCCTCCACGCGTCCGCCCTCGGACAGCAGCCCGCACGTGCGCGGCGTGGCCACGCGGAACGAACCGGCGGCGAAGTCCGCCCCCACGTGCGGCACGGGGGGCAGTTCGGCGGCGACGGATTCCCCTGTGCGCTGGAACGCCGCGGGATAACGCCATTCCGCCGCGCCCTCGGGCGCGCCCCCGTCAGACAGCAACGTGCCGATGCGCGCGCGCCATCCGGCCCAAATGTACGGCGTCTGCTTCACGTTGAGCACCTCGTTCGTCTTCGGCGTGCGAAGCGCGTCTTCGCCGATGGTGACGGCGACGGTCCTCCCGTACGGCGACAGGTCCCCGCGCAGGAACAGCGCCGCGAAAAGCCCCTCGCCCACGAGCTGGAGCGGGTCCCCCGGCGTGTTGAAGCCCGTCGCGTGGAACGGTTCCTTGTAATCCATCGTCACGGCATCGTCCGGGTTCATGGTCCATTCGAAGCGCCAGAGCCCCGCCCAGTCCTGCAGCGCGGCGGCGGATCCCGCGAGGAGCGTCGCCGCCATGCGGAAGCGGCTGGGCGCGCAGTAGTTGTACTCGGTGACGGTATACGGCTTGTCGAGGAGCCGTGTGAAAAGAATGCGCGGGAATCCGTGCGTGGCGGGGTCGCGCACCGGGTTCGCGTTGGCGTAGCGCCACGGCGGACTCCACGAACGAACCGGGAAGCGCGGATGGTCCACGTAGAAGTGGTCGTCCACGTAGTCATACACCTTCGCGCGCGGCAGCTGGAACGCGGGCGGGCTCCAGCCGGAGGAGATGTTGGAGACGAGTACGCGGCTCTTCACCACATCGCGCACATGTGCCTTCAGGTCGGAGGCAAGCTCGGTCTCCATGTCGGCCAATCGGCAGATGGTAGCGGTATCCGGCGGATACGTGGGCGGCAGCGGCGTGCCCTCGTTGATGAACGCGATGGCGAAGAGCCCCGGCTCGTCGGCGTACCGCCGCCCGGTGTATTTGTTGACGTGGCCAAGGAAATTGCCGATGTACGTCTTGAAGTTGGCGCGCAGAACGGCGTTGGAGTAAATGAGGTGCTTGAACTCGGCCTGTCCCACCGTGCCGGCCCCGGGAAGTCCGGCGGCGGCGCGCGGGACCAGTCTGCCGATGAAGAAGTCGGTCGTCACGTGGAGCCCGGAGGCGTAGCACTTGGAGAGGAACCAGTCAAGCCGCTCCATGCGCGCGGGGTCAAGCCCGGCCGCGTCGGGCGAGTCTTGCGTGAGCTTGCGGTCGAAATGGTGGAGGCGTACGGCGTTGTATCCCGCGCGGCAGAGGAGTTCCACCAGGCGATCGGACTTCCCGTGCTCCATGTAACAGGCGTCGAAGCACACGTTCGCGCCGTAGAACCTCACCGGCGCGCCGGGTCTCCGCTCGAACTCAAAATGTGGCCCGCGCGCCACGACGCGCCCGTACGTCCCGCACGACTTCACCTCGCCGCGCAACCCCGAATAGTCGCACGCGGAACCTGCGACGATGTCCTTGTCCGGCATGAACGGAATCCAGTCCGGCCCGGCCTCGCGCGCCTTTGGCGTGCCGTCGTTCGCCTTGAACGGCCGCGGCCCGGAAATCTTGAACGCGCGCTCCAGGACCGTGCCCGCCGGATACTTCGCCGCCTCGCCGAGGGGGATGCGCAGCGTGTACCCGCCGGAAGTCTCGCTCGACCTTCCCATGAGGCTGACAGGAGACGGCAGGGGAAAGTCGATCCGAAGCAGCGTCTTCCCGGCGGCGTCGCGGAACTCGGCGCTCCGCGCCCTGCCGTGGAACACGTTTCCGCCGCCGGGCATCACGCGCGGAACGGGATGGGCGCCACCGTCCACTACGAACGATCCACCGGCGATGGAATCGGTGGGCACGTTCGCCTGAAGGCCGATCTGCTGGGCGTCGATCGCCTCGGGCAGCGTCACGCGGTAGTGCACGTCCACTCCTCCGCGGCCGTCACCGGACACATGCAGGAGACCTGTTGCCTTGGCTGCGGCGGGATTGTCCTTCGCGTCGGAGAAGTCGAACGGCCTGAGTCCCCCGCCCTCGGACGTGAACTCGCCGCGTCCCACGGCCTGTCCCAGCCATTTGGGGTAGACGATGCGCATGAAGAACGAGATGGACGGCTCCGATATCTCAAGCCTGCCACCCTGCATCGACGCGACGGACGGCCCTTCCGCAAACGCGGCGGCAGCGGCGGACAGCGCGACGACGACCAGAATCCTTCCCACGGCAAATCCCTTTCGTCAGCGGAACATCAGCACCGTACCGTGCGGATAGACGACCTTGAACACGTTTCCGGCGCGCGCGATGAACCACGGCGTGGGCAGAGAAGCGTCTGCGACCGGCGGATTCTCCACCGTCCCGCTCACGGCGAGGAACGGATACCCGCCGCTGTGGTTCTTGTCGAGAAGCTGCGTGTTGACGAACGAGACCGTGGCACCTGCGGCGAAGGAGGCGTTGCCCGTGAGGACGGGATAGCGTCCCTGTGCAAGCTCCGCCACGTCTACGGTCCACGAGGAGGAAAGCGACACGTTGCCGCCCGTCACGGTGCCGGTCCTGCCGCCGATCGATCCGAACGACGCCGTCTTGCCGTTGAGGTCCAGCGTGCCGCCCGCAAGCACCAGCTGAGATCCCGCGGGGATGGCGTCGTCGCACATCAGCTTCAGCGTGCCGCCTGCGATCGTCGTGGCGCCGCCGTAGGTGTTCGTCGCGTAAAGTTCCAGCGTGCCCGTGCCGCTCTTCTTCAGTCCGCCCGACGCGGGCGTGGAGGACGTCAGCACGCAGACGTTCGTGTGCCACATGGCCTTCACGGACTTGGCGGAGCAGAGCGCCTCGGACCTGATGACGGCCTTCGCCTCCGTGTATCCGCAGCCGGGACTTACCACCTTGATGCCCGTCACACTGCCGCTTGCGCGGTCGAATAGCGCCACCGCGCTTGCGCCATGGCCGTCGCCGACGATGTCCACCGTCGGCATGCCGAGATACTTGAACTCGGCGGCGGACGTGCCTGCCCACGCCACGGACGCCACGCCGTTGCCGGTCGGCGCGCTGATCGGAACGCGCACCCGCGACGTATAGCTGCCTTCCACCGCGATCTCCGCGCCGCGGGCGAACGCCGTCACCGCGTCCATTCCCCATCCTTCCTGCCCGAACAGGTCGTTGCTTCCGTTGGCGGAGAGCACGCCGCCGTCGAAGTTCACGTAGGCGTGCACCACCTCGGGCATGATGTGGTAGTTGTTCTTCTTGGAAAGCACGGTGGCGTGGAGCGTGCCGCCGGAGAGCAGGTTCACGATCGCTGTGGTTCCGTAGTCCGTCGTACTGTTTTCCGGGTTCGCCTGCGCCATCGCTACGGTGTTGCCGGCCTTCACGGTCATCTCGCCGCCTTCGATCGTGAGCGTGGAGAGCCCGCCCTGGCCGCCCCAATTGACGTACGGTATCTGGAGAGCGTTCAGGGTGGCCGTGCCGCCCGTCATGTAGTAGTGGGCGGAAGAAAAGGCGCCCCAGCCGATGCATACCATCCCGAAGTTGGCGGTCGAGCCGGCCGCCTGCGTGAACGTCCCGGCAGAGCGGGTCCCGTACGCCAGCACGGTATGCGTCATCTGTCCGGCGTCGAACGTTCCGCCCTCCAGAGCGTACGCACCCCAGGTACCGTCTCCGTTGCCGATGTACATCCGATTGTTCTGCACCGAGGAATGCGCGCGCAGCACGACGCGACTGCCGGCCTTCTGCGCCACCGCGCCCATGCCGGCCGCCGTGTTGTTGCCAACATGGGTGTGGCCCACCGTCATCGTGGCGCGTACTTCCGCACCGTCCCCGATCTCCATGAAACCTGGTTCGCAGCCGTATCCCACGCTGATCTGCGGATACGCGCACGCGGAATTGTCCTCCGGCGCCACGATGCTCGCGTTCGAGATCTTGAGCGTCGCCAGGTAGCCGTCGTTCGTCGTCACCTGCCCGAATCCGACGGCGACCGGGCCGTTGCCAAGCGTCACGGAACCGCCCTCGATCGACAGCGTGGCATTGGTGCCGGACACGTACGGATGACCGAGCGTGACCGACTCCACCTTCCGCTCGCCGTCCCCCGTCAGCGCCAGCTCGCCGCCGTACGACGCCAGCCGCACGGGTTTTGTCCAGCCTCCCGCGACCGCAAGCCTGCCTGGCCCCTCGTGCCCTATGCCGAACGTGTCAGATGCGATGACCTCGTCGGAGAGCGCCATCTCGTGCTCGTTCCCCGCGCACCCGGTCGTGTTCACCGTCACGATCGCGCCGTTTGTGAGCGAGGCGGTGTTGGCGAGCGACACGATCTGCGCGTCGCTCCAGTTGCCGGCGTACGCCACGGCGCGTCCGCCGGAGAGGACGAGCTTGGAGTAGTCGGGAATGGACGACGGCCAGTGCAGGCACACGGCGGAGTAAAGCCAGTTGTTCGTGAGCCCGATGGTGCCCGTGAACGTGTTGTCGGCCCCTTCGATGTGGAAGTCGCCCCTGTAGTTCGCGTCGATGAGGAACGATCCGTCGCCGCTGATCGGTCCCGCAAAGAAGAGCGGTCCGAACTTGCAGTTGCCGTGCTGGAGCATCCGCCAGCACGCCATGGTTCCAAGCTCCTGCGGCGCGAACGTCACGGAGCCGTTGAAGCGGTAACTGTTGGTGGCCGTTACGCCCACGGTGTTCTGCACAGTGATGCGCGAGGGAGCTCCGTTCGTGCCGCGTATCTCCCACTTGCGGTCCTGTGCGGTCAGCCTGTACGGCGAGAAGCCGGCGCCCGGACACATCACGATCGGCGCGGCGGAACCTTCGCCGAGCCAGGCGCCGTCGTACGCGCTGAGCGTGCAGTTTCCGCCGATCACAAGCGGTCCCGCGTTGGTGACGGAGGTGTTGAACTTGAACACGAAATATCCTCCCCTGCCGTCGCCCGAGAGGAAGTTGAGCGCGTGGCCGCCCATGTCGAGACATCGCGCCTGCGCGGCGTTGAACGCCACATAGCCTGAATTGACCTTACCCCTCGTGCACGCGAAGGTGGTGTCGCCGTCGAGCGTCACGTCGTCCAGGAAGTTGAAGAAGAACTCGTTGGCGACGAGCGCGCCGCCGCCGTTCGGCCCGTGGCCCGAGAAGCGTATCCTTTTCCCGTTCATCTTCAGGTTGTCCCCCTGCCCCTTCGACCCGTCCAGGACCAGCGACGCGCCGTTGACGACGACCAGGTCGCCGTCGTTCGCGCCGAAGTGGGTGACCGTGAGATCGTCCTTGTCGAGTTGCACCGTCCCGCCGCTCAGCACGAAGTCGCCATGGTAGTCGGGGTTCTTGTGCGGGAACGTGATCGAACCCGGACCGTCCACCTGCACCTTGCTCGTGCCCGGCTGCCCGCCGACGAGCGTGGCCGCGAGCGAAAGCGTCGTCTCGTTCGTGAGAACCACGCGGCCCGCCGTAACCTCCATCTCGCCCGCGAACGCGAAAGGCGCGCGGAAGAAGAGGTCGCCGTCGCCCTTCTTCTCGATCTTCGCGGCGTTGAGCGCGGAGTTGACCGTGATCGATGCGTCGGAAGCGGCGTTGGCCGCATCGAACGTGAGCGTGGACGACGCGGCGGCGAGCGTGCCTTCGCCGACGTCCGCGCCGATTGTCAGCGCCGAGCCGGATTCGTCCACCGCGAGCGCTCCGGCGGAGAGCGTGCGGCCGCCCGCGAGCGAGATGACGGCCGGGACGGAAGTCTTCTGCACAAGCGCGGCGACGGTCGTCGCGGCGGCCGCCAGCTCGTCCGCCCCGCCCGTGCCGGGCGACGTGATTCCCACCACGGCGGAGGCGTCGTTCGGCACCGTGTCGCCGCGTGCGGCGATGGCGGCGGTGACCGCGTAGCTCTGCCGTTTCAGGCGGCCTGCAGAGTCGAACTCGGCTGCATAGCCGTTCACCGTAATCCAGCCGGGCGCGGTGTTGGCCAGCGCGAGGCAGACGAGCGACGAGCCGTCGCCCGTCGTCACCGCGAGCGATCCGGAGCTCTGCGTAATCGCGCCGACCGTCAGCGCGGCGCCGGCGGCAAGACTCAGCGTGGACGCGCCGGCCGCGTCGATGGACGCCAGCGTCTTCGTGCCGGACACCTCCAGCGTCCCGCCCGCGAGCTTGACCGGCGACGCCGCCAGCGTGCCGTTCGCGCCAAGGGCGAGCGTGCCGGCGTTCACGATCGTGTCGCCCGTGTACGTGTTCGCCGCCGTGTATGTCCAACGCCCCGTGCCGGCCTTCGTCACCTGCAGCTTCGTGGACGAGCCGTCGGCCAGCACGCCCGCCCAGATGCCCTCGCCCGCTCCGTTGCCGGTAAGCGTGAACTTGTGGATGCCGTCGGCCGGCGCGGACCTGAGCGACGGGGAGGACTCCACCGTCAGCGACGCGGTTCCCGCCTGCTCCACGACAAAGGAATGATTGGTGTTGTTCCAGTTGTTCGCCACGTCCTTCGAGCCGATCTCGAACACGCGGTCGGTGACGTCCGGCGCGGAGCCCGTGAACACCACCTTCAGGTAATTGTTGGCGCGGATGGTGGTGACGCTGGACAGCGGACACGTCTCGCCGATGCGCCCGATCTTGTCGAACACGAAGGCGGAACTGGCGTTCGAACCCCAGTACTGGAGCGTTCCCGAAAGCGTGTTCGCGCTGTTGTTGATGTGGTATCCGCCCTGGCCGTAGAATTGAAGCCCGTAGTCAGCAGCCGGAACGGACGTCAGCGCAAGACGGCAGTTAAAGTTGATCGTGCTGTTATTGTAGCATTGCGCGAACTTGCCGGGCGTTGCGGCGATCGTGCCGGGGCCGTCTATGGTGAACGGGAGATTGCCGAAATCGCCCCAAGCGCCGGTGGTCGTAATCGTCACCCCGTCGGCGATCGTCATCTTCGAATTGACAGCGCTGCTGTTGAACAGTCCGCCGAACGAGAATGACTTGTTGAACGTGGGGCCGACGCTGCTGCCGCTGCAGATGTACGACTGGTTGTCTTGGACCGCGTTGGCAGGCGCCTTCTTCCACTCGCCGTTGACGGCGATCGGCCCCGTTCCGGCGAACACGGCACGGGTGCGGTGGTTTGCGGCAGCACGCCGCATGTAGCCGAAGTCGTTGATGACGACAGTATCGACCGAGTTGTTGTAAAGATAGACCAAGGTGTTTCCCTCTGCACTTTCGATGCCGTTGCCGAACCCGAAAATGGCCCTGACGATCGGTGCACGCGTCACAGACGAATCGACGGTGAACTGGTTGCGCGAACCGTTAACGATCGCCTCGATGGGCAGCACTTGCGTCGTGGACGTGCCGAAGGTGTAACGCGGCGCGTTCGCACCGGTGACGAGGATCTTGCCGATGGAGAAGAGTCCGTCGAGGTCGATCTCCACCGCGCCCGAGCAGGCGCCGAACGTGGCGGTCATCTCCTTCGTACCGGTCAGGGTTCCGTCCGGCGCGTAGTACCGCCCCGGCACCTCGCCGTTCGCCCAGTTCGCGGCGTTCGTCCAGCAGGCGTCCGCCGCGCCCGTCCACACGGAATCCGCCGTCGCCGAAAGCGACGCTGTCATCATAAGCCCACACGACACTGCGCACAACGCGCCGTTGAAGCACCTGGTCTTATTCATGGCATAATCCTTTTTATAAGCGCGAAAAGTATAGCAGATCGTACCGACAGGTGCAATCGGTTCAGACGAAAAACCGTGGGGTCGACGCTAGGTTTGTTCTGCGAATGGATTGATCACCTTCATGCCGCGATAGACCTGCCCCTCGCCCATATCCTCGCTGACGATTTCAAGACAGCCCGTCTTCTCCGCGGCCGAGACGATCAGCGCGTCGTAGAACGGGATGCCGTATTCCTCCTTCACGGCGAGCGCGTGGCGGACGAGATCGAGCGTCACGTCCGTCTGGAGCAGGTCGCGGAAGTAATCTAGATAGACGTCAACCTTGTCCTTGCTTTGGTGCAGTTTCATGGTCATCGCATTCGAGAACTCGCTCAGGACCTGAGTGGAAACGCACCCGTCGTGATTGACGGTGAGCGCGTGGGCAAGCAGCTCGCGCGCGATTTCGCCTTTCCGCGCATCTTGGTCGGTTGCCGCATAAACGAGGACGTTCGTGTCAAAAAATCTCATTTGACCGCCTCCAGTTCCCGTACGCCGTCCCGCTGCCTGTCAAAGCGCCAACCCTGAGGCGCATGCGCAAGGTTCGCACGCGCAAACTCCAAGAACTGGCTTGCGCGCGTCTTGCGTGCAGATTCAAGTTCCTGACACTTCGCCTCAAGGCACTCGCGCACATACTGATTGAGACTGGTGCCGTTGGCCTCGGCCCACTCCCTCACTTCCTGCACGATGGCAGGCGGTATCGACAATGTGATGCTCATTTCTAACCTCCCACGGCCGTCCTCCGTGTTGCGTTCGCACATATTTTACCAAACCCGTGCGCACGGTGTCAAGTCTGCTCCCGAAATCAATGAACATTCTTGATTCTCAAGCGAGATATGATAAAATACCATCGTTCCTGACATTCAAAAGACAAAAACGCCATGCTTGACGCACTTGCCTCCCACCTCGACGCAATCGCCGCGTTCGCCCCCGTCTGGGGCTACGCGCTCATCTTCGCCTTCATGGCGATCGAAAGCTCCTTCATACCCTTCCCCAGCGAAATCGTGATGATTCCGGCCGGTTTCCTCGCCGCGCGCGGGGAACTCTCGCTCCACGCGCCCGTGCCCGACCTCGCGCTCGCCGTCGGTATCGGCCTCGCCGGCTCCCTCGCGGGCGCGTACTTCAACTACTACCTCTCGGCGAAACTCGGCGAACCCTTCCTGCGCAGGTACGGCAAGTGGTTCTTCCTGAAACCCGAGGCGCTCGACCGCGCCTGCGAGGTGTTCAACCGCTACGGTGGCGCCACCACGTTCGTCTGCCGCCTCGTTCCCGTGATCCGCCAGCTCATCTCGATTCCCGCCGGCCTCGCGCGGATGCCGCTCGGCAAGTTCACGCTCTTCACGGGTCTCGGTGCCGGCATCTGGACCGCCATCCTCGCCGCCATCGGCTACGCGCTCGGACGATCCGCGGGCGACATCACCTACCTGGAGCTCGTCCACAAGGGCAAGGCGATGCTTGACGCCCACCTCGTGTGGATCATCGTCGGCGCGCTCGTCCTCGGCGTCTCCTACGTCGCCGTCTCCAAGCTCGTCATGCGCCGCCGCGCGCCGACGGTCTAGCGCGTTCCCTCGAGATAGCGCTTCAGGTTGCCGAAGAGCCAGGGGCGCGTCTGGGGCTTGCGGTAGAGAATCTGACAATGCCCGGCCTTTTCAAGGCGTGCCGCGTACGGAACGCCCGCCGCGGCAAGGCGGTTCGTCAGCGCCTCGTAGTTCTGCGTGGCGACGATTCCGTCCGTGCCCACGGCGGCGGGCGGCGTGGCGGAAGAGCCGACCATCTTCCACAGCTCCGCGTACGGATGGCGCTCCCCGCCCGGCACGGGGGCGAACGTGCCCGACGTCGGCACAGCCCCGATCTCGCCGTAGAGGCAGATCGTCGGCGGCGATTTCGCGCACACGAGGTTGACCGGCGAGTAACGGGCGAGATGGGCGACGAGATTCGTGAACGTCCCGTATTCGCGCCCCGCGCCGGACAGCGCGCCGAAGGTCCCGTTCCACGCCGCAAACTCGTTCTTCGTGGCTCCCATGCCCGCCACGCCGAACTCCGGGCTGGAGATGTCGGTCGGGCCGCAGTCGCTGAACACGCACGCCACGGGCACCGCATGCGCGAGATTGAGGCCGAGCGCGGACGGATTGGCACCGTCGTAGGCGTAGAGGAGCGCGAGGTGCCCGCCCGCCGAACTGCCGCCCACGGCCACGCGCGGGATGTCGATGCCGAGCGCGGCGGCGAGCTGCGGCAGATGCGAGACCATCGCGTCGACGTCCGCCAGCATGTCGGCGAAGGCATGCTCGCCGCCGCGGCCCTTGTTGCAGAGCGCGTAGTTCATGGACGCGACGACGAACCCCTCCTTCGCCAGACCTTCGAAGAACGGGGCCGGCCCGTTCTTGTTCCCGTACTTCCAGGCGCCGCCGTGGATGTGGAGGAAGAACGGCGCCGCCGCGGGGATCTTGCCGAGGGGCGCGGGCAGGTACAGGTCGTACGTCTGCGCCACGTCCGCATGGGCGGCGCCGGCGCCGAGCTGGCGGGGGCCGTAGGCGAGGTCCTTGCAGACATGGACGCGTGAGAACCATGACGCCCGCTTCGGCTCCAGCCGCAACGGCGCCGTCTGCTCCGCCGCAAACGCCAGCGCCACACAACACGCGGCCACCGCCGCACCGAGAAACTTGCTTTTCATGTTCGTGTTCCGTTCCTGTTTGCCGTTGCGCACATTCTAGCAAACCCCGCACACCGTGGCAACGGGGTTTCCCGGCGTCTGGAGAAGTGGTATAATCTTGCGGTGAACTTGCACTATCCAGACGAACTGCCCATCTGCGCGCACCGCGGGGACATCCTCGCGGCGTTCCGTGCGCATCCCGTCGTGATCGTATGCGGCGACACCGGCAGCGGCAAGACCACCCAGCTTCCGAAGATGGCCCTCGAGCTTGGCCTCGGCGCGAAGGGACGGCGCATCGCCTGCACGCAGCCGCGCCGCCTCGCCGCCGTCACGATGGCCGAACGCGTCGCGAGCGAGCTCGAAACACCCGTGGGCGGGCTCGTCGGCTACCAGCACCGCTTCGCCCGCCGCGTGTCGCAGGATACGCGCGTCAAGTTCATGACCGACGGCGTGCTGCTCGCCGAGACGCGCGCCGACCCGCTCTTGCGCGCCTACGACTGCATCATCGTGGACGAGGCCCACGAACGCTCCCTCAACATCGACTTCCTCCTCGGCATCCTCAAACGCGTCCTCGCGCGCCGACGCGACCTGAAGGTAGTCGTCTCGTCCGCCACGCTCGACACGGCCCGCTTCGCCGCCTTCTTCGACGGCGCGCCCGTGATCTCCGTCCCAGGACGCCTCTTCCCCATCGAGATCCTCTACCGTCCGCCGCCCGAGGGCGAGGAGCTCGACCTCCCGCGCGACGTCGCCGCCGCCGTCGCCGAACTGCCCCCTTCCGACGACATCCTCGTGTTCCTCCCCGGCGAACGCGACATCCGCGAGACGGCCGACCACCTCGTGCGCGTGCGCCACGGCGAGGACGAAGTCATTCCCCTCCTCGCCTCCCTTCCCGCCGGCGAGCAACAGCGCGCGTTCCGCCTTTCCGCCCGCCGCCGCATCATCCTCGCCACGAACGTGGCCGAGACCTCCGTCACCATCCCCGGCATCCGCGCCGTCGTCGACAGCGGCCTCGCGCGCATCTCGCGCTACATCCACCGCACCCAGGTGCAGCGCCTCCAGATCGAGCCCGTCTCCCAGGCCTCCGCCCGCCAACGCGCGGGACGCTGCGGACGCCTCGGGCCCGGCACATGCGTGCGTCTCTACTCCGAGGAGGATTTCAACTCCCGCGACGCCTACACGCCCCCCGAAATCCTGCGTTCCTCGCTCGGCGGCGTGATCCTCACGATGCTCGACCTCCGCCTCGGCGACATCGAGAAGTTCCCGTTCATCGACCCGCCCAAGCTCCCGATGGTCCGCGAAGGCCTCCGCGAACTGCTCGAACTCGGCGCCATCTGCCACGCCTCCGAAGGAGGACCCGCCCTCACGGACATCGGTCGCAAGCTCGCGCAGATTCCCGTGGAGCCGCGCCTCGCGCGCATGCTCCTTGCCGCGTCCGAAAACGCCGTCCTCCCCACCGCAATCCCCGTCGTCGCCGCCCTCGCGTGCGACGACCCGCGCCGCCGTCCGATCGACGCGAAGCAGCAGGCAGACCAGCAGCACGCGAAGTTCCGCGTGCCCGGCTCCGACTTCCTCGGCATACGAAAGCTCTGGGACTGGTGGGAAACCGAAACGCGCGAACTCTCACAGGCAAAGGCGCGCAAGCTCTGCACGTCCACCTACCTCTCCTATCCGAAGATGCGCGAATGGCGCGACCTCGCCCACCAGCTCGAAACCCTCGCGAAACGCCTCAAGCTCTCCTTTTCGGAATCGACCGGACGCAAGGACGAGGAAACCTCCGCCGCGCTCCACCGTTCGCTCCTCGCCGGTCTCCTCGGGCGCATCGGGAAGTTCGACGAGGAGGCGCACGACTACAGCGGCGCGCACGGGCTCCGCTTCGTCGTGCATCCCTCCTCCGCCCTCAAGAAAGCGACGCCCCCCTGGATCTTCGCCGGCGAGCTCGTGGACACGGCGCGCCTCTTCGCCCGCACCGCCGCCACGCTCGATCCCACGTGGATCGAGCCCGTCGCCGGCGACCTCTGCAAGCACCACTACCATTCGCCCGAGTGGGATCCCCAGTCCGGCTTCGTGCGCGCGACGGAGCAGGTCACGCTCTACGGACTCGTCATCGTGCCCGCACGCCGACGTGACCTCACGCGCCTCAACCCCGCGCTCGCGCGCGAAATCTTCATCCGGCGCGGACTCGTCGACGGCGAGTTCCCGCGTCCGCCCCCGCCCGTGCGCGAGAACAGCGCCCTCCTTGACGCCCTCCGCCGCCGCGCGGAAAAGACGCGCCGCCCCGAACTGTTCGACGCCGTGCGCCGCGAGGCGCCCTTCGACCAGGTCGTTCCCGCCGACGTCGCCTCCGCCGACGCCCTCCGCAAATGGCTCGCCCGCGCCACGCCCGCGCAACTCGGCGCGTTCCGCCTCAAAAAGTCGGACTGGTGGCCCGCCGAGGATGTCTCCGCGACTGACTTCCCGGACACGATCCGTATCGGTGACGTGAAGATGGCGCTCGTCTACCGCAACGCGCCCGGCGAAGACGACGACGGCATCACCTGCACCGTCCGCGCCTCACGCGTCCACGCGCTCCGCCTCTGGCGCGCGGATTGGCTCGTACCCGGCCTCCTGCCCGAGAAGCTCACCTGCCTCCTCTCGGCCCTGCCCTCATCGTTCCGCCGCGTGCTCTCACCGATTTCGGACACGGTCGCCGGCCTGCTCGCCCACCTCAAGCCCGGCACCGAGCCGCTCCTCGACGCGGTCCGCCGCACGATCTACGAAGAATGGGGATTCCGCATCCCCGCCGACGCCTGGGACGCCGCGCGCATCCCCAACCACCTCCGCGTGCGCTACCGCGTGGTCGACGACTCCACGGGACGCGTCCTCGCCGCCTCCCGCGACCTCGACGCCGTCTTCGCCGCACTTGGATCGACCACGGGAGGGACGGCGCCCCGCGCCGTCCGCACCGCCCCCTCCACCACATGGACCTTCGGCACGATTCCGGAGAAGACCACCAACGGCCATGCCGGTTGGGCGCTTGAACACTTCCCCGCCCTCCAGGACGAAGGCGCGGGGGCGTCGCTCCGCCTTTTCGCGAGCGCCGCCGCCGCAGACGCCGCGCATGCGGGCGGCGTGGCGCGTCTCTACCTGCTCGCGCTCGGACCGCACGCGCGTATCCCCTTCCGCCGCAACAAGCTGCCGTTCGGCGCGGCCGTCTACCTGCGCGACCTCAACTACGACGACGACCGCATCGCGGACGACATCCTCGCCGGAGCCGTGCGCGAGGCATTCGTGCGGGACAAGCCGCCCGTCCGCGACGCCGCCGCGTTCGAGCAGCGTCTCCGCGAACGCCGCACCGCGCTCAACCTCGCGCAGGACGAAATCGCGCGGATCGTCGCCGACTCGACCGCGGCCGCCGCGCAACTGACGTCGGCGCTCGAATCGGCCGCGGCCGAAACGGCGGAATCAATCCAAACCCAACTTGCCTGGCTTCTCTTCCGGGGCTTCCCGCGCGTGGTGCCGCTCGCGCAACTGCGTCATTACGCGCGCTACCTCAAGGGCGCGGCCATCCGCCTCGACCGTGCGCGCACGAATCCCGCCGGTGACCGCGCGAAGGAGGAACGCCTCGCGCCGTACTGGCAGCGCTACCAGAGCGCCATCGCCGACAAGTCGGGGAAGTACGATGCCGCCTCCCTTGCGGACTACCGCTGGATGGTGGAGGAATACCGCGTTTCGCTCTTCGCGCAGGAACTGCACACGCCGCAGCCCGTCAGCCCCAAGCGCCTCGACGCGCTCTGGCAATCGCTCGGCAACTGATCGCTATTCGTCCGTTCTTTCGGTTCGGCTTCGAGACGACATCTGCGCGCGGATTTTCCTGAAGGAGGCGCGCATCTGTGCCTCTGTTCCCCATGCCACGCGCCGACGTTCGGGACTGATGATACGGCAGTGGCCCGTGACGATGTTGCGTTCGAGCTTCCACCCGCCGCATCTTTCAAGTATATCCCACCACACGCCGGCGTCGATCACCTTCCATTCGAGGTTGATGCGCCCCTGCGGCACGCGCACCTGGGCGGACTTCGACGGCCTGCCGTCGAGGATGCGCCGGAGCTCGGTGAAATAGAACGCCGCGAGGTGGTTGCACAGGCGCTTCACGGTCTCGGAACGTCCCCATGCCGCGTCGACCTTCGTCTCGTCCGTGATCGTCTTCGGGACGGCGTATTCCACCACGTTCGCAAGCGCGACGGGCGAGCCGTTCCGACCGAGCGCCGGACCGCCCTCGCCGCCCACCATGTCGTAGCAGTACTTGAGCACGACGTCCTTCGGATTCACCACCACGATGACGGGCCGCCCGCACCCGCCCCCCATCTGCGCGACGTCGGGGTCGTTCATGGGAATCGCCGGCGCGAGCAGGATGCCCTGCCCCACCTTCACGCCCTTGCGCGACAGCTCCGCGAGCGTCCGCGCCACGATGCGTCCGCCGAGGGAGTGTCCCACGATCACGAGTTCGGAGCGGAAAGCGGCGTTGGTGGAGGCGATTTCGTCGGCGAGACGCTTCGCGGCGATGTCCGCGTTCGCGACGGAGGTTGCCCAGCCGCGGTCGCCGTCCCATCCCCAGAACGCGCAAACCCTATCCTTGAATACATTCTTGCAAGAGGTGTACGCAAGCCCGTTCGTCTCGGCCGTACGGTTCCAACCCGGCACGTACCACACCTCGGCAGACGCCGCCGCGACGATGCCAGCGGCAAGGATTGTCACGATTGTTTTCATGTGCTCTCTGGGAGCACGTCACTGCTTCAGGATGCCATCTGCGGTGATTGACTTGGGCCGCAGAAAATCGATGGCAAAGCTCTTCGGGACATGTCCGTAGGGATAACCCTCGTATACGGGGCAGGTCATCCGCGCGGCGAAGTCCTTCCGAATTTGCGCCATTTCGGCGCGCGCCGCCGCGAGCTCCGCCCCCGTCAGCTTCTTGCGGTTCGGACCGCCCGCCGCGAGATCGCCGAACACGACCCCTGCGCAATCCTTGAAGTAACCGCTCTTGACCAGTTCGTCGAGCGACGCGCGCACCGAGGACGGTTCGCGGATGCTCGTCTCGAGGAACACGATGCGGTCCTTCGTGTCGGCCGCCCAGCCCATCTGCACACCCTTGAGGACGAGCGAGATGTGTCCACCGCACGCAAGCCCCGAGCAGGCGCCCGGACGGAGCGGCCTGAGCTTCACGTCGGGCATCGGCTTCTCCTCGGCCAGTGCCTTCGAGAGCCACTTGAACGTCTCCGGCCGCGCGTAGATGAGCTGGCTGAGCGTCGGCCCCGAGAACGGACGACCCGCCTTCTCCTTCAGCATCGCGTTGAGGAGCATCGTGATGTTGCTGAAGCCAAGCACGCGCTGCTTGCGCGTGCGCAGTTTCGCCCAGTCGAGCTTGTCCAGCAGGTCCTCCGCGCCGACGCCTCCGCGCGCGCAGAGCACGAGGTCGACCTCGGGGTCCATCCACGCCTGCTCGAAGTCGGCCACGCGGTCCGCGACCGGCGCGACCTTCTTGAAGTTCAGGCGCGGCATCACCTTCACCTTGTAACCAGCCGCCTCGAGCGCGGCCTTGCCGCGGTCGAAGTTGCGTTTCGCCTGGATGCTCGCGGGCATCACGAGGGCGACCGTGCGGATGCAGCCCGTGGGGAAGCATCCGGAGAGATCCAGAGACGCGGACGGCGGCTGCGCCGCCACGCCGAGGGCGAGGCCGAGCACAACCGCCGCGAAAGACCGTGCTTTCATCATCGGTCCGATCAGTCCGCGCTCGCGCGGACCTTCCCTTCCTTGATGCGCTTCTCGATCACTTCCTGGGCGATGTTCTTCGGCACCGCCTCGTACTGCTTGAAGATCATCGTGAACGTGCCGCGGCCCTGCGTGACCGTGCGGATGGCGTTCGAGTAGCCGAACATCTCGCCGAGCGGGACGGTCGCCTTGATGAGCTTCACGCCCGCGCGGTCCTCCATGCCCTCCACGCGCCCGCGGCGCTGGTTGATGGAGCCGTTCGCGGCGCCCATGTACGTCTCGGGCACGGCGACCTCGACGTCCATCATCGGCTCGAGGAGCTGCGGCTTCGCCTTCATGAAGCCCTGCTTGAAGCACTGCATCGCGCAGGTGACGAACGCGAATTCGTTCGAGTCGACCTCGTGGTAGGAGCCGAAGTAGACCGTCGCCTTGACGTCCACAACCGGGAAGCCCGCGAGCGGGCCGGATTCGAGCGCCTTGCGGACGCCCTTCTCGACCGCCGGGATGTACTCGGTGGGGATCACGCCGCCCTTGATCTCGTTGACGAACTCGAAGCCCTTGCCGGGCTCCTGCGGCTCGAGCTTGAGGCACACGTGCGCGTACTGGCCGCGGCCGCCGGACTGCTTGACGTGCTTGTACTCGTTCTCGACCGTGGTCGTGATCGTCTCGCGGTACGCGACCTGCGGGGCGCCCACGTCGCACGCGACGTTGAACTCGCGCTTCAGGCGGTCCACGATGACCTCGAGGTAGAGCTCGCCCATGCCGGCGATGATCGTCTCGGAGGTCTCCTGGTCGAAGGTGACGACGAAGGTCGGGTCTTCCATCGCGAGGGCGTGGAGCGCCGCGCCGAGCTTCTCGTTGTCCTGGCGGGACTGCGGCTTCACCGCGACGGAGATCACGGGCGCCGGGAAGTCGATGGACTCGAGGGTGATCGGGTGCTCGGGGTCACAGAGCGTGTCGCCCGTGCGGGTCTGGGTGAGACCCACGCACGCCACGATGTCGCCGGCGTGCGCCTCTTCGAGCGCCTCCTGCTTGTTCGCGTGCATGCGGAAAAGACGGCTGATGCGCTGCTCCTGGTTGATCGTGGAGTCGAGCAGCTCGCCGCCGAGCTTGAGCGTGCCGGAATAGACGCGCACGAAGGTGATCTTGCCCATCGCCTTGTCGGACATGATCTTGAACGCGAGGCCGCAGAACGGCTCGTTGTCGCTCGGCTCGCGCTTCTGCGAGGGATCGTCGGCCGAGACGGCCGCGCCCGCGTCGATCGGCGAGGGCAGGTAGTCGCACACGCCGTCGAGCAGTTGCTGCACGCCCTTGTCCTTGAACGCCGAGCCGCAGAACGCCGGGGTGATCGTGCGGGCCATGCAGCCCTTGCGGAGCGCCATCTTGATTTCGTCGTTCGTGAGCTCCTCGCCCGCGAAGAACTTCTCCATGAGCGCGTCGTCCTGCTCGGCGGCCGACTCGATCATCTTCTGGCGGTATTCCTGGGCCTTCTCGACCATGTCGGCGGGGATGTCCTCCTCCGTCATGTTCTTGCCGAGGCTCTTCATGTCGTAGCGGATCGCCTTCATCTTGATGAGGTCGACGATGCCGTCGAACGTCTCGCCCGCGCCGATCGGGAGCACCACCGGCACGGGGTTCGCGCCGAGCTGGTTCTTCATCTGGTCCATCACGGAGTAGAAGTTCGCGCCGATGCGGTCCATCTTGTTGACGAACGCGATCTTCGGCACCTTGTACTTCTCGGACTGGCGCCAGACCTGCTCGGACTGCGGCTGCACGCCGCCCACCGCGCAGTAGAGGGCCACGGCGCCGTCGAGGACGCGGAGCGAGCGCTCCACCTCGGCCGTGAAGTCCACGTGTCCGGGAGTGTCGATCAGGGACAGACGGTAGGCGCCCCACTGCACGCACGTGGCGGCGGACTGGATCGTGATGCCGCGCTCCTGCTCCTGGACCATGAAGTCCATCGTCGCCGCGCCGTCATGCACCTCGCCGATCTTGTAGTTCTTGCCGGAATAGTAGAGGATGCGCTCCGACGTGGTCGTCTTGCCGCCGTCGATGTGCGCCATGATGCCGAAGTTCCGAACTTTTTCCAGCGGAAACGCTTTCTTGTCTGCCATTTTTACTCCTTTGGTCTGCAAAAGTGAGGCAATAGTTTACTAAAAACCCCGCCGCGTTGCAAGGGGGTAATGGGGATCAGAGGAATTTTTCGTTCAACGTGAAGCCGAAGTCCTTCGCGATCTGGCGGAGCTGGCGCACCTGGATGGCGCTCTTCTTCATCGCGCCCGTGGACTGCGCGCGGATGCGGATCTCGGCCGCCTTCTCGACGGTGTCCATGAGGCCGAAGCAGCGGTCGAAGTCCTTGCCCGAGACGAACAGCCCGTGGTGGACCCACACGACGATGTTGTAGTCGCGCATGAGCTTGGAGGTGGCCGTCGCGATCGGGCCCTTCCCCGGCACCATCCACGGCACCACGCCCACGCCCTCGGGGAAGATCACGGGGCATTCCGTCATGATCTCCCACAGCGCGCGCGTGAACGCCTTGTCCGTCGGCGGCAGCACGAACGTGAGCGCGATGAGGTTCACGGGGTGCGCGTGGTAGATCACGCGGTGCTCGCCGCCGGTCGTCTCGAGCTTCACCTCGTGGTTCTTGAGGTGGCTCGGGAACTCGCTTGTGGGACGTCCGCCGTTTGAAAGCCCCCACCAGATGCGGTACTTCGTGCCGGTCTTGTCGATCTCGACGATGCCGAAGGCGTTCTCCGGGTTGCGCATGACGTTGCGCATGTAGCCCGTCGTGCGCGTGACCATGAAGAACTCGCCGGCGAGCTTCGGCACGCTCTCGCAGATGTCCGTCCACGCGCCGGAGGCCTTCTTCACGACCTTCTTCACGTTCGCGGCCTCGTCCTTCGTGAGGCGGTAGCTGAGGTTGCCGCCGTTCATTTCGTGCCAGCCCTTGTCCACGCCGTCCTGGGCGAGCTGCATGAAGCCCTTCGTGCAGGGCATGTCGAGAATCTTCATCTTGTTATTCCTTTCTGTGATTCAAAATCATCGAAACTTCACCGCGCGAGGAGTTCATCGCGCACGGCGCGCGGGGCGAGGTCGAAGGTGTCCGGCTCCATCGAGTAGGAGGCACGACCCTTCGTGAGCGAGCGAATGGCCGTGGCATATCCGAACATCTGCGCCATCGGCACGCGCGCGTGCACGATCTGCATGTCGCCGCGCTGCTCCATGTCGAGGACCGTCCCGCGCCGGGCGTTGAGGTCGCCCAGCACCTCGCCCACGCTCTCGGGCGGCGTGGTGATCTCGAGCTTCATGATCGGCTCGAGGAACTCGGGCACGGCCGCCTCGGCCGCCTCGCGGAAACCCATCATGGCCGCCCCGCGCAGGGCGATCTCGTCGGAGACTTCGGGATCGACCAGCTCCACGCGCGTCGCCGTGGCGGAGAGGTCGGTCATCGGGAAGCGCGCGAGGACGCCCGTCATCACGCCGTCCATGAGCGCCTGCTCGATGCACGCGGCGAGTTTCGGGTCCGGGAGCTCGTTCAGTATGTCGCGCGCGACCTTCACCTCGCGGCCCTTGCCGCGCTCAAGCGGCTTGACCTCCACGGCAAGCGTCACGGCGTGGCGCTTGCCGCCGAGTTCGCGGTCGAACGTGAACGAGGTCGAAGCCGGCGCGGTCACGGTCTCGAGATAGCTCACCATCGGCTTGCCGACGTTCGCCGCGCACTTGAACTCGCGCTTGAGACGGTCCACGAGGATTTCCAGATGCAGCTCGCCCATGCCGGAGAGGATGGTCTGGCCGGTCTCCTCGTCCTGCCGCACCTGG